>CALOED010000275.1:0-54627 GCA_942492005.1 uncultured Saprospiraceae bacterium
TAGTAGCTTTGTGTGCAACATATCAACTTAAAGAATGGAAGAATGTTCTAATTTTGGTGACGGCTTTCACCATAGGACATTCAATTACTTTAGCCTTAGCTACATTGAATATATTGGCTTTTCAGTCAGCTATCATTGAGATGCTTATTCCCATAACGATTATGCTTACGGCACTATTCAATATTTGGTCGGAGAGGAGCGAGGCATTGAAGCATTCGAGGCGAATATCGTTTAAATATATTTTAGCTTTACTCTTCGGCTTTATTCATGGGATGGGTTTTTCTAATTATCTCATAGAATTATTAATGGGAATGGATAGCGGATTAGCCATGCCTTTATTTTCATTTAACTTAGGTGTAGAGGTAGGGCAGATTGGTATTGTATTAGTCATTCTTTCGTTCTCTTATGTGGCGATGAATATTCTAAAAATAAAACAGCGTTTATGGAATGGAGTGGTTTCGTATGGAACATTCCTTTTAGCATTATATTTATTATTATAAACGGCTTATGATGAATGAAAATAAGTAGAAATATTTTACAATTATTGACCATCGGTAGCCAAAATTTTTCAAGATGAAATTTAACCAAATTTGGGTATTAAGTCTTTGCCTTTTAATAACTGTGGGACTGACAGCGCAGGACAGAGGCGAAAACAGAAACAAGTTTAAGCAATTAAAAGAGGAGTTAGCTACTCCCAATGTTTATCGTACTGCATCGGGTGCGCCAGGACATGAGTATTGGCAGCAAAAAGCAGATTACAATATCAAGATAGAATTGGATGATGAAAAGCAGAAAATCTATGGAGAAGAAACGATTACTTACACTAATAATTCTCCTGATGAACTTGCTTACTTATGGGTGCAGCTTGACCAAAACATGAGAGCGAAAGACTCTGATTCTAAGAAAATCCGACAAAGCAAGATGTCTGATAGGATGTATTCATATTCAATGGATGCTGCGTATAGCGACTTCGATGGCGGCTTTAAGATTGACCACGTAAAAGATGCTAATGGAAAGGCACTGCCGCATACTATCAATAAAACGATGATGCGCATAGATATACCGAAGCCATTGAAAGCAGGAGAGAAGTACGTTTTCAAAATCAAATGGTGGTACAATATCAATGACGCTTTGAAAGATAGAGGGCGCTCAGGCTACGAGTACTTTCCAGACGAAGACAATTACGTATATAGCATAGCGCAGTTTTATCCTCGCATGGCTGTATATAATGAAGTGGAAGGCTGGCAGAATAAGCAGTTTTTAGGTAACGGAGAATTTGCCCTGACATTCGGTGATTTTGAAGTGAGCCTTACCGTTCCTGCTGACCATATCATCGCCTCTACTGGCGAATTGCAAAACCCAAAAGAAGTTCTGACTAAAGACCAAGTGAAACTATTTGAGCAATCAAAAACAGCAAAAGAACCTGTTGTTATTGTTTCGCAAGCAGAAGCAGAAAAGAAAGAAAAAACAAAATCTAAGGATAAAAAAACATGGGTGTTCAAGGCGAAAAACGTTCGAGATTTTGCCTTTGCTACTTCTCGCAAATTTATTTGGGACGCAATGGGCGTGAAGTTTGGAGCTAGGACGGTTATGGCAATGTCGTACTATCCGAAGGAAGGCAATCCGCTTTGGGGTAAATATTCTACGAAAGTAGTAGCACATACCTTAAAGACCTACTCAAAATATACCTTTGATTATCCCTATCCTGTGGCTATTTCTACTCACGCTGTATTTACAGGCATGGAATATCCGATGATTTCATTCAACTTTGGTCGCCCAGAAAAAGATGGAACTTACTCTGAACGCACAAAATACGGCATGATTGGCGTAATCATTCACGAAGTAGGACACAACTATTTTCCAATGATTGTAAACTCAGATGAACGTCAGTGGACATGGATGGATGAAGGCTTGAACTCTTTCTTGCAATACTTAACCGAGCAAGAATGGGAGCGAGACTATCCTTCTCGTCGTGGTCCTGCTTACAAAATCACCAGCTATATGGGCGGTGATAAAAGTAGAATTTCTCCAATTATGACCAACTCGGAGTCGATTTATCAGTTTGGAAACAATGCTTATGGCAAGCCTGCTACTGCCTTGAACATACTAAGAGAATCGGTGATGGGACGTGATTTATTTGATTTTGCATTCAAGACTTACGCTCAACGCTGGATGTTCAAGCATCCTACGCCTGCCGATTTTTTCCGCACGATGGAAGATGCCTCTGCATTTGATTTGGATTGGTTTTGGAGAGGTTGGTTCTATACGACGGACCATGTAGATATGGCAATAAAAGATGTGAAGTGGTTTAAAATGAATACGCAAGACCCAAATATCGAAATGCCATTGGCTAAAAAAGAAGCGGCAGAAAAGCCACGATATATTACCGATGTTGTAAATGATGATGTAATAGATAAAACGGAAATTGAAAAAGACGAGTCGTTGGTAGATTTTTATAATGAATACGACCCTTATGCAATTTCTATTTTGGATAAAAAAGCCTACGAACGTTATTACAATTCTCTTTCTGATAAAGAAAAAGAGTACTTGAAGAAGGAGGATAACTTCTATGAAGTCACTTTTGAAAACATAGGAGGATTAGTGATGCCTTTGGTTGTACAGTTAAACTTTAAAGATGGTACAAGTGAGCTTCATCGCATTCCTGCCGAAATTTGGAAATTGGATGATACCGAAGTTACAAAGGTCTTCATTACTGAAAAAGGAAAGGAACTAGACAATATCGTGCTTGACCCCTATTTGGAAATGGCAGATACTGAAATGTCAAATAATCATTTTCCTCCAAAAGCAGAAATCTCAAGATTTAAAATGTTTAAATCCAACCGTCGTTCTTCTGAAAATAAAATGCAAAAAGCAGAACGTGCTAAAAAAGAAGAACGCTAATTTTTAGTTTGTAATTTTATAAATTGAAAATGCTGTTTCCAAATTATTTTTTGGAAACAGCATTTTTTTTTCACAAATGTGGAAAACTGTGAATTGACTGTGGAAATGTTAATAACTTAAAGAAAATTGTAAAAAATATCTTTTCTGAAGAAAAAAGCGAAATTGACGAAAAATTAAAGTATTGATTATCAATTAATTATGATTAAAAATCCGTAGCTACAATATTAATTAAAATATTTTCTTTTTCCTGTACAGATGACTTGTTTATTCAATTTTGAAAAACTATTCTAACATTCTTTTCGAGCATTTTTAAATGTTTGACTATTTTATAAAACAGAAGGCCGACTAAAATGCAAGTCAATTATCATTTCTTTAAAAAAGAAAATAAAAAAGCCACCATGTTTATTACTACATAGCGGCTTCCATAATTTCAACTCCGACGAGTTGCTACTTTTAATTTTCTAATTTGACTAACCCTCCTACGGATTATCGAATTCATTATAAGCACGAATAATAGTCGTTCGCTGAATCCAACAAGGGATATTATAAGACTGACCTTCTTTTAGACTTCGTTTGTGCAAATCTTCCGCTGTTGGCATAAATTTATGATATTTAGCAATCTGCGCTTTTGCCTTTTTTTGAACATCGGGGTCGTCATCTACTTCTTTAGCTTTTTTCCACATATCAATCGCAGCCCACGTTACACGCTGACTATCAAAGCCCCTCCCCGACCCACACTTAGGCCCGCTCGAAGCATATAAATCGCCAATCAGCAAATAAGGCTTGCCCCAATTCGGACGATATTTCAATGCCATTTCCGCATACATTCTGGCTTTAGGGAAATCTTTGAGGTTTGCAAAAGCAATTTGGGCAGCCTTGTAACTCATGTCTGCCCGTTTTACATCATCTAAGCCCTCATCATCCGAAGAACTCTCTGCAAACAACTCCGCCGCTTTTACATAATCTTCATCCGCATAGGCCCATGCTGCCTTTTGATATTTTGGTGCGGCATCTCTCCTAGCCGCCAAAATGATAGCCTTTTGCTCTGCTCTATAAATGCTATCCTTAATATAAATCTCCGCTAAAATGGGTTTATTTTTATCACAACCAGCCTTTACCAACTCTCGGTAAACCATCCTATAAATGGCAGGACTATCGGGATGCGCTTGATATTCAGGCAAATATAAGTCAGAATAATAAGCACAATCAAAAATTGGCTTATCCATGCTTTGATGAAATACCATCCCAATTTTGTCTTTTACTTCGCCAAATTTAAACTTATCATCCTCTTTTTTAGCATTTTTAATATTATAATCCACTACATCCATCAATTGTTGATATATGGCTTGAGCTGCTTTATTATCTATTTTTTCATTTTTAAATTGCTCCACCGCTGCATAAGCATAAGGATAAATGACATAACTAGCCACTTTATTACCCGCCAACTTAAAACCTTCTTTATAAGTAGTAAAAACCGCATCAAGGTCAGCTTCATGCTTATACATCGTATAAGCCTTGCGGGTCAAAATATCCCCTTTTTTCTTATTGGTTTTGGTTTTACAAGCTATTCTCCTATCAAATAATACAAACATAGAATCTCGATAAGCCGCTATTTTTACGCTATCTGTTTCATTATCAATTAAATATTCATAAATTTTTACACCATCAGTGAAATTATAAACACTTCCCCCGGGAGTATATTCCATTGCTATTCTCCAACGAGGAATTGCCGCCTCAATATTTCCTTTCTTCATACTTTGGCGATATTCCCAATAGTTTCTCCTCCCCTCTTGCTCGCCGTGCGGATAATTATTGAAATCTTCACACTGTGCAAAAGAATATTGGAATTGACTAAACAAGAAAAAAGCAATAAATAAGAATCGTATATTTTTCATAAAAATCTGGTTTGTTAATGTTAGAATAGTGTTTTGGGAAAATATTTATAAAGACGCAAAAATTAGACTAGAGTAATGCTTTTTAGTTTAAAGTATCATACTTCTTACTTTTTTAACGAATAAATTAGGGAAATAGTAGTTTTTGAACAAAAAAAGAAGGTAAATAGGAAAAAGTGATTTTGGCTTTTCTTATTCAGAAATGTAACTATGGGTTCATTTTTCGATTATCTAGATATTAAATCCTAACTATGTTCTTATTTTAGCATATAATGATAAAAATGCCATCTCTGACCCCTTTATCCTCATTAGACTTTAATCTAAAAAAATGGTATGTCTAAAACACAACTTACTGATTTTGAGTAATTTTTTTTGTGTGTGCGTCACACAAAATATAATATTGTATATTGAATTTGTGAAGGTATCCATAATTGAGCAAAATGAAAAAATATATTTATACCGTATTATTCCTCTCTTTTTTCATAAACATTTATAGCCAAAACCAACTTCCCCCATGGGCAGGAACGAGCCACATTAATAATTGGTTAGCAAGAGAAGATATCAATTTTGCTTTAGGTTTAGCCCAACACTTAGAAGGCATTTCGGGACTAAGCCAACTCGAAGCCGTCAAGGCAGAAAGCGGGCCTTCCTTAGCTCCTCCACCTGTTTTGACCATTCCCGTTGTCATTCACGTTATCCATGATGCTAATGATGCCATTGGTTCTCATACCAACCTTTCCATTGCTCAAGTGCAATCTCAAATAGACAAACTCAACCAAGCCTTTAGACAAACCAATTCTAACTTTGCTAATACGCCAGCCATCTTTCAAAGCGTGGCAGGAAATGCGGAAATTGAATTTTGTTTAGCTAAAACAGACCCTAGCTCCAATCCGACCACAGGCATTGTCAGACACACTTACGCCACGAGTTCCATTACAAACTTGACTTATATCGAAACGGTAATAAAACCAGCTACCCAATGGAATCCAGCCAATTATCTCAATATTTGGACAGTTGCCATACCCAATACCAATCTTATGGGCGGCGTTCAATCATACTCCTATTTGCCCGTAGCAGGTTTTGCAGGAGTTTCCAATATGGATGGTGTGGTAGTGGATTATCGTTTTTTTGGAGTTGGACATAATGCTGTTGGCGACGGAGTAGCTACTATTCGAGCAACAGGCAACTTCTTAGGATTGATGGATATTTGGGGTGCATCCAATGCCAACGGAACGCCCGTAGGTTGCGCTTCCGATGATGGATTAGCAGATACACCCGACCAAGCCGCACCTACTGGCATGACGCAGAGAAGTTGCCCCAGTTCCATTCCCACCTCTTGCGCTACCAATGATATGTATTCTAATTACATGGATTATATGAAAGAACAAACCTGCCAATCCATGTTTACGAATGACCAAATCAACGTTATGCGAGCCGTGCTTACAGGCACGGCAGGTCTGATGGGGTTTGGAGATAGGTCAAGTTTGACGAGTAGCACAGTTTGTAATACTGCTTGCGCTATTGTTTTGAATACGTCAAGCACCAATCACAATTGCAGTGCATTACCAAACGGAACAGCTACGGTAACAGCATTGGGCGGTATTCCTCCTTATGCTTATGTGTGGAATGCTTCTCCTGTACAAACGACCGCTACGGCTACCAATTTACTAAATGGCTGGTACGAAGTCACCGTTACAGATGCGAATGGATGTGAAGCTATGGCGAATGTAGAAGTCAAATTAAGTAGCTCGCTTTCTGGAATGACTACCGTAGTGGGCGAAAGTTGCGCTGGCGACGACGCTACGGCAACGATTGCGCCTTCGGGCGGCATTCCTCCTTATACCGTGAATTGGCTCACGCCTTCGGGCATTCAGTCAGGGAATACTGCCACGGGGCTTTCCGCAGGAGCGGTTATTGCCTCCGTCGTAGATGGCGTAGGATGTGCTTACAACGATACTACTTTAATAGATTTTAATTGTATGACGGCTTGCGATACCTTCGTCCCCGATATTTCTGTATTGAATCCTTCTTATTATATCAATCCTTACAATGGCGGATTTGTAGCAGGCACAAGTAGTTTCAACGATATAGCAAAAGCGGATTATTTTAATTATTCGGCTACTAATACGCATTTAATCGGAGGAATATTTGGATTTTTCTACGCAAGTGGTAATTCTAATATAGAAATTACAGTTTGGCAAGGGCAAGGTGGCATTCCTGGTGCAGAAATAGGTTCGCAAAGCGTTTCTATGGCTACTATTGGCAATAACCTTTCGCAGCCACTTTATATAGAGTTTGATACCCCGATACCGCTAACGAGCGGAGAGTTTTTCTTTGGTTTTAAAATTCCAAACACAAGTACAGGCGATACCATTGCCATTATAACAACAACGATTGGAGATTTACCAACAGGATTTGGGCGAGCATGGGAACAATGGAGCGATGGCACTTGGCATCCTTATACATCAAGTTGGAATGTAGAAATGGCTCATGCTGTTATTCCGATTATAGCCACGCCGCCAATAGCAGAATTTAACCCAACGAATGTCACCGCCTGTGATTCTACTGCCAATGTCGTTTTTAATAACACATCGACTAACAGTGGAGATTTTGAATGGACGCTTCAAGGTGCAGACACGATTTCGCCCATCGCCACATCGCCAACAGTGAGCTATCTGAATGTCGGAATTTTTGACGCTCAACTCGTAGCAACCAATGGTTGTACCGCTGATACCGTGTTTGTAGCGAATGCCGTCACTGTGAATGATTGCCCCACAGGTTGCGATTTGTACGCAGTACTTACCGTTGATGGCGAAGTGACGTGTTACGCAGGAAATGACGGAATAGCCACTGTTACGGCAATGGATGGAATAGCACCTTATACCATTCTTTGGGACAATAACGCTACAACGCCAACAGCCAATAATCTCACAGGCGGCATTCATACGGTGACGGTAACGGATGCGAATAATTGTAGCGTAGTCGGTACGGTAATGATAGAAGAGCCTGCTGCATGGCAAATATCCGTAACATCTACGGATGAAACTTGTGCATTCAATGACGGTACAGCAAGCGTAACGGCAACGAACGGAGCCACACCTTATACTTATGCGTGGAACACCTCTCCTATGAGTACAACGAATGCGATTTCTAATCTTTCGGGCGGTACTTATATTGTTACCGTGACGGATACAGCGAATTGTTCTTTGATAGATACGGCAATGATAGCTCCTGCGCCTGAAATAACGATTTCGCAACAAAGTATTTCTCATGTTTTGTGCGCTGGCGCAATGAACGGAGCGGCAACCATTGCTGCTTCGGGCGGCTCAACGCCTTATACCTACCTTTGGTCAAATAACTCAAATACCGATTCGATTTCAAATGTAAGTGGCGGCACTTATTTCGTTACGGTAACAGATGCGAATAATTGTTCTGCGATGGATACTATCACTATTACAGAACCCAATAATCCATTGGTTACGAGTTTTCAAAATATAAATCACGTTACTTGCGCTGGCGACATGAGCGGTAGCGCAACCGTAAATCCAACAGGCGGAACGCCTTCCTATACTTATTTATGGTCAAATAATGCCAATACCAATTCGATTTCAAATGTTGGTGGTGGCGATTATTTTGTAACCGTTACGGATGCGAACAATTGTTCTATTATAGATACCATAACGCTAACCGAACCGAGTCCAATAATATTGACTTCTACCGCAGTAGATGTAAGTTGTTCGGGCGCAAATGATGGTTCAGCTTCTGTGAGTGCGAATGGTGGAGCGTCTTCCTATACTTATTTATGGTCGAATAATGCCAATACCAGTTCTATTTCAAATCTTAACGGTGGAACGTATTACGTTACGGTAACTGACGGGAGCAGTTGCTTCGCAATAGATACGGTTATCGTGAATGAGTCTATGCCAATAGTTATTTCATTACAAAGTCAAACGAATGTGAATTGTTTTGGCGACAACACAGGCGCAGCCAAAATTAATGTTTCGGGCGGTTCAATGCCTTATACTTATCAATGGTCGAATATGACCAATCTTGATTCTGTTTCTAATGTAACCGCAGGTATTTACTCCGTTACGGTAACGGATGCTTCTAATTGTACCAATATTTTTTCCGTTACCATTACTCAACCGACCTCTGCCCTATTCATTTCTAATATTGACACCACAAAAATATTATGCGCTGGCGATATGAATGGCGGATTTGTAATAACGCCTAGTGGCGGTACTGCGCCTTACACTTACCTTTGGAATACCAACAATCTGACAAATACCATTTCCAATATTGGCGCAGGAAATTATTCCGTTACCGTGACAGATGCAAATGGTTGTTCATTAGTACAAAATTTAACGCTGAATGCGCCAAACCCATTGACCGCAAGCACAGGCGCAACGAGTTTGTTTTGCGCTACCGACCAAAACGGTGTCGCATTTATAAACGTCTCAAACGGAACAGCACCTTATATCTACAACTGGAACTCCAGCCCAATCAATAATGACACCATCACTGGACTAACGGCAGGTACTTATATCGTTACGGTGACGGATGCTAATGGTTGTACGCTGATAGATAGCGCAATAGTTACTTCTCCGCCAGCAATTGTAGTCACAATTACAACTACGCCTGTGAGCTGTGCAGGAGGCTTCAACGGAACGGCTACGGCTACCGTTAGCGGCGGCATTAGCCCTTATTTCTACCTTTGGGATGGCACGCAAAGCACACAGACCGCCACACAATTATTGGCTGGCACACATAACGTAGTCATTACCGACCAAAACGGTTGCCACGTTGTTGATACTTTTGTGATTACCACTGTTCCGCCATTGGCCGTTGTCAATATTGGCGCACAACCTACAAGCTGCAATGGAACTACCGACGGCACCGCATTTATACAAGTTTCGGGCGGCACAGCACCCTATAATTATAATTGGAATACTACGCCAACGCAAACTACGGCTGTTGCAACGGGCTTAGGAGCAGGAACTTACTCCGTAACGGTAACGGATGCCAACAACTGTACTTTGCCACCATTTAATATTACGGTGACTGAACCACCTCTTTTAGTTGTGGATTCTATTATTGGAATTAATCCGCTTTGCCGCTTAGAAAACGATGGCGAAGTAACCGTATATGCAAGCGGTGGTACGCCCAATTATTTCTATCAATGGACAGGAAGTACTTCTACTACCAATACGGCATCAGGCTTATTTGCAGGCTCTTACTTCGTCACGGTGACGGATGCGAACGGATGTAATACAGTCGCTTTTTCTACGCTAACCGCACCGCCAGCCTTCAATGGCGGAAATGTGCTTTTTTCGCCAGCTACGAGTTGCAATGGCGATAATGATGGTTTTATTAGAGTAGAAAACGTACAAGGCGGCATTCCACCTTATTTATACTCGATAGATGGCGGGGTGAATTATGTTTCTATTAATACGATTTTTACGGATTTGCCAGCAGGAGCGTATGCGGTTGTTTTTCAAGATGACAATGGCTGTACCGTTACTCGAAATATAACCATTCAAGCACCCGCATTGCTTACCGTGGATTTGGGGGCAGAGCAAGAGATATTGATGGGCGATAGCATTCAAATCAACGCAATGTTGAGTCCTAGTGGCGCAACGGTAACTTACAATTGGTCGTCGGTAGATACTGCTATGAGTTGCATGGATTGCGAAAATCCGATAGTTGCTCCCGTTACGAAGACGTGGTATTATGTAACCGTTACGGATGCAAGCGGCTGTACGGCTACCGATAGCGTATTAATCAAAGTACGAAAAGAACGACGAGTATTTATTCCGAATGTTTTTACGCCAAATGGAGATAGTCACAACGATAAATTTGTAGTATATGGCGGCACAGGAGTATCGGAGGTTTTGAGTTTTAGCGTTTTTGATAGGTGGGGCGAGCGAGTGTTCTTTGCTGAAAATTTCCCTCCTAATAGCGATGAACATGGATGGGATGGCACTTTTAAAGGGCGAAAAATGCGAGATGGAATTTATGTTTATTTGGTAGAAGTTCGATTTTTAGATGATGGGGTGTTGCAATATAGCGGAGATGTGAGTTTGTTCCGATAATAAAAAGGGCTATTTAATGATGTGTTTGGGTTGGTTTTTAAACATTAAGGTCAATGAACCAATATTAAAATAGGTGACAAAATATTTAAAAAAAAAAATGTCAATATTGTCTAAACTTGGAATTAAAATTGCATAAGTGTTTGAATACAATATAGTATTTGGGTTTTTATAAAATAAAATACATTTTTGTTTGAAAAGATGAAATAAATAAAAATTAATGCAACCCTGCTATATAAGTTTCGTACAATTTATATATATATACTACTTTTCCAATTAAAACAATATGAAAAATCAAATCGCCTTCATCGTATGCTTCTTATTTAGCACAACCATTTTTGCGCAATCTGGCAACCTCGCAGCAAATTTGATGGATGAAAATATCAAAGACCTTGTTGCTTTTTCCTCTTCTAAAAAAACACATACCGATAATACGAAGCCAAAGACTACAAATGAGAAAGATGTTGTAAAACTAACTTATGAAGAAAAAATTAACACTACATTTAGTGTGTATCCAAATCCTGCTCATCACTGGGTAGTCATTAATACAGAAAAGCTAGGTTTAGGTGAATTTTCTTATACTATAAAAACCTCTAAAGGTGAGGTAGTAGAGACAAAAACGATGACCAAATCCTCAACAACTATCAATCTACAAGAGTTTGAAAAAGGAGTTTATTTCATCACACTAAATGAAAAAGACGGTCAAGTGAAATGGGTTCAGAAAATTACCGTTATCTAAAAATCAACGACGTATAAGAAACAGACTAATTCATGGTTGGTCTGTTTCTTTTTTATACAAAAGATAAAAAATCATTCATCAAGATACTCTTATATAAAGAGAGCCTTTACTATCATTGTGAAGGCTTATTTTTTTGTAAAAATGAAAACGTACTTTTAAGTAGAGAAAAAAAATTACACTATTGATTGTTAGCGACTTACAATAATCGGCATAGTTTTGAGTTGAATAGTAGTAAGAATTAAATCAAAACTATTAATGATGAAAAAACGCTCCCTTTTCGTTTTTATACTATTCTTTGGTATTTCCTTATCTGCGCAAAGCGATACCGCAAAAATTCCTATTTCATCGGATAAAGACAAAGTATATACGACAGTTGAAAAAATGCCGCTCTTCCCTTCTTACGAATGTCAAGACGTAAAAGAACGTGGAAACAATAGCGATTTTGAAGCCAATCAGTGCGCAGAAATCGCCTTAGAAGAGTTCATTAGCCGATATTTAAAATACCCAGATAATGCGTTTAAAGCTGGAATTGAAGGAAAAATAGACGTTTCTTTTATTGTAGAAAAAAATGGAAGCATCACCCATCTGAAACTCCTCAATGAACTAGGCGGAGGCTGCACCGAAGAAGTGAAAAAATTTATGGGTGCGATACAAGAAAATATCCGATGGATACCCGGCGAACAAAACAAGGAGAAGGTTCGTGTAAAACTTACCTTGTCATTTTATTTTGATTGGGCGCAAGAAAACTTAAAACGAGGCGAGAAATAAAAGGTAGTTCTTGTGTTATACTACAAAAGGTTGATTTCTGAAATTTAAAATTTCAAAAACAACTCAATATCAATTGTTTGCGTGATTGGAAATGTTAATTTTTCAACCATTTGCAGTATATTAAGGTATTGGAATATTGGGTTGAGACTCGCAATATTCCAATACACTTCCTAAGCCTCGTTTTAGCTTTCTACAACTCTATTTTCACGCCACTACTTCCCCAATTGATGCTCCAGTAGCCAATTATAAATATCTTCGCCAGCATATACTCGTACCCAAACGTCATGTTCCATATCTTCATGAATGGTAAATCGAACGTCGGTATGTCCGAGTTCTTCGAGTTTATTCATACCTGCAAAGAAAAATTTATTTTCAATCACGGCATCTCTCCCACCAGAAATACACCATGTCGGAATTTTAGCTTCGGCAATAGATGGCATCAAATCGGGATGCCCCCAGCCTACTATCGGAGCAATTGCCGCAAAACGGTCAGGATAATGACTTGCCATAATCCACGTCCCAAAGCCGCCATAACTCAATCCTGTCAAATACACACGCTTATCATCTGTCCGATAATCCGCCAAAGTCTTATCCAACATTCCAATAACTTCTTCTTTGATTTTGCCCCAGCCGTCGGGCAACCCCGTTTTGTCATAAGGAAGAATTTCGGCAGGCACTGCGCCAGTCATAGGTCGTTTCGATGCCCATTTTTTCGAACGTTGAGGCGTGCCGTTAGCCATTCTTTGGGAAACATCTTTGAGCGGAGTCATGGTCGCTTCATCTCTTCCGAAAAGCGGCATTTGAGGCGCTATGATAATAAAAGGCAAATCTCGCTTTTGTATCCATGCTTCGTAAAGCGGACCATTGGCAAGCAACCTATCCAAACCCGATTTTGCATCGCCTCGCTCACCGCCGCCATGCAAAAAGAGCAATACAGGATACTTTTTGGTTTCGTCATCTTCGTAACCTTTGGGCAATAGCACAAAGTAATCTCGCTCCTTTCCTGTGGCCTCACTGGGGTAAGAAATGCGTAGGAGTTGTGGTTCTGATGCCATATTCTCGGATTTTTGTGTAGAATCGCAGCCTGAAAAACTAATGATAAATAATAAAAAAAAGTATTTGATTAAGGTTTGCATGATGGTAGATTTGATAATCTGTCAATACGACATTGATGAATTTACGTAGCCAAATTTAATACTTCTGTGCTATTTTTTTGAAAAAAAAGGATATGGCCATTTTTGATTTTAACACATCTCTCCTTGCGTTTCTCCGCAGTTATCAGTGTCTTACCACCGATTACACCATTATTTGGAATTAAGAATTAGGAACTTGTCTAATATGTCACCCGATTATTTTCCAAACTAATCAACCAGTCAAAATTTAGGGATACATTTTATAGGTGACTAAACTAACGTCTGCATAAACGCCGTAGCCGCTTTTGGCGGCTATGGACGATTATGCTTTTGTTAGCGGTTTGTTTTTTCTATTTTTCTGATTTGTTCAACGGTAAGTCCTGATATTTGGGCTGTAATTTCTATACTCATCCGTATTTTCTGGAATAACATCTAAATTTTCTGCTTCTTTGATAAAGAAAATCCACTTTTCAATAAGCGTTTTTAACTCATCTACTTTAAGTTTAAACTTTGGTAACTCAATGAAAGTGTATTTAATATCATCTAACACATTTTTATAAGTTTCTTCGTCTAAAGTAGCATGATTTGATAAATATTTTTCGCTCTCAAAATGCTTAAAATCTAAAATTCCGATTAAAAAAGTTGGTTTTAATAAATGATATTTATCGCCGCTATCAATTTGCATCGAATAATCACGAGCAGCATAATATTTAAATCTTTTAGAAAAACCTTTTGCACTTGCAACTTGCACCTGCCTCGCCGTCAGGCAGGTTTCTACTACAAATTGTCTTCCTCTTTCATCTTTTGCCCGAACATCAATAATAGACGCTTTTTCACCTGCAATTCTTGGTAGCTGATAAGGATTAACTATTCTATTTCTACTTCTACTATTCGTTCTCCACCTTCAAATCTCAAAATAGCATTTAAGAACGAAATCAAGATTTTAGTCTTTTTCATTCCCAAATATTTTGCGAAAAGCTATATCGTTGGTTACACCTACAAATCTCATGTTTTGACTGTTTTATCGTTTATTTAAACAATCACAATTTACGAAATTCTGTTCCTTTTAAACTCAATAAAATGAGCATTTTTAAAATAAATTCTCTGATGCTCCACCTGCAAGACTAATTGCATGATTGAATGCCTTAGTTATTCTTTCAATATATGATTTTTCTAAAAACTTAGAAACATCAAAATTAACTTCATCAATTGCTTCTTGGTGACTTGAATTTTTTTGGAACTTTAGCATTGTTAAATCTTTACCGCAATCAGCCCAAATCAATGAATTCGAGATGGTCGGGTGAATGGTGCATTCTGAGCCGATGACGCAGTAGCGAGAGCAGTTGAATATTGATCATTTGGCGAGCGGTGTGTATTTGGTGCGAGTAGTGGCGAATGGCAAGGTGTGGACTCGGAAGGTGTTTAGGAATTAAGAACCTGCCTACCGAAGACAGGCGGCAGGCAGGTTCAATTTTAAATTTCATCAAGCTATTCGGGTTAAACGTCTTAATAAAATAAAAGTCTAATAAAATATTTTTTTTGCCTGTGTCATCTGTATTCGTGGCACAGGCAAAATACTTATTCTACTATCAACTTCTTTGTAACCACTTCTCCATCCACAATAACACGGACTAAGTAAATTCCCGAAGCAAATCGAGAAACATTAATTGAATGTTCAAAGCTTTGGATATTTGAGAATGTTTTACTTTCTAAGATCCTTCCTGCCAAACTCATCACTTGTATTTGAATTTGAGACAAATCCTGTATTTCTATCGGAATATTTGCTGTAGATTGGCTAGGATTTGGGAATAACTGAAACTTATTGATAGTAGAAATTAAAAGTCGCAGTAGTCGTACAAGGCGATGAAGCATCGTCTATCACCGTGATAGGCACTTGTGTTTGCATCTACAAACAAAACTTGATAGCCACCAGAAACCGACTAACCTAGTTGATTGATTCGGAGAATATGTTTTTGCAAAAACACATTTCTTTGAATACTTAGAATAGTTTCGATTTGTGAATAAAAACTATTTTTGTAAACTTACAAGGCTTTAGGCAGCCGAAAAAGATAATTCAGCAAACACGATGAAATACGAAACGGTCATAGGATTAGAAATACACGCTCAATTGAGTACCGAAACGAAGGCTTTTTGTGCGGACAGTGCGGCTTTTGGCGGCGAACCCAACACGCATATTAGCCCTATTTCGTTGGCGCATCCTGGCACTTTACCCAAATCCAATTGGAAAAAAATCGAATATGCGATTAAGTTAGGGCTGGCTACCGATTGTCACATCAACCAAGTTTGCTACTTCGACCGCAAGAATTATTTTTATCCAGATTTGCCGAAAGGCTACCAAACGACGCAAGACAATCGGCCAATATGCGTAAATGGTTTGGTAGAAGTAAAGATGAAAAATACCACTACCTCCATTCGATTAAATCGTATTCATATTGAAGAAGACGCAGGAAAATCCATTCACGACCTGTCGGATTCGTATTCGATGATAGACCTGAATCGGGCAGGAGTACCGCTTTTAGAAATTGTATCCGAACCCGATTTGCGTTCTGCGGAAGAGGCGGGAGTTTTTGTAGCAACGATTAGGCAGTTGGTGCGCTACTTAGGCGTATGCGATGGCAATATGGAAGAAGGCTCTTTGCGGTGCGATTGCAATGTTTCGGTGCGCCCCATCGGAACGAAGGAGTACGGCACTCGTTGCGAAATCAAAAACGTCAATTCTATCTCAAATGTAAGAACGGCAATTGCTTACGAAGCAAAACGCCAAATAAAAGTATTAGAAAATGGCGGCACTATCACACAATCGACATTGGCGTTTGATGCGGTAAAAGGAACGACGAGACCCATCAGGAGCAAAGAAAACGCACACGATTATCGTTACTTCCCAGAACCCGACTTGCCTCCTATCCATGTTTCAAATGAAAAACTAGCGGCAATAAAAGCCGATTTGCCCGCATTGCCAAAGGAATTGTACCAATTATTCACCACAAAATACGAACTATCCGACTACGACGCTACCATTATTATAGATGAAAAAGAGGATGCAAACTATTTTTTAAAACTCACCGAATATACTCAAAATTACAAATCGGCAGCAAACTGGCTCATCAATAGTATTCGCTCTTATTTGAATGAAAATAATACGGCAATTACCGATTTTCCCGTTTCTCCAAAAAACATAGCAGAACTTATTGCATTGATTGATTCTAATAAAATAGGCAACCTATCCGCAAAGCAGAGCATCTTTCCTATTTTGATAGAATCGCCTAACCGTTCTCCTTTAGAAATTGCAAAATCGCTCAACTTGATTCAAGAAGGAAATTCGGATTTTATCACTGAAATGGTACAATCGGTGCTAGAGAAATATCCTGAGCAAGTAGCAGAATACAAAAGCCTTCCGAACAATACAAAGGGGAAAAAGCGCAAAAAAGGACTGACAAGCCTATTTATAGGAGAAGTCATGAAACAATCGAAAGGGCGAGCAAACCCTAAAATGGCAACTTCGGTACTGATGAAGATGTTGAAATAAAGGTTTATTCCATACTACTATACATTCTTTTTCCAAATCCATCAAAACCTGCGGAGATTGTAGATTTTTGACATTTTTATAAATATCGCTCATCGTCAATTCACAATTGATAGATTGTAACTTGACGCTATCTTCTAAACCTAAAAAAAAACTTAAAAAAAATAGTACTTACCCACAAGTATTTTAAATACTCACGTCCAACGGGTATTTGAAGATTTAACAAAACTTATTTTAAATGAAGAAAGTACTATTTTTTCTCTTATTGTTGCCTTTAGCAGCAACTTTACCCTCTTGTGAAGACGAATGCACGGAAACCACTTGGTATCAAGATGCCGATGGAGATGGTTTGGGTAATGCAGATGTTTCGGTCTTAGCTTGCGAACAACCTGATGGTTATGTGGCAGACAACACAGATGCAGACGACGACCAAACGGTTGTTAGTGTAGATGCTACGCTTTTTCAGACAGATGGCATGACAATCACTACCGTACAATGTACCCTTTCTGATGGTACAGTCACAGATTGTTACCAAATCGTAAGTAACAGCACGCCTACCGACCACAACATGGGGCCATGGTGTCCTAGAAACATTTCTGACGATGCTACGCAAGGTGGTATTTGGTTAGAAAATGGTCAAGTGTATGATGTAGATGGAGCGTTTATTCAGAATTTAGCTACCTTTTACAATGACAACACTTGGCAAATGTACGATGCGAACGGTGATATTTATGTAACCGACACAGAAACGGATTGCGCTAATGCTGCCAATCCAAATGTAGGCGCAGCTTATGAAAACTACTGCGTAGAATGTTTGCCTTCTTATGTCTCGAGTATTACTCAAACTTACCTTATTCCTATAAAACCTGTAAAACAAACGGCTACAATTGCGTTTGGACAGGCAGGCCCTCCAGGACAAGGACAGAATGGACCAGAGCATAGAGGTTTGGCATTTAATGGTGTCAATTTCAACGCACCTGCGCCAGTTGATGCTATTTTGGGGGCTTACACCTTAGCACCGTTTGACGATGCTGGTGGTCACATCAATTTGGCTGCCGGTTATCATTATCACGCTGCTACGGGATTAAGTACTGAAATACCTCAAAGCGACGGTCACGCTCCGATGATTGGCTATGCAATTGACGGTCACGGAATTTATGCGAGATTAGATGAAAACGGTAACGAGCCAACGGATTTAGATGGTTGTAGAGGACATTATGACGAAGTAAGAGGTTATCACTATCATGTTGATGCAGCAGGTAGCAATAATTTCCTTAACTGCCTTTATGGTGCTTACGCTGAATAAATTAACTCAAATTTAATCGTATCAAAATTTTACTATTAAGCCTAGTCACGGTATTGGGCTTGATAGTAATTTCAAAAAATCAAAAAATATTTTAAATGAAAAATATAATGATAGCTGTCTTTGTCATGTTGTTAGCAATGGGATGTAACTCTCAGAAATCAACGGCAAATGCAGATGCGAACAGACCTGCAAGGGGAGAAAGAGGACAGCCTCCTTCAGTAGATGATGTATTTAAGATGGATGCTAATAAGGACGGCAAACTTTCAAAAGACGAATTGAAAGGACCTTTGGCAAGAGATTTTTCAAAAATTGATACCGATAATGATGGTTTCATCACCCGAAAAGAACTCGAAAATGCGCCAAAACCAGAAAGAGGCCAACGTCCTCCAAGACAATAGACAATATTCTGTTTGGTCAGCAAGTCCCCATCAGGAATATTTAACTTTTTGCTTCTTTTTAGTTGGAAAAAGAAAAGTAGCTCTGCGTAATATGATTAAGTAGCTTTAGGCAAGATATTAAAATTAAAAATAATCATCGTTAGTACTTTTTCTTGAAAATTGTCGAAAATAGCCGTCGCCATTTTTTTTTGCTGTTTTTCGGAGAATCCGAAAATCGCCTAACTGCGCCTCGCAGTTCAGCGAATAGCAAAAAACAATGAGCAAAGGCGACTTCGACGGCTTTTTGCTTCTTTTTAGCTGGAAAAAGAAGAATCTTAACGCTACCTTATATTTTCGCTATCTTTTTTCCTTATGGGGAATTGCTACTGTTTGGTGTGTAGCACACACAAAAAAACTACTCAAAATCAACAAGTTGTATTTTTACTATACAATTTTTTTTTTTTTAGAATAAAGTCTAATAATTAGCGAACAAATAACTAGAAAAAATATAACATTCAGAATAACAAGTTTGAGTGTTTAAAAATTAAAACTATGTATAAATTGAAATATTTAGTGCTTCCATTACTATTTGGGGCGTTTTTCATTACCTCGTGCGATGATACGACTATTGACCCAGATGAAGAGGGAGACTTTTTAATAAAAGAAACGCTATTCAATAGTAGTTCCTTAGTTTCATTTGAAGAAATTACTTCTACTTTGGAGGATGGCACTTCTGCAAAATGTTTCCAAATTACTTTTTCGAGTAATCCAGTTGCGAGTGGTCCATTTTGTCCAGAGACAATCAATGACGTTGCAGGATTGAGTTTCTATGATGGTGCGACCAATCCTGGATTAAGAGTATGGGCAGCAAACTTCTTGAACGACATAGAGGCAGACGGCTATGATATGGTCAATGACGATGGCACTGTAAATGTAAATGATTTTACAGGTTCTACAACTACTGACAAATCTTATTGTCTGGATGCCGCACCCAATGACAACCTTCAGTTGACTTTCATTATTCCTGCTGAGCCAAAATTGGCCAGTTCCAATAATGTAATTTCAGAGGTAGAATTGATAGGGCTTTCTTTGGATGGCGTGCCGATTAGCGGCGACCCACCATCGGCAATAAATGGTCCTGCAATGGGTGGGCCTGGTGGCGGAACGGAAATCAATGTTCCTTCTTTGGACCCGTGCGGCGGACATCATGACCCCGCAGGTTATTATCACTGGCACTTTATACCAGCAGTGATGAATCAAGTATTGACAGCAAATGGGATTACAGAAGTATCTTGTACTAATATTGCACAAACTACCGATGTAAAGTTAGCAGGATTTGCAAAAGATGGTTTTCCGATTTATGCTTATGCCTCCGAACCGGCTGACTTAGATGATTGTGGCGGTAGAACTGCGACAACCGCCGAATACCCAGATGGTACTTATCATTACGTAGCGAGTACTACAACTGCTGCAAACGTGCCTAAATGCCTAAAAGGTGTAGCTGCCAATAATTCATTTAGATATCAATAGACAATATGTTACTATATGCTGTTTTGTGTGTAACGCACACAAAACAGCTCAAAATCAGTAAATTGTATTTTTTAGCGTACAATTTTTTTAGAATAAAGTCTAATAATTTAATTATGAAAATATTCATCATAGGGCTGATTTGTGTGGTCAGCCCATTTTTATCTTTTTCACACAATCCACTTTCTGCAAGGTATCACCTCGAGACTGGAGCAAACGGTAGTTTGTTGACTATTAACCTCAGCCAAAACGGAATAGACCACGCATTATTAAAAAAATATGGCAAAGATAAACTTGAAGAAATTAATCAAAATGAGTTTAAGGAATTGATTGTAGATTATATCAAAAGCAATTTTAATCTCTCTGTGGATAAAGAAAAAGTAGCATTAAAAAAAGGCGGAATAAAGCTCGGAAACCATCAAACTGATTTAAAATTTATGCTTCCTCCTATTTCCGAACAAGCAAAAAGTGTGGTTGTAGATATTTCGGCTTTCAAAGAAAATGATAACCACCAGACCATCTTTTCTCATAATTTAAAAGGAGAAGTTGAACACGTGATTTTGAGTTCTAAGAACGATTATCATTCAGTAATACTATCTAACGCAACACCAACTCATTCAAATAATTGGTATTGGTTTGCTTTGATTGGTTTATTGGCTTTGGGTTTGGTCATGCTTTTAAAAGTGCAACGTACTTCCAAAGTGGCAACTGTTTCAATTTAAAAAAAATAAAATACGGCTTCTCCGCAAGTTTTTATTGGGTGCTTGCGTCCAAAGCCTATTAAAAGATTAAAATCCATTTTAAATGAAAAAAGCATTATACTTTTTTCTTATTCGTGTCTTTAGTAGTTATGCTACCTTCTTGTAAAGTGACGGATAAAAAAAGTTTAGACGACAACCAAACGATTCTTAGTGTGGATGCTTCTCTATTTCAAAAAGATGGCATCACGATTACAACCGTTCCTTGTACGTTATCTGATGGTACAAAAACAAAATGCTTTCAAATAGTCAGTAATAGTACGCCTACTGACCACAACATGGGAAGCATGGTGTCCTACAAATATTGCTGATGATGCTACAAAAGGCGGTATTTGGTTAGAAAATGGGCAAGTGCATGATGTAGATGGCGCATTTATTCAAAATCTAGCTACCTTCTACAAGGACAATACATGGAAAATGTACGATGCTAACGGCGATATTTTCGTGACGAATACCAAAGAAGATTGCGGCAAACGCTGCCAACCCAAATGTTGGCGAAGAATATAAAAACTATTGCGTGGAATGTTTGCCGTCTTACGTGTCGGACATTACTCAAACGTATTTAATTCCAGTTAAGCCTGTGAAACAAAAAACGGCAATTCAGTTTGGGCGACCAGGACCTCCTAGAGATGGCAAACGTCCGCCTAAAGGAGAAAGACCACGCCCGCCAAAAGAAGGAGAACCACGCCCGCCAAGGCAAGGAGAGGAAGGGCAACAAGTGCCAGAGACCAGAGGTTTGGCGTTCAATGGTGTCAATTTCAATGCTCCTGCGCCAGTAGATGCTATATTAGGCGCATATACTTTAGCTCCATTCGACGATGCAGGCGGCCACATCAATCTCAATGCAGGCTATCATTATCACGCTGCTACGGGAGCAAGCACTGAAATTCTTCAAAGCGACGGCCACGCCCCGATGATTGGCTATGCGATTGACGGCCACGGAATTTATGGGAGATTAGATGAAAGTGGTAACGAACCAACTGATTTAGATGATTGTCGAGGACATTATGACGAAGTAAGAGGCTATCATTATCATGTAGATGCGGCAGGCACGAATAATTTCATTAACTGTTTACAAGGTGCTTACGCCCAATAAAATTCAAGTTTAAAATTTCAGAAATCTGAAAAAAATATCAATTAAAATGAAAAAGATTCTTGTATTTATAGTTTTATTAAGTAGTGTTTCATTCGCTCAAGCACATGAAGCCAATATTTCTACAACGATGGTGGTGAAGCAGGGCGAAAAATGGTTATTGCAAGTCAGAACTTCTTTGACTGCTTTTCAGACGGAAGTGAGAACGCATTTTGCCGATACGCCTTATAAAACGCCCGACGAGTTTAAGGCATTTGCCATTGCTCATGCCAAAAACAACATTTCCGTTTCTTTTGACGGTGCAGATAATGTTGTTTTAAAAAATCCTTATATCAAATTAGGACACGAAACAGTTCTTATATTTGAACTGGTGGACGTACCTGCCGATTTTAAAACCATACAAATCACAAATAGCTGCTTTAAGGATGTTTATAGAAATCAAAGTTCTTTTGTGGTGATGAAAGAAGGATTTAGTCAAGAAGAGGTTTTTTGAATAAAGCCAATCAGCACACCGCAAATGTAGGCGTTAATGGTGTGCAGCTTAAAAAAGCGGCAATGGCTACATCTTCAATAAATAATACAACGGTTTATATTCTTACTGTTTTTTTGTTGATGGCTTTAGGTGCGGGGGTGTTTTTTTATAAAAAACAATCGAAAAACACCTTGTAAAAACCTGTCTTATACGAATACTTGAAATGCTTATACATTTCGTACTTCTACCTCTGGATTAACCTTTTTTAGCTTGTTTAACTCTCGAATAATCTTTGTTTTATAATTCGGGACGCACAACACTTGAAGGTTTTCGAGGTCTTCTACACCACCGATGGAGCGGAGTTTTTGGTTGTAGAGTGCGTTGAGGTATTCGAGTTCGTCGAGGTCTTCTACGCCATCGAGGTTCACCAAATCATTATCTCGAATGATAAGGGTTTTTAGTTTTTCGAGTTTTCGGATATGTCGAAGCGTCGAGATTCTGTTGGAGGTACAGTTGAGCAATTCGATATTTGGCAAATCATTGATGCCCTCCATATCGGTGAAATTATGCCCCGAAAGATTGAGTTCTGTGATGTGTTTCAAATCCTTTAAGCCCGAAAGGTCTTCTAACTTGAAACTCAACTGATTCAGTCCGTAAAGCAAAATACCGCTGCCTACAATGTCTATTTTCTTGCGTTCAAAAATACTTCTAAGCTGCTCTTCGCTAGGAATAGATAAAATTTCACCTCTTGATAAAACGCCTTGATTGAAGGCTTTTTGCCAATTTTCGGAGAGGTTGTGCCACCAGTCCAAGAGTTCGCTACGAGGAATTTCTTTCACGTCTCGTGGCTTCGGCTTGTTTTGCAATTTGGACGGGCGAGACGAAGAAGGCGCAGAAATAACCTCCGAGTCGCTGTGATATTCTTCGGCTTCGGTTTCTTTTTTGGTTCTGCTTCTGCGTCGAGTAGCTGGCGTAGTTGAAATATTTTTGACTTCTTCCGAAAGAGTAGCATTTGCTTTTTCCAGTTCTTTGATTCGTTCCATCAAGTCGTCGATGCTTGCTGCGCTGCCTGTCACTTGTTCGGTGTTCAAGGTTAATTGACGGCGCAAATCATTGATATTATTGGTTAAGAAAATGATTTTAGAATTTTTGCGCTTAATGGAATTGACCGCCACCATATAATCCTGTTTCAACTGATTGTAGGCAACGCTATCTGCATCTTCAAGGTCTTGGAACTCAAACATTTTGAGCGTATTTTTCAAATCCTCATCCAAATCCTTAATCTTTTCTTCTTGCACATCCACCACTACTGCCAGTTGATTCGTCTCTTCTTTATGTTTTTTATTCGTTAGGATAATATTTTCTTGCATTTCCTGCAGTTCCGAAATTTTAGCTTTTAGGCTTTCAATTTCTTTATTTTTTTGAATAATAGTTTGGTCCAGTGCTTCTTTTTGAGCTATCGCATTATCTCGCTGTTGGAGCAACTCTTTTTTTTGTTGCTCTAGTTTTTTAATCGTCTGATTGTCAGAGCCTTTATAAGTAGCTACTTCTTTTTGCAAGGTTTTATTGGACTGCTCTAGCTGTTGGTATTTGGCTTCGAGGTTTTGCAATTGCCGTTCAAAATTGGCCTTAGCTTCGGCAGTTTGTTCTTGTATTTTGTCTTTAGTGGCTTTTAGATTTTTATTTTCATTGGCCAACAAATCTATTTTTTGGTCGGGCGTAGTGATTTCTTTCAGGCGCACGTCAGTGGCACAGAAGTAATAAATACTACCCGACTTGCTCATATCTATTTTAAAAGTGACCTCAGTGCCTGTAACAGTATAATCGAGGTTTTTATCAGAAACGGACGTTTTAGCAAAAAATAAATTTTTACCCACATTGGCCCGTTTTACAAAACCAAATTGCCTTTCTTTTTTGTATTTATCAATAGTGCCATGTAGATTATTGGCTTCTTTTTCAATAATATGAACCAATTCAACGGCTAATTGAACTACGTCTCGCTCTACTTCGGTATTAATATTTAGCTTTTCTAAAATCAATTTTTCAGCAATCACCTCAATAGGAATGATGCGTTTGTCTCGCTGTTCTACTAGCCATGGATAAGTCTCATAGTAAGATTCAAACCTATCGCAAGAGATGATTTTGGCTTGCATGGCATCCGCTTGTTCGAGTAGTGGAACATCGGCATCTAAGTGGCTGACTTGGACAAAATGCTGTTCCATTCCAAATTTGATAAGATTTTGATAGACTTGCTTATCTACCTCTTTCTCAAATTTATACCTAGTGTCTGCATCAAAATAGCAATAGAAATCATTGCCTTGATTTTTTAATAAAATCAAAAGTTGCAGCAGCGGCGCAAGCGTTTGTTCCTTTTCTGCATTACAAATAATGCTCGTTCCGTCTATGATGTATTCTTCGTTCATGTAAAAATCTTATAAATGGGTGTAGGTGTATTGCAAGTAATTTTTAATAAAAATACAGTTTAATAACGTCCAAAAACTATTTCCGCCAAATTGATGGATTAACTTTTTTGCCGATATTTAAGACATAATTTTTTAGCGTAAACTTCTTTTCTTTAGCATTCAAAACACTAAGATAATCATCCGAATGAGTAAAAAGAAATATGATTAAAATGAAAATGACTGAGATGAGAGGTAACAAGAAAGTACTACATTAGGCTTTAGCCTGAATAAAAAATGTATGATGCAAAATGTAACTTACTGATTTCGAGTAATTTTGTGTAGCCGCACACAAAACAGAATATTGTCTATTAATAGTAAGGCTATAAAACGTTAAGTTTTCTTATATATAAAATAAATACTGATTTTAATGGAAAAAAGTTGCATTTGAGCGAGCAAAAAATCTTAATTGGATAAGAGAAATTTAAAACGATACAAAAAATAGGTTCTTTTTCGTAGCATCTTCGGTGCTTTTTTTGTTTTTAAAACCATACAGATTTTGGGCTTGCCCAAAAAAAACTGTATGGTTTTAAAAAAAGAAATTAGCAAGAAGCCTATGTTTTCTTACGCAGTTAATGCCTTTTTGGGGCTACAAACTAGGAATAGGATTATTTTTCAAATAATCAATCACGGCAATTCGAATATCCTTTTGGGCTTTGGTGTTCGCTACGGTAATATCTGCTGGCGGAATATCTTTCAGAAAACCTAAATTAGCCTCCAACCCTGTCAGCAAAAACTCTGGAATAGCAATAGCGTAAACTTTATTAGCATCAATAGGCTGCCCTTTGATAGTCCCTGTTTTGTCTTTTGGGTTGAATGTCATATTATCCACCGCAAAATAGCCCCCTTTACCAACATTTGTAACCAGACCTATTTCGAGCGTTTTTAGCAACAAATCGCCTTTCATTTTCACTACTACATCTCCACCACCAAAAGGCAAAATTCGCACCACATCGTATTGCGTGATTTGTCCCGACAATATATCATCTATCCGAATAGACCCGGTATTCATCAATGCAGCGTCGGCATGAGGCGAGGCTTGCGAAATAGCTTGCACAATGATTTTTCCAATGACAGAAGGGCGATGACGCACCACCGTTTCGGTCGCATCAATAGGTTCATCCAATTTTACAATGATTTCATTAGGATTTATACCACTTTTTAGAAGCACAGCATTGGCAATTTTTGTCCATTTCTGAACAACGGCTTCCGTTTTTGGCTCTTTAGCTATGGTCTCATCTACTCTGGTCAAGTCAGAAATTAAGCGTACTTTTTTTGTTTTTTTATCATAACGTATATAATGCACATAAACCGTTTTGGCGTTGGCATCCGCTTTGGTGATAATAGTATTTTTGACCTTGTGCTTCATATTATTATGTTCGTGTCCGCCCATAATCAACGGAATGCCTTCCACTTCTGCCGCCAATTTCATATCATCTTCGATGGACTGATGCGTCAGTCCGATAACGATATCTACCTTATTTTTGATGGCTAGGTGGGTTTGTTTGAATTTCAAAAATGGGTCTTCGTAATGAACGTAGTCGGGGTCGTTGGAGTTGAGACACAAACTAATAAAACCAACCTTGACACTCGTGCCATCAGCATCTTTAAATTCTTTAATCCAGTAAGTCGGTATATCCTTGCCTTTGTGTTGAAATGGCGATAATTTCCCATTCTTATTGTGCAATACGTTAGAAACCGTCCAACCAAAATCCGACTCCTCAATCCGTTGAAGCAAGTCATTTTCATCCAAATCAAACTCATGATTGCCAAACGTTACCAAATCAATACCTGCAACATTCATCGTTTCTACCATTTGTTTGCCTCGGATGCGCTCGCCTTCGTATTTGAGCGTACCAATCACCGACGGATTTAGAAAATCGCCAGCCATCACCGCCATCGTATTGGGGTTTTCAGCGAGCAATTCTTTTTTGATTTGCGCCACACGAGCCATGCCGCCTACCGTTCCGCCCTCCAAAGGCGAAATTTCATAGACATCATTGGTCTGTAAAATGATAAACTCGATTTTACCGTCATCCGAAGCAGGAATATTTTTAACAGGGTCGCAGCTATAAATAAAAAATATGGCTATCAATGCCAACCATGATAATGGAAGATGTCGTTTCATTTTGATGTTTTTTTGTTTGAAAAAAAAATGGAAAGTTAAGGTATGAAAAATCAAGATGGTAATGGCTATGGATAGGCAAATATTGAAAAATTAACAATCCTCCAGTTCGCATTCATCGCCCGCTAACTCAACCTCTAAAGTAGCATGAGCGATATTTTTATGTTCTAATTCGTGCCGAATATTTGATTTTAGCGTTTTTAAATCAGCAGTAGGCAGTTCTTTGATAAGAACGAGATGCACCGAAAGTACATGATACGTGCCGTCCATTGTCCAAATATGCAAATCGTGTATGGATTCTACTTCGGGCAAAGCCACCAAATAGTCAGTAATATCAGAAACCTCAATCTCTTCTGGAATGGCTTGCAGAATAATTTTGAAACTCTCTTTCAAACGCCTAAAAACGTTCACCAAAACATAACCCGCTATGAGAATAGACAAAATAGGGTCAATAATTGGCACATCAAAAAAGAACATAATAATAGCTCCTATCAGCACCGCTACCCAACCCAAAACATCTTCCAGTAAATGCAAACTGACTACTCGCTCATTCACGGAAGTGCCTTTGCGCAAGCGCAAAACCGCCAAACCATTCACCAAAATACCAAAAACCGCTAAAGCCATCATACCCGTAGCGTGCGTAGCTTGAGGGTGCAAAATGCGAGGAACAGCTTCTCGGAGTATAAAACCGCTACCTATGAGCAAAATAATGGAATTGAGAATAGCACCTACGAGCGAAAAACGTTTGTAGCCATAAGAAAAAAGGCTATCTCTACCCTTCTTCGATAAACGCTGAAAATACCACGCTAAGCCCAAAGAAAGGCTATCGCCAAAGTCGTGAAGAGCATCAGAAAGTATGGCTACGCTATTGGTAAAAATGCCGCCAATGATTTCAATGATGGTAAAACCTAGATTTAAGAAAAAAGCAACTTTGATGTTTCCTTCGCTGTCTTTTGAATGGTGATGATGATGTCCTGACATATCTTTTACTTTTTTTACAAAAATAAAAGATAGTTAGCGCAACAGGTTTGCAATAGCGTTTTTCTCTAAAAAGGAATATACTAGAAATCAAATTGATAATTAATAGCCATTATTCACAAAGCGGCGAAGCCGCTTTGTCTATCTTCATTATCAGTTAGTTATGTAATAGGATTTAGTTTTGTGAATAAAGTCTACTATACAAATAATTTCGGCTCTTTGACAATTTTTGCCAAGCCACCATTGGATGAATAAAATCTACCTTTCGGGCAAAAGTTGTCAAAGAACCATAATTTCTTTTATTTCATCTCTTGATTGTGATTACTTTCGCTACGTTTGATATTAAATTTGAATACCTTTCATTTTTTAATGAAGATTTACTTTTTTTGTATTTTAATACTGTTTTCGCATAAAAAATTAACAATCAACGATTTAAATCGAAAAAATATGATAGACGTGCCTTTCTTGAAGCGAATTTGTGAAGTAGCTGGCGCACCAGGATACGAACAACGTATAAGAGCGATGGTTTTGGAAGAGGTAGCACCGTTCGTAGATTCTGTTTATACGGATTCGATGGGGAATGTGATAGCACTCAAAAAAGGGAAAAGCGATAAAAGAGTGATGATAGGTGCGCACATGGACGAAATAGGTTTCATGGTGACGCATATAGATGATGATGGGTTTATACGTTTTCATACATTGGGTGGTTTTGACCCTAAAACCCTTACTGCTCAACGAGTTATCATTCATGGCAAAGAAGATATAATTGGCGTAATGGGAAGCAAACCCATTCATCTCATGACGGCTGAGGAAAGAAAAAAGACGGCTGCCATTTCTGATTTTTTCATTGATACTGGAATGTCAAAAGAAGAAGTAGAGAAGATAGTGGAAGTGGGTAACCCAATTACACGAGAACGCACATTGATAGAAATGGGCGATTGCGTGAATTGTAAATCCATTGACAATCGAGTGTCGGTTTACATTCTAATTGAAGTTTTTAAGCAATTGAAAGATACCGAAGTCCCGTATGATGTATATGGCGTGTTTACGGTGCAGGAAGAAATCGGAATACGAGGTGCGTCCGTCGCTGCGCAACACATCAATCCGCACTTTGGCTTTGGGCTAGATACGACTATTGCTTATGATGTGCCAGGTTCGCAACCGCACGAACAAGTCACCCGATTGGGCGAAGGCGCAGGCATCAAAATCATGGATAGCACCGCCGTTTGCGATTATAGAATGGTGGCTTATTTGAAAAAAGTAGCCAATGATAGAAATATCAAATGGCAACCCGAAGTGCTGACTAGAGGCGGCACGGACACGATGGGTATTCAAAGGCGAGGCAAAGATGGCTCAATAGCGGGAGCTATTTCCATCCCTACTCGACACATTCATCAAGTGATAGAAATGGCGCACAAAGAAGATATTTATAATTGTACAGAATTGCTCAAACAGGCTTTATTGAGTTTGGATAAGTATGATTGGAGTTTTAAATAAAAAGAAAAAATGATGACTTGGCGAGTGTTTTCCAATACTCCCCAAGTCTTTTTTAGTAGTTCCTTTTCTCTTAATTCAAATACTCGTCAATGGCTTTTAGCAGCTCGGTTGCCGATTTTTTATTGATTTCAAATGCTTGTTTCGATGCTGATTTGAATAGAATATTATCCCTCACGAGGTTTTTAAATTCATTTTGCTGCAAGGCTTTCTTCAAGTCAGCATTATTGTTCTTATACAAATCCTTGTAGCCTGCGTAATGGCTATACGGGAAGTTTTTTTCAAAATAAGGTATCGTTTGATAGAGTATAAAGCCTTTGTCAATGCCATTCCATTCGTTAAGGTAGGCGTTATTTTGGGTATAATAAGTGATAATTTTTTTGAGCAAATCCCTGTCCCGTATCCACCTCGAATTACCCGTAGCCTTCATTTCTTGATAGCCAATATCTGCTCTAAAAAAAGTAGAATAAGAAATAAAGGCATCCAAATAATAGCTCAAGCTATCAGACAAAACCGCCTTATTGTTATGCTCCAGCAAAGGTTCGAGCATATCCGTCATATAATTTATACTGAGAATATGCTGCTTAAACTGCAAAGTATCTGCCGAAAGGTTTTCGGAAATCGTGCGAAGTATTTGGCGTTCGGTATCTCGATGGCTGATATTTTCTCGCCATTCATTCAAAAAAAACGAAATAGTAATACCGAATATTAAAATAAATAATTCTACAAAATAAGCTCCTACAGATTTAAAACCCTTTCGTTTCTTAGCCATATTTGATGTTCGTTTTTAGCTTTTTAATTGAGTGATTGCCTGATGAATAACGATTCCAAAAGTCACCGCTACGTTCAAACAAGGCGTATTGCCAAAGGCAGGAATATAAACACTTTCATCTATTAGCGGCAAAGCATTTTCCTCTAGTCCATCTTTCTCGCTACCCAAAATAATTAAATCATTGGGCTGAAATGCAAAATCGGACAAATGTTGCGCATTTATATCCAAAAGCGTCGCTATTTTTCTGCCATTATAATCGCTTAGGAAACTTTGAATATCATCTATTTTCACTACATCAATAAACTCTATTGCGCCAGCCGTCCACACTCTAGCGAGGTGATTCATGTCTGCCCGTGAAGTCTTATTGTTCGGCGGGTCGAGCAAGCCATTTTTATCATAAATATAAATGGTATCCAACCCATAAAACTCCGCACTCCGAATCATCGAAGACATATTTGGGCGATATTGCGGCGCATATAGAAGCGCATTAACGATATTTTTTTTCATGTAAAAAAAGTGAAAAATCAAAAATTACACAGCCTTGAAAAATACTGCCACTGCCAACTGCTACTGCCCTTGCAATCTATTGGATTCTTGTTGTGTTTTTACCATCTGATTGATAAACTGAATGCCCTGATTCGGCATGGCACAGGTATAAGCATATTGGTTGTTTTCTCTGAAAATAAGGTAGGTACATCCCGTTTCAAAAAATATATCTGCCTCTGCGAGTACTTCTCCTTTGCCTAAAAAACTCACGAATCCGAAAGGGTTAGCACAGTTCATATTAGGAGGTAAATTATTAGATAAAAAACCTGCGATGATTCGTTTAGCTTCTTTGGGCTGATTGAAATTGACAGAAAACTGCAAGGGGTTGAAGGTCAAATCTACATAATCACAATTATTGAACAAATCCGTGGCTTTATCCAATGGATATAATGGTAATACCGTAGCGGAAGTAGCTGGAGGCGTTTGCGGAATAGGCTGAGCAGGAGTGTGCTGCTCAGGAGCTTTATTGGTACAACTAAAAATGCTTACTACCATCAATACAAGAAATAATCTAGCTATCATAGTCTTTTTTTTATAAAAACAAAGCCCTTTTAAGGAATTACAATTTTTAATGCTTTATCTAATAAGGAGAAGTCTGCTGGCGTAGTTCCTACAAACTCTCCGTCCAATTCAAGCAGGGTTTCACCTTCGTCTAAGGCTTCTACCCTCACGTGTCGAGCTTTGTACAAATGCCCTTTTGGGTGATTGTGAATATTGCCATAAAGGTATTGAGTAGAAATCAAAACGTTGAGTTTTGTCATATCTTCAATAGAGGAAATGGCAAATAAACTATCATCGGGCAAGGCGTGAGGTGTAAATTGTATTCCGCCGCCACTGTATTTGCAAAGCCCTACATTGAGCGTGTAATACAAATCGTCAATCTTTTTTTCTCTATCCAGAATTAGTCTTGCTCGTCGGGTTTTATATTGAAACAAACATCTAAATATCAAATAATAATAATACAATCCCGTTGAAAATTTATAACCTCGCTCATTATTAGATACTCTAGTAATATAAGCATCGTAAGCCATGCCCGCTACATTGTAAAAATACCGTTCTGCCATTTTTCCGTTTGTATCCTTATAGCGAACTAAGCCCATATCTTGCAGTCGAGTTTTTTCATTCTTCAAGACCTGAACGGCTTTTGCGATATTTCGTGGTATTTTATAGGTCCGAACCCAATCATTGCCTGTGCCAATAGGAATCATGCCAAACAAAACATCAGTAGTAGGCACAGCCGTTTGGTTAAAAATACCATTGACGCATTCATGCCCTGTGCCGTCGCCTCCTATGGAGAGTATTTTACGAAACCCATTTTCGACGGCTTTCTGAGCGAGTTCAGCACAATGCCATTTTCGCTCCGATTCGACGAGTTCATATTCCAAACCAGCTTGGTCCAGAGCTGCTTTTATTTTAATAATAGCCTTTTTAGCCTTACCGTTTCCAGCCTTTGGATTTAAAATAACATACCACATTTACTTTATTTATTTCTTGCTGGTGCTTTATTTTTTCCAAACCGCACCGTATTTTTCCACCAGCACATTATCATAATAATCAGCTTTTTCGAGTAAGGTTTGTAATAATTCTTTAGCAGTATCAGTATTCAAATGTCTGTCATAGATAATCAACGAAAGTACAATATCCTTTTGATTGATACTCAGTGTCAAACCTTTGATGAGATAATTTTGACGCAATAAATATTCATAAATAGCATCCATGTTTTTATTCTCGGGCAATTGGCAGAGGAAAGCATCTCCCATGATGTAACCTCTTGGCTCATAGTAAGATAAGTAAATCGTAGCACTGCCTTCTATCAAGGCCCAATGATAGGGGCCTCTACGAGTCAAGGCTGGTTCGTGACCGAGTTCTTTTATCAATGCCTCTATCGTTCGGCTTACGCCTTCGGATTCGTAAGCGGCTATCTGATGCGGCAATTCCACACTTTCTCCACACGAAGGGCAGCGATTTCCTGCCGCTACGGTATTGGCTACTACTACGATTTTACAATTTCGGCATCGAGTAGCTGAATTGGAATTGGCGTTTTTAAAATCAGCAATAGCTTGTACAATATGCGCACTCGGCAATGCAAAGCTCGATTTTTGATTCCCATTTTGCAATAATCCAGAGATTAGCCCAATGATTTGATGCGCTTCGTTCAAAAGCGGGCTACCGCTAAAATCGGTATCAATAGGAATATCCGTCTGAATATAATCTATATTAAAAAAAGGATGTGCTACTTGCGTAATTTTACCTGACTGCATAGCCGTAGTAAAAGCAAATACGACTCCATCTTCTTGAATGGGGTCTTCCGAAAAAGAAATAGGCGCAACAGTAATTGATGGAGGCAATTCTACAAAAGCCAAATCATTAACATCATCGGTATAAAGCACATTTGCCAATTGAGGCGGTTGTCCTTTCGCCGTAATCACGACTTCGGGCGTGCCTTCTACCAAATGTTGATTGGTCACTATTAAGCCCTCTTTACGCAATGCAATCCCCTTTCCGATACATTCGGAAGTAGAAATTTGAACAATGGCATTTGATACGGACTCCATATTATTATTTTCTTGATAGTGTGTTGGATGATTTCATTAGCTATTTTTATTGTAGTATTTCATGTTTCCAATCATTCACTACTCTTAGTTCGCTATTAAAATTAATTCCAAGAAGTATCTTTTCTCGATTATCAGCATAATATTTTTCAGCATACCCCTTAGTTTTAATTTGGTCTAAAGCCGTTTGTCCATCTTCATCCAATTTAAATTCTAAAATGTAAATATAATTGGTCGTTTTCACTACGGCATCCAATCTGCCATTATTTGTGTTAATTTCACTTTCTATATATTCACCTAAATAATCAATAATTGGCTTGTCATATTCATCTACTAACAAAACGACCTTACCTTGTTAAGTCAGCAAGTAGCGTAATAAGTTCTTTGAACTTGTCTTTGGCAAATTCATTTGGTTCATTTTTCAGTTCTATTTCTTTTTGGTTTTCGTAAATCGATTTTATAGTAGATAACATTAAGGATTTTTCCAAATCTTCTTGGGCGAGTATAAAAGTAATATTTCCCTCTTAGGAGATTGTAAATCTCTTGTGTTTTGTCTATATATAAGAGATTTCTTTCAATAATTTCGCTAAATGTTTGTACTCCTAATGGGTAATCTCTCATGTTTTTTTAATATGAAAATAAGGATTTTATTGAATAAAAATCAATCTTTCAGCTAAATATAAAGACTATTATCCATTCAAATAAGGATTATTGAGCTTTTCATATCCTATGGTAGTATCTGGCCCATGACCAGGAAATACCTTTACATCATCGCCTAATGGGAACAATTGCGTTGTAATACTACGGATAAGCGTCGCAAAATCGCCGCCCGGCAAATCCGTTCGCCCGATGCTTTCTCTAAAAAGCACATCTCCAGCAATTACAAAATTCCCAGCCTCGCAGAAGAATGATAAACTTGCAGGCGAATGTCCCGGAGTGAAGAAAGATTGAAGCGAAGTATTGCCAAACGTAATCACGTCGCCTGCTTCGATAAAATGCGTTGGCGAAGGCGAAGGCTGCATTTGAATGCCCATCATCATACCATAATGTGGCGCACCTACCAGGCCTTGCAATTCATCTTTGTGCATTTCTACGCCCAAATCATACTTGCTCGCCACAAAAGAATTTCCCAAAACGTGGTCAATATGCGAGTGCGTCAAAATCAAACGGACAGGTTTCAGTTCGTTCGATTCTATGAAATCAACGAGCTGTTGTTCTTCCTGATTGGTGTAGCAACCGGGGTCTATAATGATACATTCTTTGGTATCATCATATAAAATATAAGTATTTTCTTGAAAAGGGTTAAAAGTAAAAATAGCAACGTTACACATCGTTTTTTCGTTTTTTATAAAAAATAAAAGTCACCTCAATCTGTGCGAATAGGCTTCTATTTTAAAATTAATTACAAAAGAAACAAACATAGATAAACTTTTATCCGTTTTACTGCTATATGCTAAATTATTTCGTTTTATAATAAAGTTTGAATAATTTACATTTGGCTTTTCTATCATTAAGAAATTACCATGCGCCACATTAAAAATTCGAGAAGAATTTAATGAGGCAATTCAGAAATATAAGTTTATGAAGATAAAAATAATAATCATATTGCTTTTTGGAGCTTTGATGATGCCTACACTATCGCAATCTCAAAACGTGAATACAGAATTTGGTAAAAACCGAGTGCAGTATCACGGCTTTGAATGGTGGCAGTACGAAACACGCAATTTTATAGTGTACTGGTACAAAGAAAGTAGAAACGTGGGGCAATCGGTGGTGCAAATGGCAGAACTTGACCACGAAGAAATTCGCTCATTGATGGAATACCGCATCAGCGATAAGATAGAAATTCTAGTATATACCGACCTCACTGACCTCAAGCAGAGCAACATCGGAAAAGACCAAGTATTCGTGAATACAGGCGGAAATACCACGATTGTGGATAATAAGATGTTTGTCTATTTCGATGGCGACCACAATAAATTGAGGGCACAAATCAGAGAAGGTATTGCCCGCATCTATCTGAATTACATGATGTTTGGCGGCAATATTCAAGAAATTGTTCAAAATGCCGTTTTGCTCAATCTGCCCGAATGGTTCACCGAAGGTCTAGTCTCCTATGTGGGTAGCAATTGGAACAGCGAACTTGATAATAGACTTCGTGACGGCATCCTAACGGGCAAATATGGCTCGTTTCAAGATTTGATAGACGAAGACCCACAATTGGCAGGACATTCGTTTTGGTATTTTATAGCCCAAAACTACGGCAAAGAGACGGTTTCCAATTTACTCTACCTCACTCGTATCAATCGGAGCGTAGAAAATGGTTTTTTATACGTACTCGGCACGTCGTTTTTTAGAATTTCCAGAAGCTGGTATTCCTTCTTTCAAGAGCATTATAGCGAAGATGCCAACGTAGGCAATGCCATCGACGCTTCGCAGCAGCTAAGAATTAAAAACAAAAGAAACATACCGCTCAATCAAGTACGCATCAGCCCGAACGGGCAACAGGTAGCTTATGTTTCCAATGAAATAGGCAAAAAACGAGTTTATATCCAAGATGTAAATACGGGTAGCAGAAAAACTATTTTAAAAAGTGGTTTCAAAAACGTCTTTCAAGCTACGGATTATAATTATCCATTGTTGGCATGGTCGCCTAGCGGAACTACTTTAGCTGTGATATATGAGAAACGTGACGAAATCAAAATCTTGCTTTATGATGTAGAAAAAAGAAAATCGGAAATGCTTGATATGCCAACGGTTTATCAGCGTATTTTGCATCGGATTGGGTGGATAATCGTCAATTGGTATTTTCTGCTATTCAAGAAGGCTACTCAGATATTTACCTCTTCGATACGCGTACCCGACAGAGCCGCCCGATTACAAGAGATTATCATGATGATTTGGATGTGGCGTTCGCCAAAATAAATGGAAAAAGAGGAATTATCTTTTCATCGAATAGAGATGATTCTTTATTGGTAAGAGGTTTGAGCTTAGATAGTCTTTTGCCGCTCAAGACTTACGATTTGTATTTCTACGATTTGGATGTAAAAGACAATACAGAATTGGTTCGATTGACGAATACGCCATACGCCAACGAGCAATCACCTCGACCTATCAATGATAGATATTTTACATTCACGACCAACGAAACGGGAATTTACAACCGCTCTATCGGATACATAGACACCGTTTTGGCATATCAAGAACGGGTGTACCTGCTCAAAGATGGCACAGAGATATTGTTGCCACAAGACTCCGTGTTGGCTACTTTGCCTGCCGACCAAATCGATACTACTTTCATACGAGATGTGATGAAGCCACGAGGATTTTCTTATACCAATACCAATTATAATAGAAATGTAATCGAACAGCACACCGCTCCTCGTGCCAATAAAGTGGCAACGCTATTTTTGAATGAAGGGCAGTATCAAATCTATGTGGACGATATTGATATTAATCAGAAAACCAATCCAAGAATAACGCATTTTATGCGTAATAAGCGGAAAATAGTAGCCGCTCCAGATAAAGAACAGCCCGTTGCTCCCAACGAGGAAGCTCCTAATGTCAAAGAAGTGCCAAAGGATAGCATTCCGCCAGTGAAAGAAAAGGCAGATTCTAACAAGATAGATATAGATAACTACTTCTTCCAGAGTGAGTTTGAAGACGTGGAAGATGCCAAAGACCCTAAACCGATAGAACCGATTAAGGCAAAGGTAGAAGTAGATAAAAATACAGGCATAAAGGTACAAAATGCCAATACAGAGGCTCAACCTGTAAACAAAAGTCCGATTGATTTTCGCCGTTCTAAGATTACGCCTTACCGATTGCAATTTACATCCGATTTCGTTTCTACGCAGTTGGACAACAGTATGTTATTTGGTGGGCTTACCCCAACGGTGGATAATCAGCCCAACGGTGCATTTCCGCCTTTAGGTATTTTAGGAATGATAAATATCGAAGATTTATTCGAGGATTATAAACTACGAGTAGGCGCACGTATTCCTATCTCATTCAACGGAATGGAATATTTTGCCATCTTTGATGACGATAGCAAACGCCTCGATAAGCGTTATAATTTCTATCGCTCGCAATACAGTCGTTCGCAGTCGTTCTTAGTAGGTACTGGACAAATTCGTGATTTTGAATATGACTTAATCTCCAATATCGTACAGTTTGAGTTGCGTTATCCGTTGGATATTTATCAGAGTTTCAGAGGAACGGTAACAGGCAGAATTGACAATACCGTTTATGAAGCGCAAGATGCCCTCTCATTGGAGTTGGACAACGTAACCGAACAGCGGTTGGGTTTGAAACTGGAATATGTTTTTGATAATACACTCGACGTAGGAATTAATTTCATGCACGGCACACGAGTAAAAGCAACTGCCGAGGTGATGAATAAATTCGGCGTGAGCCTGTTGGATAGTGCCTATATTGAGCCTAGTACGGGGCTTTTGGGTTTGTTGGGCGTAGATGCTCGCCACTATCAAAAGCTAGACAAGCATAGTATTTTTGCAGCTCGTTTTGCGGCTTACACTTCTTTTGGTTCTAATAAAACCTTATACTTCTTAGGCGGCACAAACAATTGGCTCAATGCCAGATACAATGAAGAAATTCCAACGCCAACATCCAATGACTTTGTTTATCAAGGCGTAGCTACCAGTTTGAGGGGTTTTAGAAATAATATCAGAAATGGAAATACTTATGCCTTGCTCAATTTAGAACTTCGAGTACCAGTCACGAAGTATTTTACCCGTCGCCCTATCAACAATAGTTTTATTCGAAATTTACAACTGAACTTATTCTTCGATACGGGAACAGCATGGGAAGGATTTTCGCCATTTAGAGATGATAATCCATTAAATACGGTCGTGATAGAACAGCCTAATTCGCCGTTGAGTATCAAGGTAAATTATTTCAGAAACCCAGTAGTGATGGGTTATGGCTTTGGTTTTAGAAGTATGGTATTAGGTTATTTTGTCCGATTTGATTACGCTTGGGGCGTAGAAACGGGCATTGTAGAAGACCCAATGATGTATCTTTCTATTGGAACAGATTTTTAGATTTTTTGTAATTATTTTTATAAAAATTACAACTAGAGAAGATATGAATTAGCTTTTTGCGATTCATATCTTCTTTTTAAAATAAGCAAACTATGTATTATTTACTGGCACTATTTCTTACCTTCTCTTTTTTACCAACGTCCGAAGAATGCAAAATAACAGTACCCGATGCAGTTCAGATTTGCACAAAAAATACGGAAGATGTCATTGTCTTTAATTATCAAGCAGATTGCAAGATTTACTATTCCAAACTCATGATTCTTAATCGATGGGGGCAGCCGCTTTTTACTGAAGAAAACAAAAAAGGAAAAGGTTGGAAGGGCTGGAACGGGAAAATAGGCGACCGATTTGCTGCTCATGCCGAAACTTTAGTGTATCAAATAGAATATAAAGTTGCGAAAAAATCGAAACTTCAAAAAATACAAGGTAACTTTACAGTACTACACCAATGTGAATAAGAAAACAAGATGAAACCTAATCGAGTTATCGAAAATCCTATTGTAAAAGACAAAGTGACTTTTATAAAGTTAGCCAGCGAAACCAACAACGAACTGACTTGGATTGAAGTCGAACTCGGCCCTAATGGTAGCAACGAGCTACATTACCACGATAAATTTACAGAAACCTTCGAGCCTATTGAAGGAGATTTGGGCATGACGCTGAACGGAAAAGAGTTGGTTTTGACCAAAGGTAATTCCATAACCGTTCCGCTTTACGCACTCCACCGATTTTATAATTCATCGGATTTGCCCATTCGATTTTATGTTAAGTTACAACCTGCCAGCCGCAATTTTGAAGAATTTTTACAAATCATGTATGGATTAGCGAGAGAAGGCAAAACCAATAAAAACGCCTTACCTACCAATCCGCTGATTATTGGTGCAGTTGGGCTTCTTGGAGAAACTTTTCCGCCAAAGCGTCATTGGCTTTCCAGGCTTGCTTTTATTTTTAGATGGTTGGGGAAGTACGCCGAGCGAAGAGGTGTTTTGAGTGATTTGAGAAAAAAATACGTAAAGATTTAAATTTTAATGTTTCTGCATACTGTTCTAAAAAAAAATTGGAAGGTGCAAAATATAACGTCTTGGTTTTGAGTAGTTTTGTGTGCGAATCACACAAAACAGAATATTGTCTAATCAAAAAAAATCGAAATGAAATTACCATTTTTCTTTATTTTGGCATTAGCCATCACCATAACGGCTTGTAAGACCAATCCAGAAGAGGAGAGCGCACTTCTCTCCACAAAAGTAGAAACGGTGGATTATGACAAAAAACTAAAAGATTTGGGCATAGAGTTAGAAAAACCATCTGCCCCAGTGGCGAATTATGTCAATATTGTGCAAGCAGGCAAATTGTTATTTCTAGCAGGAAAAGGGCCCAAAATGCCCGATGGCGAATATATCAAAGGAAAAGTAGGAAAGGACTTGACGGAAAAAGAAGGCTACGAAGCGGCTCGCCGAACGGGTGTATTACAATTGGCAGTCTTAAAAGATTATTTAGGGGATTTGAATAAAGTCAAGCGGATAGTGAAAGTGATGGGAATGGTGAATTGTACCGATGATTTTGGAAATCAGCCCGAAGTTATCAATGGCTTTTCGGATTTGATGGTAGAAGTATTTGGCGAAAAAGGCAAACACGCTCGTGCTGCCGTTGGGATGGCCTCTTTGCCAAGAAACATTGCCGTAGAGGTTGATATTGTGGTAGAAATTTATTAGATTAGACAATATTCTGTTCTGCGTGCACCGCACACAGAACTACTCAAAATCAGCACGTTGCATTTTGAGCCATACCATTTTTTTTTAGAATAAAGTCTATGGCATAAAATATTCATTCAATGAAAAAAATCCTAATCCTGTTCCTAGCTTTTATTGTGGCAAGTTGCGGCACTTCTACTTCCGACACGCCCTCAAATACCGACGACAGCACTCAAATCACGGATAACGATAATCCAAATTCTAATAAAGACGATTCCAATAAAGATGATTGGGCTGCTTTTTGGCAAAAATTTCAAGAAGCCGTCAAAAGCGGAGATGTAGCAGCTATTAAGCAAACAGCAATTTGGAACGAGGCTTTTGATGAAAAAGGTTTTGACGAAATGCAGCAATACTTTTTTACGCCCGAAATGGTTAAACTGATAGGAAAAACGGCTGCCGAAGATGTACCTCAAACGGAAAGTGTGGAAGAATATGCCACCAGTGGCAAAGAAATTTCTTTAGCAGAAACGGGGTATGACGAAGAGGAAGACATTACTTATGAATCTGCTTTGTTTTTGTATTTTGGAAAAATAAACGGCAAATACGGGCTAGTCATGTGGATGGCAGCAGGTTAGAATTAGAACGGATACGAAACTTTATTTTTTTTGCCGTTACTAATACATTATATATTCATCTCTTAATCACTTCAATTATGTTGGGAATACGATACATCAAATTTGACGCTAATACTTACGTCATTCATTACAAAAGCGGCAAAGTAAAACGAGAAGGAAAAGGATTATCTTTTTGGTACTTTGAGCCGACATCTTCCATAGTTGCTATTCCAGCAGGAAGTGACGATGCACAATTTATATTCGAAGAAACGACTTCCGATTACCAAAAAGTAACCGTACAAGGGCAATTGACTTTTCGTATTCGAGACCCAAAACAGTTGGCAGAATACCTTGATTTTACCGTTGATAAAAATGGAAAATACACAAAAGACGACATCGAAAAACTACCGCAACGCTTAGTAAATGAGGTGCAGGCTGCCGTAAAAGGGCATATTCAATCCTACACGGTCAAAAATGCGTTGAGCAGTGCGAGCCGAATGGAAGAGATTATCAAAGAACATTTGACCAATTCGGAAGTAGCCGTGGCGTTGGGTGTCATGCCACTTTCAGTTAATATTTTAGGCGTAAAACCAACGCCCGAAATGGTGCGTGCGCTAGAAGCACAAACCCGTGAAGCCTTGCAGCAAGATGCGGATGAAGCGATTTATGCTCGCCGAAAGTTTGCAGTAGAGCAAGAACGAACCATCAAAGAAACCGAACTCAATACCCAAATCGCAGTAGAAGAGAAGCAAAAACAAATTGCTCAAAAAAAGATGGAAACCCAAATTGCAAAAGCTGAAAATGACCGAAAATTGCGAGAAATGAAGGTTCAAGCAGATATTGAGGTAGAAAGTCAGCGCAAAGAATTGATTGACTTGCAAACGGATAACCAACGCAAACAAGCTGACGCACAGGCTTATAAATTGCAAAAAACACTGGAGCAGTACAAAGACATGGATTGGAAAAAACTCATGGCACTGCAAGGAAGTGGCGATGCAAAAACGCACGTTGCTGTGGCGTTTCGAGAATTGGCAGAAAATGCCCAACAGATTAATAACTTGAATATTACACCTGATTTATTGAGTAATTTGATGGATTAGAAAAAGATTGTTGAAAACGTTGGGCGGCTAAAACCTCAGGATAATATTCATCAGAATTTAGCCGCCCAGCCATTTTAGCAATTCAAGAATAAGCATTTCTTTTTTTTTTGAAAATATGAAACAACAAAAGGAACGAGTCATCATCGTCACTGCGAAAACAAGGTTGGAGCAGTTGAAAAAAAAATTCAATACCGTTGCGCAAACCAAATTCTATTTGGACCACATGGGCGGCGATTTTGAGTCGTTGCAAGAGGAGGATAAAATCTTAAACTTTGCTTTTGATAATGCCCAAAGAGAACTCCGCTCGTTAGCCAAAACCAAAGTCATTAGCCGAGAATATCTACCCAATTATATTTTTTCGCCACAAGATATAGTCGTGGTGATTGGGCAAGATGGCCTAGTAGCAAATACGGCAAAATACGCTACCAATATTCCGATTATTGGCGTAAATCCAGATGAAAAATTATATGATGGCGTGCTACTGCCTTTCCAAATGAAAGACATTTACAAAATAGTAGAAAAGGCACTTAGAGGCAGCATCAACACAAAATCCGTGACGATGGCGGAAGCCAAACTCAACGACGGACAACGCCTTCTTGCCTTCAATGACCTCTTCATTGGTCCTCAAACGCACCGCTCCGCTCGGTATAAACTCACCTTTAACGCACAAACGGAATCTCAATCTTCATCGGGCATTATCGTTTCTACGGGAGCAGGTTCTACCGGCTGGCTATCTTCCCTTATCAATATGGCAAACGGCATCAACACAGCTTTTGCGCCACATTTGACCCGTTCCATGCCATTAAAAAAAATAAAATCTTCGGCACCTACTGGCACACAATCCATCGTAGAACAACAACGACTAGCATGGGATACGAATAAGCTCGTCTTTGTGGTGAGAGAGCCTTTTCAAAGCCGCACTTCAAATATTGGAATCACTGCGGGCAAGATTTTAGAACGCCAGCCATTAGAAATAGAATCGATGATGTCGCAAGGCGGAGTCATATTCAGCGACGGCATCGAAAGTGATTTTTTGAGTTTTAATTCTGGAACAACGGCTACGATTGGAATAGCATCCGAAAGAGCAGAATTGGTAATAGGTTGATTTGTTTTAAAATCCAAAAGTGAAATTCGTAGAAAATGTTCATCTTTGCAGTGTGCTTTTAAATAGAGAATATTCTGTTTTGTGTGCAGCGCACACAAAACTACTCAAAATCAGTAAGTTGCATTTTGCACCAGACCATTTTTTTTAGAACAAAGTCTGATAACTATTCATACTATTCAATATGTAATCTCTTTCAGTAACTACCAAAACAAAACGATAAAAGAACTTAATGGTCAGTTTGGTCATGATTTAAATAAATAAAAATATATAATATGAGCTTATTAGTAGTCGGCACAATGGCTTTCGATGATATAGAAACGCCATTTGGCAAAGCAGAAAAAGTCATTGGAGGTGCAGCTACCTACATCGCATGGGCAGCTTCTAACTTTGTAAACAATATCAAAGTAGTATCGGTAGTAGGTGAAGATTTTCCAGAAAGTGAAATGGATGCTTTGCGTGCAAAAGGTGCTAACTTCGACGGCGTTCAAATCAAAAAAGGCGAAAAGTCATTCTTTTGGTCAGGGCGTTATCATTTAGATATGAATAGCCGTGATACGTTGGTAACAGATTTGAACGTATTGGCTGATTTTGACCCTGTTTTACCAGAAGATTATCAAGACATAGATTATCTAATGTTGGGTAACTTGAGCCCAGAGGTACAGATGAAAGTTATCAATCAGATAGAAAAGCGTCCGAAATTGGTCGTTTTGGATACGATGAACTTTTGGATGGATATTGCGATGGATGATTTAAAAGCGGTTATTGCCAAAATTGATGTATTGACCATCAACGACGAAGAAGCTCGACAATTATCAGGAGAATATTCTTTGGTAAAAAGCAGCCGCTATAATACAAGAAATGGGCCCTAAGTATTTGGTTATCAAGAAAGGAGAACACGGAGCTTTGCTATTTCATGGAGAAGATATGTTCTTTGCCCCTGCTTTGCCTCTCGAAGTAGTATTCGACCCAACGGGTGCTGGAGATGCTTTCGCAGGCGGATTTTTGGGCTATTTAGCAAAGACAGAAGATACTTCTTTTGAAAATATGAAAAGAGCTGTTATTTACGGCTCGGCGGTAGCCTCTTACTGTGTCGAGCAGTTCGGAACAGGAAAAATTAGAGCAATTGATTCTAAAGACGTTCACGCTCGTATTGCAGAATTTGTTCGATTAATGTCTTTCAGCACGCATGAGACTTCTTTGTAAGACGAGTTGATTTTTTATTTAAAAATAGGCTTTTAGTATGGTTTCATGCTGGAAGCCTATTTTTTTTATTTTTAAATCCTGCTAGTTTCTGCTTGTCCAAAAGGAGATTATTATTCCAAATAGAATTGAAAAAAATACAACGTTTTATTTTTATTTAATAAAAAAAACAAAAAGTGATGCAAATCTTTTTTTATTAAAAAATCCTATTGTTTATTTGCACTAATTAAATTAAGTCTAAATAACAATAAAGATTAAGAAATGAAAAACCTATTGAAAAAAACGCTATTAATATTAGCAACTTTTACATTGATTACGGCTTGTGATGAATTTAACTATGAGATTCCGACGACTTATGATGCTTTTGAAAATGTGGATTATAGCGGACAAACGCAACGCTTATCCATGCTGACAGAACTCAAAGCATATTTGGAAACCGCAAACACAACTGGTAATACATTGGATGCCGCAAAGCTAAAAGCGATGTACGCCAACGATGCGGCAAATGCTGGATTTGCAAATACTTATGATGCGACAAAGCAACTCAAAAGTAAAACACTTGAAAACCAACAAGCTACATTTGAAAACTTAATGGATGCGATAGCCGCAGCAAGTCAATCTACTACGGCTGCTGCTGACGGTCAAGCAGGTGTTTCGACAAACGCTGACGGCAGCAAAAGTTATCTTTTGAATGAAAATGGAGTAGAATTTACCCAAATCATTGAAAAAGGATTGATGGGAGCTTGTTTTTATTATCAAGCTACGGCAGTCTATTGGGGAAGCGACAAAATGAACGTGGACAACACGACCGCTGAACCGGGCGAAGGAACGGCTATGGAGCATCACTGGGATGAAGCATTCGGTTATTTTGGCGTGCCGAAAGATTTTCCAATCAATACGAGCGGTTTGTTTTTTTGGGGAAAATATTCCAACACAGTAAATGGCGTATTGGCAACCAATCAAAAACTCATGGATGCCTTTTTGAAAGGAAGAGCAGCGATTTCAAACAATGATTTGACCACGAGAGACGAAGCCATTATAGAAGCAAGGGCAGAATGGGAAAAAATCGTAGCTGGTGCAGCTATTCATTATTTCAACTCCAGTTTAGCAAATTCGGCTGACTTTACCTCGCGAGCGCATAGCCTTTCAGAAGCTATTGCATTTGTTTATAGTTTAAAATTCAACCCCGAAAAATCAATGTCAGTAGCTCAAATTGATGAATTATTGACCAAGTTGGGCGGCAGTTCCGATTTCTTGACCATGAATATTTACCAAACTTCTGATGCAGATATTCAAGCGGCAAAAGACCTTTTGAGTAGCTATATGGGGTGGGAAGCAGTTACCGCAGATGCGCTGTAATAATATTTTATAAAAAAAAGGACTATTCAGAAAGAACAAAATATCATGAAAAAACTACTTTTATTCTTCTTAGGTTTTGGCGTTTTGGTAAACTTTACGGCTTGCGACAGCGCAGGCGAAAACCCCTGCGAGGTAGATTTTGACCAAACAGCGATGTTTCAAAATTATACAAATAGCTTGATTTTACCTGCTTTTGAGGATTTGAAATCGGAAGTAGAAACGATGCAGTTGGCTTCTACCACTTTCCTAAATGCTCCAAATCAATCGAATTTGGGTGCTTTTAGAAATGCGTGGCTGGCGGCTTATGTTTCCGCTCAGGCGGCAACACAGTTTAATTTCGGGCCAGCAGAGACCGTATTTTTAAGAAGCAGTATCAATAATTTTCCATTGAATGCCGACGAAGTAGAAGCCAATATTCAGTCGGGAAATTATGATTTCAACTTACCCGATGCTTACGACAAGGGGTTTCCTGCATTGGATTATTTACTCTATGGCATAGGTTCGGATGATGCCGCTATTTTAGAAAAATATACTACGCACGCCGACGCTGCCAAATATGCGCAATACTTGACGGACGTAGTGACAGACATCGTTTCGAGAACGACTAGCGCATACAATGGTTGGCATACGGATGGCTATGCGGCTACTTTCAATGCCAATACAGGAACTGCGGCAGGAACTTCTTTGAGCTTACTGGTCAATCAATTCAACGAAAGTTTTGAATATATAAAAAGAGATAAAATTGGGATTCCGTCGGGTATTCTGACTTTGGGCATTACTAATCCAACTAAGACAGAAGCCTATTACAGTGGACGTTCGTTGGAGTTGGCGGCGGCTGCGCTTGCTGCATCCGAACAGATGTATTTGGGCGCAAACGGCATGGGGTTGGATGATTTGGTCACAGCTATTGGCGCAACGAAGAATGATAAATCATTGAATCAAGTGATCAAAGACCAATTCGCTGCGGCAAAATCAGCTTTGGCAGCACTTTCAGGTCGCCTTTCGGAAGAGGTGGATAACAACACCTCAGCAGTAGAAACGGCTTATAATGAACTTTCAAAACAAGTCATTCATATCAAGACCGACTTGCCCTCTGTGATGTGCGTTTCCATTACTTACGTTGATAATCCAAGTGATAGTGATTAACCATCTAATAAAAAAAGGAAAAGACTTTTTGGCTTCATTGACTACGCCAGCGAGTATAGCTCCGCTTGTTACTTTTCGCATCGTATTTGGCGCATTGATGGCATTCGGAGCTATTCGTTTTATAGCGAATGGCTGGGTAGAGACATTATATCTGGAGCCTACTTTTTTTTTCAAATACTATGGTTTTGAATGGGTGCAGCCGTTGGATGCTACTGGAATGTATGGCTTATTTATAATCATGGCTTTTAGTGCGTGCTGCATCATGCTAGGTTTGTGGTATCGGGTGGCAACGGTTGCTTTTTTTCTTTCCTTTAGCTACTCTGAACTGATAGATGCTACAAACTATCTCAATCATTATTATCTGGTAGCGTTATTGGCTTTTTTGCTGATATTTTTGCCTGCGAATCGGTCTTTTTCGTTGGATGTTAAGATAAATCCAAAGTTGGCAGTTAGTCAAGTTCCTCGTTGGACCATTTATATTTTGATGGCGCAATTGGCCATCGTTTACACCTTTGCAGGCATCGCCAAATTACAATCCGATTGGCTGCTGCGTGCCATGCCTTTAGCCGTTTGGCTGCCTGAGCATAAAGATTTGCCGCTTTTGGGTTACTTTTTTCAATTCCAAGAAACGGCATATTTATTCAGTTGGTTTGGCGCATTTTATGATTTGACGATTGCTTATTTTTTGATGTATCGCCCTACCCGACCGATGGCTTACCTTGCCGTCTTAGTATTTCATATTATCACCAAATTGTTGTTTAATATTGGTTTGTTTCCAATTATAATGATAGGAATGACGCTGATTTTCTTCTCTGCCGATTTTCATAAACGGCTGCTTGTGCTTATTGGCTATCAGCCTAATAGTAAAATTTACGCTTATCCAAAACGGAAAATGCAAATACTTCAACCGTTTTTTGTCCTTTTTATAATCATACAAATACTGCTGCCGCTTCACCATCATGTATATCATAATAATGTACTATGGACTGAGGAAGGCTATCGTTGGTCGTGGCGAGTAATGGTGGTAGAAAAAAACGGGATAGCTACTTTTAGGGTTCTGGATAGCAAGACGGGGCGCAAAACCGAAATTACAAACAGTAAGTATTTGACCAAATTTCAGGAAAAACAAATGGCGATTCAACCCGATTTTATTATTCAATATGCTCATTTTCTCGCCAAAGAGTTTGAAACAAAGTATGGTTTTCAGTCTCCAATAGTTACCGCAGACGTTCACGTTGCACTCAATGGAAGGACAAGTCAAAGGTTCATTGACCCCGAAATGAACTTAGCGAAAGTTATCTATAGTTTTAAAACAAAAGGTTGGGTTTTGGATTTTAAAAATCAATGATAGAACAGAAAAATGTACTTCTGTATAAAGGTATGAAAAATTTAAAACTTTTTGTTTCTATTTAAGGTGTTGATAATTAGATTTTTATGAAAAAAAGAGATAAAAAGGAGTAAATTTTTTTAAAAACAATTTGTTTTAAATTGATAATTTACATACATTTGTGTTATTAGTTCATCAGAGAAAAGTTATCATCATGAATAATCAATTAACAACAAGGGTAAAACATCTAGTAACACAACAATTATTTAATGCAAATCATTTATTTACAAAAAACTGGTTCCGGCTTGTCGTCGCTTGCTTGATTGCGTTCATTATCGTCCACAAGGACTTAAATATCTCCTTCAATCTTGTAAACTCCGACCAACAACAGCCCAATTACATCAATCCTGCAACGCCTGTTCATCAGCCAGAAGCAAAGCCAGCGAGCTTCAACCTTTCGCCAACTCAAGTGCCTACCGAAGAGGAAGGCACTGCCTTTACGATGAAAGATATGATGAAATCGTCGGTAGCAGGTGCGCCTAAGCCAAATAAAAAAATAAAAAAAGAGGATAAAAATTTAGCCAATACGTTCTCAAATATCGGTTTTATTCTGAATCCTACTTACGCTAAAAGAAACAACATCAGCCCCGCAATAGTAGCAGAAAAACGCAAAAAATGCGAAGATTACGTCAAGCGTTTTGCGCCGATTGCCGTCAAAGAAATGCAGAAATACGGGATTCCAGCCAGTGTAACGCTCGCACAAGGATTGTTGGAATCTAACTCAGGTGAGAGTCGTTTGGCAAAAGGAAACAACAATCATTTCGGGATTAAGTGTTTCTCGAAGCAGTGCAAGCCCGGCCATTGCTCAAACTATACGGATGATTCTCACAAAGACTTTTTTAGAAAATATCCGAGTGCGGAACAATCTTATCGAGCGCATTCAGAGTTTTTGCAAAGAACAAGATACAGTCATTTAAAGAAATTAGGCACTAAAAATTACAAGGATTGGGCAATAGGATTGAGAAAAGCGGGCTATGCTACAGATAAAAATTATGGCCCAAAACTCATCAAACTCATAGAAGCACTTAACCTCAATCGCTACGATAAATAACGCAACTGCAACATGGTGATACATTTAAAAATGGATTTTCTTTAGACTATAAATAGTGACACGAATATCAGCCCGTTATCGAAAGATAATGGGCTTTTTGTTTGTAAAAATGAATCCAATCCAACATATTATTTGAATCTTAATAAGACAGATTTCTATCCAACCAATGAAAATCTATCTTTTTATCTACTCAAACCCTTTAACTATCTAATGATTTCTTTTCCTTAACTTTTTAGAGTTATTTTTGTTCCTGTTTTAAATTCAATATTATTTTATTTATCAACAAAATAGCATTTCTATGAAATTTAAAGTATCAGCAAGTATTTTGATGCTTCTATTATTGGTTTCGGCTGCTTACGCACAAGAAACGAAGATAGATTATGTAGAGTACACGCTGGACAATGGCTTGCACGTGATTTTACATGAAGACCACAGCACGCCTATTGTAGCGGTTTCTATTATGTATCATGTAGGTTCTAAAAACGAAGACCCACAAAGAACGGGTTTTGCACACTTTTTTGAGCATTTACTATTTGAAGGCTCTGAAAACATCAAACGTGGCGAATTTGACAATTATGTTGAAAACGCAGGTGGCACACTCAACGCCAACACGTGGTACGACCGTACCTATTATTACGAAATATTACCTTCCAACCAGTTGGAATTAGGGCTTTGGTTAGAATCTGAACGCCTTCTGCACGCTAAAGTGGAAAACGTAGGTATCGAAACTCAACGCCAAGTAGTGAAAGAGGAAAGAAGACAGCGCGTGGATAATCAGCCTTATGGTACGCTTTTGCAAGAAACCATGAAGCGTCTCTTCACAAAACACCCATACAAGTGGCCTGTAATCGGCTACATGGAGCATTTGGATGCTGCAAAAGAGCAAGACTATGTTAATTTTTACAAAACCTTCTATGTACCAAACAACGCCGTATTGTCTATCGCAGGCGATTTGAACATAGAGGAAAGTAAAAAAATGGTTGAAAAATATTTCGGTGGCATTCCTAAAGGCACAAGACCAATTCCTGTACCGAACGTGAAAGAACCAGAAATCAAAAAAGAAGTAAGAGATACCATTTATGACAATATTCAATTGCCAGCAGTAGTGCATGGTTTCCGCATTCCTAAGCAAGGTTCGGAGGATTATTATGCCGTTAAGATGCTGGCTCAAGTACTTTCTCAAGGTCAATCTTCTCGTTTCAATAAGAAATTGGTAGATGAAAAAGAGTTGGCGTTGTTTGTAGGTGCTTTTCCTTTGGATTTGGAAGACGAAGGCGTTGCGATTTCTTACGGAATCGTAAACATGGGAACTGACCCCAAAACGCTAGAGGATGGCATTGATGAGCTTTACGAGGAAGTGAAAAAAGAACTGATTACGGAAAGAGAATTTGAAAAATTACGCAATCAGATAGAATCTAACTTCGTCCAAAGCAACTCTACAATGGCAGGTATTGCAGAAAGTTTGGCCAACTATCACATGTATTTTGGTAATGCCAACCTTGTAAACGACGAATTGAAACGATATATGGCAGTAACTCGTGAAGACATTAAGCGAGTAGCAAATAAATATTTACAAAAAGACAAAAGAGTAGTTTTGTATTATTTGCCAAAATACCAAGAGAAGTAAATCGCTAGGTGTTAAATACCGAAGCAATTTTAAACAATCTTATTTAATTCACAATATTAGTTAAAAAGATGAAAAATATATTTTTCTTATTAATAATGTCGCTACTCATCGTACAATGTACGCCAACGAAAGTAGTTGATAATACTAAAAATCCCGGCCCAATAGCAGAACCTACTGACGATGGAGGTACGCTTGACCGGAGCATTCCGCCTAGTGCAGGCCCTGCACCAACTATTCAAATCGGAGATTACGACAAGTTTATGTTGAGCAATGGCGTGGAAGTGATTGTAGTAGCCAATGATAAATTGCCACGAGTTTCATTTTCATTACAATTGGATGTGGACCCGAAACTAGAAGGCGACAAAGCAGGCGTAGTAGATTTGACAGGACAATTGATGCGCCGAGGCACTAAGTCTCGCTCAAAAATACAATTGGATGAAGAGATAGATTTTATTGGAGCTTCTTTGAATACAAGCGGGACAGGCGTATTTGCGTCTTCACTGACGAAGCACCAAGATAAATTATTGAACTTGATGTCTGATGTTTTGCTCAATTCTACTTTCAACGAAGACGAATTGGAAAAATTGAAAAAGCAAACCGTTTCGGGCCTAGCTACTCAAAAAGACGACCCGAACGCCATAGCGGGCAACGTTGGAGGTGTTTTGAATTATGGTAGAAATCACCCTTACGGCGAAATTACTACCGAAGAAACAGTAAACAATATTACAAGAGATGATTGTGTGGAGTATTACAAAACGTACTTCCGCCCCAATACTACTCGCCTTGTAATAGTGGGCGATGTGGATGCAAAAGCACTTAAAGGACAATTGGAAGAGTATTTCGGTGACTGGGAAAAAGGCAAAGTGCCAAAGAGCGAATACGAAATGCCAAATGCGCCTAAAGCAGCAGAAGTAGCATTTGTAGATAAGCCAGGTGCCGTTCAGTCTGTTATTAATATTACTTATCCTGTGGATTATAAGCCAGGCAGCCCAGATGCTATCAAAGCAAGAGTGATGAACACTATTTTAGGTGGTGGCGGTTTTTCGGCTCGCTTGATGCAAAATTTGCGTGAAGACAAAGCCTACACTTATGGCTCGTATTCTTCTTTAAATTCTGATGAATTGGTAGGAGAATTTACAGCAAGCGCAAGTGTAAGAAACGAAGTGACGGATAGCGCAGTTATCGAAATTTTGTACGAAATGAAGCGTATGCGTGACGAAAAAGTACCTCAAGATGATTTGAATAAAATCTTAAATAAATTGACAGGTAGTTTTTCTCGTGCATTGGAGCGTCCTGAAACGGTAGCTCAATTTGCTCAAAATATCGAAAAATACAACTTGCCAAAAGATTATTACAAAAACTACTTGAAAAACCTTCGTGCGGTAACGGTGGATGATATTCAAGCAATGGCTAAAAAATACTTGAAGCCTGAGAATGCACATATTTTGGTAGTAGGTAGTAAGGACGATGTAGCACCAAAGTTGGCAAAATTCTCTAAGAGTGGTAAAGTAAACTTTTACGACACAAAAGGGAATCCTGTTGAAGATAAAAAAGTAGAATTGCCTGCTGATTTGTCTGGTGAGAAAGTGATTGAAAATTACTTAAATGCCATTGGCGGTAGAGATAAATTGAATAGCGTCAAGGATGCAACTATCACTATGAAAATGAGCATGAGCGGCATGAGTTTGGAGGCTGTTAATATGTTCAAAACAGGCAAAAAATCATCTTTGGTTGTTTCTATGGGAGGAAATCCGATGATGCAGCAAAAATTTGATGGCGAAACTTTGGTAGCAAATGGCCAAAAAGTAGATTTGGATGCTGATAAAATCAAAGACTTGAAAAAGCAAGCGATGATTGCAAGCGAATTGGCTTATGCTGATTTTGGAATGAAATCGGAGTTGAAAGGCATCGAAAAGATAGATGGAAATGACGCTTACAAAGTCGTTACGGTTGCTGCTTCGGGTAATAAATCTACGGCTTATTATGATGTAAAAACATGGTTGAAAGTCAAAGAAATTTCTATTTCTGCTGATGGCCCTGATGGGCAAGTGACTACGGTAACTACCTATTTGAGCGATTATACCAAGTTAGAAAACGGTATTTTATTCCCATACAAAATGAAGCAATCCGTCGGACCGCAATCATTCGATATGGAAGTGAAATCTGTAAAATTGAATACTAATCTTACGGATGATATATTTAAAGGATAGAAAATAAATAACTCGCAGTTGAGTAAAATATTGAACTGCAAAGCTATTTAGATTTTAAAAAGCCACGATTTGCTTCCTTGCAAGTTGTGGCTTTTCGTTTAATAAAATTACTCCTTCATTTTTATAAAATACTTAGAAATGGTTTCAGAGCTGTTTTTAATTCTAAGAATATATTGACCATTCGGCAGGTGATTTAAATACAAAACACTCCATGGAGTATAAACAGATTGAGACTGCATTAATCGCCCAGATAAGTCATAAATGTCTAATTGAGTTCTACCAGCCCAGTTTTGAGGCAATTCAATATTCAAAACCTCGCTTATTGGGTTTGGAAAAATATTTAGATGACTAACCCTTGCTTCTAACTCGACGGCAACCACAGGACTAAATTCAAATCGCCCATCGAAATCTACTTGTTTTAATCGGTAATAATTCATTACACCAGCTAGGGCATTTCTATCCAAAAAACTATAATCACTCCAATTCGTAGTAGTGCCTTTTCCTTCTATTTGCCCTAAAGGCATAAAGTTTTCACCATCAGTACTATGTTGAATTTCAAAATAGTTATTATTGGTTTCCGAAGCCGTTTGCCACGAAAGTAGGATACCTTCTTGGCTTGCAATGCCTGTAAATGCGATTAACTCCACTGGCAAGGGCGTAACGGTAAAATTATCGGCACTGATACAAACATCATCAAAAGCCAAATTGCCCGATACTTTTGTGTAAGTGAATTTAAAACCTTGATAATTCGGTAATGAATTATACGTTTTTTGCGTCCATAAATTGGACATAGAACTAATATTTTCGATAAGAACGAAGTTTGTCCCATCAAATCCTTCTACCTTAAATTCTGATGCGGCATTAATTGAGTTTCCTTTTATCCAAAAAGACAAATCGGTCGCATTGGTAAGTTCAGGGCTTTTTAATTTATCGCCAGTTCCGTCAAAACGAATGGATTTTGGCGCATTATTCCCCGTAGCATATTCGTCTATTCCGTCGCCTGTCCAGCCAGTGAGCAAAGGCGTATTTCCATCATCAAAGGCGAAGCATTGGTCTCTAGTAGGTGTGATGCTGATTTCAATACCAGCACTCCAAGTACCATTAAAACGAGTAAATACCTTAAAGAAATAAGGCGTTCCGTTGGTCAAATTCGTGACCGTAACGCTCGTTCCTGTGCCTTTATAAACAGGAAACTCTGGTGTAGAAAAATCTTGCGTAGCCGTTCCACTTCCGTAAGCAGCATTGGCAGTATAATGAGAACCGTCGGCACTCGTAGGAGCCGTCGAAATGGTTGCGGTACTGGCTATGACCAATATTTCAGTAAAACAATTGGGCAAAGTCCAAGTCAGTACAGATTGACTGCTTTCTACTGTGCCAGCTAAAGCAGAGACGTTTTGTGGCGCATTGCAAGGGGTTGTTGCACTTCCTGTAAGTTCTGTCAGTAAGTAGCAAGTCCCCAAATTATTGTATTCGTAAATAGCAAAATGGTAAGCTGTACCGCCCGTTAAGTTAGCTATATTTATATCTCCGCTTGCCATATTTACGCCTG
>CALOED010000276.1:0-17244 GCA_942492005.1 uncultured Saprospiraceae bacterium
TAGAGACCGAATACGAATATTATGTTGCGCCTAAGCTCGACCTTTCGGCTTACTTGACCGCTCGTGTGCCAAACTGGGAAGATTATAATTTGATTGATGGCGAGGTGAATTTATATTTTGAAGGCACATATTTGGGCAAAACCGTCTTAAACGTGAGTAATGTGCAAGATACACTCGAAATATCACTCGGAAGAGATAAAGACATCGTAGTGGAACGCATCAAACAAAAAGAATTCAATCGCCGTCAGTTTATTGGTGGTTCTCAAATTTCTACTCGTGCATGGACGATTAATCTTAGAAATAAGAAAAAAGAGGATATAAAATTGGTCATTCAAGACCAAATTCCGCTCTCTTCCAATAAAGAGATTAAGGTGGATTTGAAAGAAAGTGCGAAGGCATCGCTGGAGGAAAGTACGGGCATTCTTACATGGGAATTGGATTTGAAGGCAAGTTCTAAAGAAGAATTATTGTTTAAATATCAAGTCAAATATCCTAAAAATCAACGCCTGGAGCTAGAGTAAGTTTTCAATGAGAATGGTTAAAATTTAGAGATAGGATGCTTTGCAAGCGTCCTATCCCTAAGTTCGCTACTTTATACAAGCTCCCGTCTAAGCTATAAAACACGGGGCAAGAGATATTTTATCATTTTTCGTTTATCGTTTCTACATTAAGGATTTTCTATATTTTATTATTGACTATTTCAATAATTTCCTTCTCCAGAGTATCCGTTTTGTCTGCCAAAATGGTAGCTTTTCCGATAATTTCATTTACAAAATCTTTATCTTTCAAATCCGCTGTATTCACTTTTACATTCAAAAATGCGCCATGAATAGCCGCTCTTGCACAGAGTGCGCCAACGCCAGCATCCGTTACCGAACTTAAATTTCCGATATTCACCATTGCTTTTATCACATCCAAAGATGCGAATGAAAGTTCCATGACTTTGAAAGGTACTTCGATAGCGTATTTCGTAGCTGCCTGAATGGCTTGCTCTCTAGCTGCTTTTTCTGCTGGCGTTCCTTTGGGCAACCTTATAGCTTTGATGATGTTATTGAACGAGTTGGTATCTTCGTCCACGAGAGCCAAAAGCTGGTCTTTGAGTTCTTGACCTCTATCCGCCCATTCCGAAAATTCTTCCCAACGCTTGTCCCAGCCTCGCTTGTGCGATGAAAGATTGGCAACCATCGTTCCCAACGAAACGCCTAATGCGCCCACATAAGCCGAAATAGAACCTCCTCCAGGAGCAATGGATTCCGAAGCCGTTTCGTTAGAAAATTCCCTCAAATTCATATTGATGAGGGGCGTAGGCTTATCTTCCCTCAGTCGGTATTCGATAATTCGCTGTTTTGGGTCGAATGGCGTAAGCTCATCTAAGCCCAACGATTTGATGGCAATTTTAATAATTTCTTCTTCCGCAATACCAACCGAACGCTTTTGCATTTTCAAAAAATAACGTCCTGCATCCAGCATGACTTGCAAAGGCACTAACCCGACGAGTTCCGAACCCGTTACACGCAAACCTCTTTTGTTAGCTGATTTTCTAGTTTCCTCAAATGCCTTATGCAGCGAAGTCGCATTGGTATCTGTAATGTTCATTGAAATTTGAGCAATTCCATATTCTTCGATATACCAACCGATGGCTTTTACCCCTTTGCACGTACCAGGAATGCGTACTTTTTTACCGTTTTCGTCAGTTGCAATTTTTCCAGTAGCCGAATTTCGTTCTTTTTTCAAACGTCCTTTTTCCCGAATATCAAAGGCTATTGCGTTGGCACGACGAGTCGAAGTCGTATTGAGATTGACGTTATATGCAATCAAAAAATCTCGTGCGCCTACCACCGTTGCACCTGATTGCGCATTAAATACTGCCTTCCCATAGTCGGGCTTCCATTCTGGCTTTTGGATTTTTTCGGCAAAACCTTCGTACTCTCCTGCCCGAATATTTGCTAAATTTTTACGCTCAGGTTGTGTCGCAGCACTTTCGTACATATAGCAAGGAATATTCAACTCCTCTCCTACTCGTTTCGCCAATTGGTGCGCAAATTGAGCGGTTTCTTCCATCGAAATATTAGCCACAGGCACAAAAGGGCAAACATCGGTTGCGCCCATTCGAGGATGTTCTCCGCTATGTTGGCGCATATCTATGACTTCTCCAGCTTTTTGAATAGCTAAAAAAGCAGCTTCCACCACTGCATTCGGCTCGCCTACAAAGGTCACTACCGTTCGGTTCGTTGCTTTTCCGGGGTCCACGTCGAGGAGTTTTACTCCCTCTACACTTTCTATTTGGTCAGTGATTTGTTTAATGACGCTCATATCACGTCCTTCGCTAAAATTAGGAACACATTCTATTAGTTGCATAGCTTTTAGTTTATACTGAAAATTATTTTTCCCATTTCAAAGGTAAGTTATTATACATCAATATTTTTTCGTTGGGTTGCCAAAATACATCCGAGCCTTTCGGCTGAATAAGCAAGGCATCTGCTGTGATATATTTTGGATTTTTCAACATCAAACGATGTGTATATATGGACGGTTCGGCATTCAAATCGTAAGATATGCGCAGCCAGCCATTAAAATAATTCAAAGAAGCCGAGCCGTTGGAATTACCCAAACCTACTACTTCCCCTTTTTCGTCAATGACTTGGTGATAAAAATTCGCCAACGCTTGACGATAATCGCATTCTATCCAAACCGTAACGGTCAGTACTTCTCCGCTATCTAAATCTATTTTTCCATTATACAATTCCAACTCCGAGCCATCCGAAATCGCTTTGCTTTTTTTGCCTGTAAAGGTATTTTCCGCATTTCCATTTTCAAAATCATCAAAATAAAAGAACGACATCGCAGTATCGGAAACCATGAATTTTTGACCATTCGACTTATAATCGTAAAGTTCGGTTTTATTTTCAAAACGTTCTATCAATGGTTTTTTCGATGCTTCAAATGCGGATAAAGGCATGGTATAAAAATGGAAATTTTCATAAGAGGCGATGTGTTTCGATTTTCGGATAAGCGACTGTTCTACTGCTGTTAGCGGCTGATTCGGATTGTCATAAAATCCTACTAATATCGGCTTGTCGTTTGGAAAATCTTTAAGTGCTGCTTTTTCGAGTAGGGTATCTCCTAAGAGTTGCGCCACATTAGTAGCTTGGTCAATCGGCGCACGAGCAAGGTACGAATTGAGCAATGGCAAGCCAATATTATAAGCGTGAAAAGTGGCTTTATCAAAAGTCAGTGTGCTGCCCATTACGCCTACTTTTTCGGAGCCTTTATGGTAATATGGCAAGCCTAACATCGCTTGATAATCTTTGGCTTGAAATCCTGCGGCTTTGAGCGCATCTAAATACGGTGGCGCATCTTGATGGAACAAATTGGCCTGAAAAGCACTTTTGTTGTACGTTCGGACGTGTTTGAGAAAGGCGTAGTCGTTGGCAAACCAGAGTAAAATGACTGCTGCTAAGAACGGATAAGCAAAACCATAAAGGCGTTTTTGGCGAAGGCGTTTGTATAATAAAAACACATAATAAGCCGCAAATACACTGAACACATAATAAAAAGCCCAATTGAATCGGCCAACGGAACGAAACTGCTTGATGCGAGGCACGATGTCGAGTATCCAGTCCATGCCCCAAACGAACGGCACTGCCATCGAAAATAAGAGTAATAAAACACTCGCCCAAATGTAATGATTGAGGCGTGGTGTGCTGGTAAATCGTAGCAATCGCTGCGGATGACGTTGTATTAAAAATCGAATAGAACGAATGACTAAAGCTATAAATACTAATGAACCGATAACGCCTATTGCGCCGTAGCCTTCAAATTGGATGTTTGGCAATTTGATAAAATAGCCCAATATTTCTTGAAATGGCGTATAATATGGTATAAAAATACTTTCAAATCGGGCCACATAATGGAAAAATCCCCACGGGTTTTGAACCCTTGTGGCCAGCATCGGGTCGGTAGCCGAAATGAGTACTTGCATGGTTAGAATAGGCAAAATTGCCATAGCTAATAGGGACAAAAGGCGTTTGATAACTGGGCGTAGGTTTCGGATATTTACTAAAAATGTGATGCCTAAATATGCTAATATAAAAAATGCGCCTAAGGGCAAATAATATAAATGCAAGCCGCCAAATACGAGTATGGTCAGTACAATTCCGATGCTCCAAAGCCATTTTTGCCTACGGTCTTCGTAGCTGAGTAGCAAGTACCAAAGCAAGGGCAAGTACACGGTGTAGCCAAGTGCTTGATGGGCAACGAATCGGTAAATCTGTGGTGATAATGCAGCGATAAGCCCCGCCATGATTAGGCTATACCACGGAGGAAGTTTGAATTTTCGTAAGATTAAAAACAAAAATAAGGCGCAAAATCCTACGGAATACAGCATAAAAATATTGCTAATACCGATTGAATAATCGTCAATAGGTGTAATATTTCGATGTATGAAACTTAGTGTAGTGGAAAGAATGGGTTGTTGGTCGGGATAAAAAATGTGTTCGCCATAAGGGTAATTCATTCCAGAAAAATGAAATCCTTTGTCGTTTTTGATGTAATGGGCAAAAGCGTAATGATTTTTCAATCCATCGCCTCCTGCTTCGCTCACAAAGCTATTCGGGCGAACCATCACATCTCCAAAAACCATAGCCAGTAAAAGGCATCCTATGATAAATGCGCCTATCGGATAAAGTATTCCTATTTTTTTTTTGCTCACTTGTATCTTTGTTTTGATGGGCAAGAGCATTTATGATATATATACGTAGCAACTTATTACACCCTTTTTTATTTTAATTCTTCCAATTCGATATACTCATTTTCTCGATACAAGTTATTCAAGAATTTTGATTTTATTCTAAATTGGCTTCTCCTTTTTATTTGAGGTTTTGTTGAAGCATTTTCCATTTTTATACCTGGGTCGTAATAGACATTACCTTTATTCATTTCTTGTAGGAATAGTTGAAAATCTGTACCAATTCCAAGAAGTATATTTTGACCATATTGATATTGCCTTTGAGGTTTCAATATTGATAACGAAGGAATGTAACAGGCTTGATTGTGTTTTTTATTCCAATGTTTCAGAAGCGATGAAAATGACCAACTTGCTGTTTCGTTACCACTTTCATCAACTAGTATTATTTTTCCGTTCGTATTTCGTATTTTTCCACTTTCGCTATCAAATCCTTCTAAATAAAGTGTTAATTCTGTTCGTTTGTGCTTTTCTCCTACCTTATGAACGCCACCAAAATTTATTCTATCTTGGCGGCCTCTCAAATCTTCATATCCGTAATCTCTTAAAAATGCTTCAACACCATTTTCTTTATAAATTCCTCCATTTGGTTCTGGTGTCATTAATGTTATTATTGATGAATTTATATTTTCAAATTTCTTAACTCCAAATTGTTTAATTTCCCAGCCTAGATAATCGGGTGCAGAATAACCATTTGGTGTAATTCCTAGTTCTGCTTCTAATGTATAACCACCACAATTTGGTGAATTACAAGCTATTATATTTCCTTCACTATTCAACCTTTTTGACATAATCCAGCCCAAATTATGGATTCTCTTCAATTCCTCTATCAATTTTTTTCTTTCGTCTTCAATTTTTGAAGCAACACTTAAAATATGAAAAATACCAAGTTCTTCTGATGTTCCTAAAGAAAAAAATTCTCTAGCTAATTCACTTTCTGGCGATGTAACAAATCCTAAAACTTGCCCTTTTCGATTTGGGGCTAAAAATAGAACCCTTTTTGCCTCCTTAACCGTCATTAATTTAGATGGTGGTTTTTTACACCTTGTTAGAAAGCCCGAAAATCGAACTTCGGGATATTTTGGATAAAGTATCAATTGTGATTTTGGCGCAAGATACAAAAGTCCATCATCTCCTACCCAAGAAAAATCTAAACTCACTTTGAATCTATCTCTTTTCCAATCACCTGAACTATCAGATATGATTTCAGATATTGGGAAAATATTCAAAATATCAAAACTTCCACCTAAGTAAACTTGGTTTCTTGAATTATCATTAGAAGAGAGAATTTTGACATAAAGTTTTTCACATCCATTATCTTTAAAAATCGTTTTCAGCTTTGTTAAATTCATTCCTTTAACATTGTCTTTATCACTTTTTCCCCAATATATTCAACTAAAGGAGTAACAACAGAATTACCAAACTGTCTGTATGCTTGATTATCAGATACTGGAATAATAAATTTTTCTGGATAACCTTGAAGTCTTGCACATTCTCTTGGTGTTAATCTTCGTGGATTTTTTCCTTCTTGAGGTATTAAAATTTCAGAACCATCTTTATAATACCTTGCACTAATTGTTCTTGTTATACTATTAAGATTTGCTAAACCAAAACCAAAACCGTTTCCTTTGGCTTTATGTTTTCTTGCATATTCTTGTAAATAGTTCCAAAGTTTATCCGATAAAGTGTATTTTTTATTCACTTTATCTTGTAAAATTTCTTTTATAGCATATTCTTTTTGAGGTAATTCGGGGAACTCGAATTTTTCTTTTCCTCCAAATATCTCTTTATCAAAACCAATTATAAATATTCTTTCTCGATGTTGCGGAACAAAATGTTTTCCATCTAAAACTTTAGTATGAATAGAATACCCTAATTCTTCTAAAGCACCTTTGATAACTTTAAAAGTTCTTTTTTTATCGTGAGAAAGTAAATTTTTCACATTTTCAAGCAAAAATGTTTTTGGTCTTTTAGCCTCAATTATTCTTACAATATCAAAAAATAACGTTCCTTGTGTTTCATCTTTAAAACCATGTTGTTTACCTAGGCTATTTTTCTTGCTTACTCCTGCAATTGAAAAGGGCTGACAAGGAAAACCACCGAGTAAAATATCATGGTTAGGAATTTTATTTTCATCTATTTTTGTAATATCTCCAAATGGGACTTCTCCAAAATTAGTTTCATAAGTTTTTTGTGAAAATTTATCCCATTCAGAAGAATACACACACTTTCCTCCAAGATTTTGAAAAGCTATTCTAAAACCGCCAATCCCTGCAAATAAATCAATAAACTTGAACTTTGGATTTTTAGGAGGTGGGAATGGAACATCATATTCAATCGGCAACCTATATTGAAAAGAAGCTTCTTCTAAAAGATGATTTTCTTTTAAGTAGTTTAAAGCATCCTTTTCATAGTATTGTTTCGCTCCATTCATATTAGATTGTAAATAATGAGTAATTGAAGATAAGCCTTCATCTACTTTTGGTCTTCTACTATCTAGTTTTAGAATTTGTCGAATCTCTGAATATTTTAAAGCTGTTCCATTTATCATCAAAAATACTTATTACAATAATTGTATAAATTTAAATCTGCAATTTACTAATTTTTAACGACAAACAATTTGTGTTATTTGACTTTTTATGTTTTTATTAAAAAAAAGCTATAATATTGTCTTTCACAATTTCATAAGGTAAGTTTAAAATATTTTCGCCTTATCTTCCTATAATCTTAAACTCTAATCACCAACTCTACCTCTCAACTCACTCCTTTTACTCTAATTCTATCAAGATTTGATTTTTATCTACTGCTGCGCCTTTTGCTACTTCTATGCTTTTGATAGTGCCGCTTCCTGCGGCTTTGAGTACATTTTCCATTTTCATGGCTTCGAGTATGAGCAGCGAATCACCCTTTTCAATAGCCTGACCTGCTTCTACCAGTATATCCAAAACCAATCCGGGCATTGGTGCTTTTACATCTCTAGCGATGGCATTAGATGCTATGGATAGCCCCATTTTTTTTACAAGTTGGTCGTATTTATCCGAAATATTGACTTGGTAAGTTTGGTTATGTACCCGAACGGTTGCCGTTTTATTTTGATAATCAATGCTTTGAATAGTGGCATTGTAGGAAGTATTGTTTTTCAAAACATGAAACTCTCCTTCGCCTATTTCCAAAATATCCGAAGCTGCTATTTCAGCTTCGTTCCATTCAAATTCAAATTTTTCGTTGACTTTTGCTTTATACATTTTATTATAAATTTTAAACTTTTCCTCTATTTCCCAAACGGATAAGGATATTCATTTCAAAGGACGTAAAAATCAAATAAATAATAAAGAAAGGAATAACAAATAGTTTGCTTTGTGGCGATACCAATATTTGATATAGCCATACGGTAAACAAGCAAATTAGCATTTTGGCTGCTATCAGGATAATGATAAGGTTGATAAAATCGCTTTTGTTTCGGCTGTTGGCTGCTTTGAGACCAAATACATAGGCTGCAATACTAATACCTACAAAAAAGACTAAACTTAGCCACGATAGGAATTGGTGATTGTTGAAAACTGGTTGTGTATTCATCAGCAGTATCACCACAATGGTCAATACCAAACACAAGGACAGTTGAACGATGAAATTCTGATGGTCCTTCATTGGATTAGAGAAATATAAAATTGCTAGTTGATGATGGATATACCATCTATTTATCGTTGATTACATCTTTTAATAAAAAATATAATGCCGCCAAAACCCCCAACAAGGAAAAGCCCATTGTCCAGTAAGGTTTTGGCGTAGCATATCTGTCATCAATATATTTTCCGATATAAGCAAAAAAGGCAATGGTTACGCCCATTTGGATTGCCATTCCTGAATACTTGACGTAGGATTTAACTTGCTTCTTTGGCGAGTTTTCCGACTTTCTTTTCTTTGGTTGTTGTGATTCTGGCATGTGCTTCTTGCTTACCCATTCTACACGTGACGTTGAATACGGCAGACCTGCTTCTACGATTAATTTATTCGTTGATATTTCGCCATTGATTTTCGCTGTATTGCGAACATTCAAAAGTTCTTTTACATTCAAGATACCTTCAAATTGTCCTTCAATAATAGCATTTTCACAATTGACGTGACCTTCTACATATCCCGTTGGTCCTATAATGACTTTAGCTGCGCAATCCAAATTGCCTTTGATAGTTCCATCAATTCTGATGTCACTTTCTGCTTTTACCGTTCCTTCTATTTCAGTACCTTTTACAAGGCTATTGAGTGCGTTACTCGCTGTGTTAATTGTATTTTTTGCTAATTGCGTTTTTTCTTTACCTCCAAACATGGCTCTTGCTGTTTAAATAATAGTTAAAGAATATATATGTATCTATCTCACTATAATGAGATTATGAGGTATTTCATTAGAGTATCCTCTTATTTTATTTAAAAAACCTACATTTCCATTGAAAAAATCCAATAGAATTAGTTAAATTTTTGATAAATATAAGGCAGTTATGATAATTCTCAAATTACTAAGCCTATTAATTTAACTTATCTAACCGCCTTAACCTATTCTTAACGAGTTCAGATACGCCTAAAACGACGCTTTTATTATAAAATAAAGACCATGTAACAATGAAAAGCCCCATAGATTTCTTATCTATGAGGCTCTTATTATAAAATGTAATTGCTGAAACTAAGCGTATTCTTCATCTTCGTCAGAAGATTTTCTGCGATTGCGATACCAAACGAACGCCAGTCCGCCCACCAATAAATAAGGTGTCGCCAACATATAAAGAATACCTGCATTCAAACCCTTTCCAGTCTGTCCGCCGTGTTGATAATTGGATTCTGCTGCTATTTTACACATCGGGCATTGCGCCTGCGCAGGTGTTGGGTTCGCAACATTTAAGGCAAATATTAGCATAACTGCCATGAATATTTTTACAAATATATTTTTCATTATTTTTCTTTTAGAGTTCTATTGCTTTCTCTAGCAATGTATTACAAAAGTACGTCTTTTTAATCTTAAAAACCAATAGCTTTCTTTACAAAACACTATCGGAGCATAGAAAATCAATATTCCACTATTCCATTAATAATAAGGCATCAGCATCAAATAGCAAATTGGCCCTGTGATGGCTACGTACAACCAAATCGGGAATGTCCATTTTGCAATGCGTTTATGAGCCGCTATTTGCATGGTGTATCCTCGTATGAATGTAAATAGTATAAATGGTAAAATAATAGCTGCGGAAACGATATGCGTCAGCAATAAAATCAGGTAAATCAATTTTATAGTTCCTTCTCCACCAAATTTTGTGGGTTCGGTGGCAAAATGATACGTGATATAAGATATTAAAAACAGTGCTGATAAACCCATTGCTACGTAAATCGAACGCTGATGCAGTTTTACGTTTTTTTGTTTGATAAAATACACTGCTGCCAAAAGAGCTACTGCGGTCATAGAGTTCAGCATAGCGTGTAATGCAGGCAAAATATGAATATCAAACGGAAATACATCTCCCGAAACTGGAGGAATTTCTCTCAGTGCCACGACTACTCCTATTACAACTATTGTAATCACTACGGCAATTCTATCCAGTTTTTTGACCAATGATTTTGTTGCGGCTTCTTTATTCATTCTACTACTTTTACTTTTGACTTTAACCTTATTTTTCTTCTTCTCTTTTGAATTTGACCCCTGATTTTGGAGGGCGAGGTGCTGCCATTGATAAATGTACAATCAATTTATCAATCTCTTTTACATTTCTAGCATCATACAGACTTCTGATAGTCATACTGCTATCTACCAATGCAAATTGATTGGAATAGCCCTCTTGTACTGTCATTCCATAATTTTCCGAAAACAGCTTATCTAAAACAGCTCGTTCTCCTTTGAGCCAATACCATTTACTACCTACGTCTTTGTTATTTACCTTTTCCACATCCGCTTGACTACTGTAATACGAATACATGGATACTTTATAGTTATTATTCGGAAATTCTTTTTGAATTCTAGCATAAGTATTCACTAGCGAGTCGCAAGGCGCACCGCAGTCGCTCGAAAAATAACCGATAACCGACATTTTTCCTTTAAAATTATCAAGCGTCATTGTATCGCCTGTATGGCTCACCATTTCAAAGTTTGGAGCTTGTCCCAAATCTCCCAATTCTTGCAATCTATCTTTGAAATAGCCCAAACCTTGCTGCAAATACAAGTACGAAATAATTGGCAACACCACCAATACTAACAATAGCATGGTCGGTTGTATGTACTTTTTATAGTTTATTTTTTTTGACATTTTTCTCTGCTTTCATTAGGCATTATCCACAAAACAAACTATTTGTTTTCACGAATAACGCTACTTACCCAACATTCATTTTTACTGAATGTTTGCTAAATTTCATTACTTAGACTTGATATAAATAATGAGCTTTCCATATCTAAAAATTCACGTCCCGATTGACTCGAAACGTGAATTTTGAAAGGTCAAATAAAACAAAAGGCAAGATACATTTAGTATATCTTGCCTTTCTTATATTTTCTTGTTATGATTTTATAAATGGAATCACTTCGTCGGGATTTACCATCAATGAGCCTGTCGGTTTAGCTTCGTTTACCTCAATAGCATCTTTTTTCTTGATGTTTTCTCGGCTTTGTCCCCATGACCATCCTTCTTGCATAAAGGCAATAATTGCCCAAATCAAAAGCATAGTAGGTAGTACAACGCTTAATGCTAACCCTTTTACTTCGTATTTCATGTGCATAAATTCATTTACAATGAAATACGCCTTGTACAAACTCAAACCAATCATCAAAGGGTACATGATGATTTTTGGCAATGTAAAACCACTGATAACGTGACCATTACCCAATAGCGCAACAATTACCTCTGCTATGGTTACAATACCCAATAGTATAAAACCTCTATATGCTTGTTTCTTACCCTCTTCGTATGAAAGACCAGCCATTTTTTTTTATTTACAATTAAACAATGAGTGAATAACGCAATGAGTGAATATTGTATGATTCACTCTCTTGACACCTGCTTATTGGCAGTTATCAGGATATATCATTGGATTTTATAATAAGTAAAATACTAAGAATACGAATACCCATACTAAATCGACAAAGTGCCAGTACAAGCCAATCTTCTCAACCATCTCGTATCCGTTTTTGCGTTCTGCATACAAGCCACTGACTACATTCAATAATATAATCAAAAGGAATGCTACTCCCGAAAATACGTGAAATCCGTGAAATCCTGTAATGAAGAAGAACAACGCTCCAAACTGATATGGCCCGAAAGTCTGATGTCCTTGAACGCCAGCGTTTGTTACATATCTTCTTGAGATGAACTTTTTATCATTCGGATTGTCGGGATGCTGCTGAATAGTATGTACATCTGCGCCACCTTTCTCTGCGCTAGGGTCTTCATTGCCACCTTTTCCGTCGCCATGTTCTCCTTCGCTGTGTCCAGCATCTTCGTGTCCGTCGCCTTCGTTATGTCCAGCGTCGTCGTGTCCGTCGCCGCTATGACCTTCATCGTGTCCAGCATCGCTGTCATGTCCTGCATCGCCATGACTATCTTCGCCATGTGCATCGCCTCCATGACCGTCGCTGTGCGCATCACCGTGACCGCCTACTTTGTATTCATGCAAAAGGTAAGTATCGCCTTTTTCAAATTTCTCTTTTTCTGCGCCTTCCTTGTAAGGATGCCCGTGTTCGTCATCTAAGTAAACTCCCGCTTCTGTGTGCGAACCGAAAGTATTACGAGTCACGCTCATGTTTTCGCCAGCAATCAAAGTTGTCCATTCCCAAGCCTGACAGCCTAAGAAAGTCAAACCTCCAACGATGGTCAAAAGCATCCAAAAAGCAACGCCTTTTTTATTTTCTCGATGCCCTTCTTGTACCGCACGTACCATCGTTACCGAACTTACAATCAAGATAAACGTCATTAACGTTACGAAAATAAGTGGTGCGTGATGAAATCCGCCGGGAAAAGTTGAGAATACCACATCTGGCAAAGGCCAAGCTGGCATACTAAAGCGCAAAGCTCCATAAGCAATTAGGAAGCCTGCAAAAGTAAAAGCATCTGACAATAGGAAATACCACATCATCAGTTTTCCATAACTTGCCTTAAATGGCGTTTTCCCACCTGACCAAGCATCACCTGATTGCCCGTGCTCGTCGTGTATTTCTAATACTTTTTCGTCTGTTGCCATTATTTATTTCTTTCACATTTAAAAAAGAAAAGATGGTTTAAATATTTGATTATTAATGATTTAATCAAACTATCTTTTCGTATATCATTCAAATATTAAAATTCAAATCTAGGGAGTAAATATACTTTTTATTGTATTAATAAAAATACAAAAAAGGTAAATCCAGAAATCAACGAAGTGCCAATAATGCACGACGAGTTCCAATCTTAGTTTTTTTTGTGGCGTAACTTCATGCTTTTGCATAAAAGCGAAAGTTAGTGCCAACATTAAGGCGACCACACCTCCAATTAAATGGGCAGCGTGTAAGCCCGAAATTACATACAAAAATGAACTTGAAGGATTAGTTCTCAATTCAATTCCTTGTGCCGTAAGTGCTTGCCATCCTTCCCATTGCAAGGCTAAAAATAAGACACCGAGTACTGCTGATATAACTAGCAGCGTTTTATACAATTTGGTATTCATCTGTTTGAATGCCAAATATGCGCCATGTATCGTGATGCTACTCACTAAAATGACGATAGTATTGTAATAAAATACATCGGGCAAGGTAAATTCTAACCAGTTTCCACCTGCTTTTCTGACCATATAAGCACTCGTTAAAGCCGCAAACATCATAACGATACTTGCACAGGCTACCCAAAGTGCGTATTTATGAGGATGTATTTTACTCCTTTTTTTCTTTAATGTCTTATGCTCTGTTACTGTTGCCATCTTTACTTTTTAAGCCTGTTCCTCCTTTTGGACAGGTGATGCACTATGAATGATAAATCAAAATTTAACTTTCAACTTATCTTTTGGTTTTACTAGAGCTTTTTTTAAAAAAATGAAATATAATAAAAATTAACTTTCACTTCTTACTACATCTTATCTATTAGCAGCACAATCAATACGGCTGGTAAATAAAAGAAAGATGTAAACATTAGTTTCCTTGCTGCTTCTCTTGATAAGTCTTTATATAATTTCCAAGCGGTGAAAGCATAATAAATACTTATCAATCCTACAATGACCATCGAAAAAATTCCCGTTAAGCCCATAAAATAGGGCATCACTGCAATTGGGATTAAAAATAAAGCATATAGTAAGGCTTGCATTGCCGATACTTTATCTCTTTTTCGAGTAGGTAACAAAAAGAAGCCCGCCTTTGCGTAATCTTCGTATCTCAACCAAGCAATTGCCCAAAAATGGGGAAACTGCCACATAAATTGTATTCCAAATAAAATGAGGGCTTCGGGGTCAAGCGTTCCTGTTACTGCTACCCAACCTATCATGGGCGGAAATGCTCCAGGTATTGCTCCTATTGTAACAGCTACGGGGCTTACTCGCTTCATCGGAGTGTAGATAAAGGCATAGAATATCAATGATATCATGCCTAATAGCCCTGTAAGCGCATTAAAAAATGCTAAAAGCGTAATACCTACCAAACTCATCAGCCCTGCTAACAAAACTGCTTCGTTGGTCGTCATTCGACCTGTTGCCAAAGGACGCTTTGCGGTACGAGCCATTTGCTTATCCAAGTCTTGTTCCAAAACTTGATTGAGCGCATTAGCTGCTCCTGTTACTAAAAAACCACCTAAACAAAGAACTAATAATTCTCCCCAACTGAAAACCGGTGCAGCTAATAAGTAGCCTATTCCTGCCGAGAAAACCACTAAAGATGCCAACTTGAATTTGGTCAGCAACTTGTAATCTTCTATTTTTTGCGAAATAGCATTTAAAACAGCACTCGTATCTATTCCTCTATGTTTCGTTCTCGTTTTAATAGCTGTTTGTTTTATTCTAGTTTCTGGTATTTAGCCATCTCAATAATGACTAAATACCAAAATTTAATTTCAAATAAAATGAGCTATCACAGCAAACAACTGCTACACTCACTGCCAACTGCATCTAATGCCCTTGGTCGTGTTCGCCTTCTCTCAATGGTGTAACTTGAGTGATAAACTCTTCTCCGTTTTTACCATAATCATACGCCCAACGCTCAACATGAGGAATTGGCCCAACCCAGTTACCGTGTCCTGGAACTACGGTAGGTGTTGTCCACTCCAAAGTAGTTGCGCCCCAAGGGTTCAAACTTTCTACAATCTTACCTTTGTATGCACTGTAAATAAAGTTAATTATAACCAAAATTTGTAATGCAAATACAACCGTAGCTGCGATAGTGATGAACTCATTCATTTGGTCGAAACTAGGATTTGATGAGAATGTAAACGTATCAAAACGATAATAACGACGAGGTACGCCTGCCATACCTAAGTAGTGCATTGGCCAAAATACCGCATAAGCACCAATCATAGTACCCCAGAAGTGAATTTTACCCATCGTTTCGTTCATGAAGCGACCAAACATTTTAGGATACCAATGATAAATACCCGCAAACATTCCGAAGAATGCCGCTACACCCATTACAATATGGAAGTGAGCTACTACGAAGTAAGTATCGTGCAATTGAATATCAATAGCTGAGTTTCCTAAGAAAATTCCCGTCAAACCACCTGATATAAATAAAGACACAAAACCTATCGCAAACAACATAGCGGAAGTAAATCGTATTCGACCACCATATAATGTTGCAATCCAGTTAAATACTTTCACCGCAGATGGTACTGCGATTATCAGCGTGAATATGACGAATATATTGGAGATGAATGGGTTTACACCTGACATAAACATGTGATGCGCCCATACAATAAATGACAATACTGCAATCGCCAAGATAGAAAATACCATCGCTTTGTAACCAAAAATTGGCTTGCGAGCGTGTACCGAGAGTACCTCTGATACAATTCCCATCGCTGGCAATATAATTATATATACTTCGGGGTGTCCTAAGAACCAGAATAAATGCTGATACAATATCGGACTACCGCCTACATGGTCAAGGGCTTGACCGCCTATAAATATTTCACTCAGATAAAAACTTGTTCCCATTCCTCGGTCAAACATCAACAACAACATCGCTGATACTAATACTGGGAATGATAACAAACCAATGATTGCTGTTACGAAAAATGCCCAAATCGTTAATGGCATTCTCCACATACTCATCCCTTTGGTACGCATATTCAATACAGTAGTGATGTAATTCACACCACCTAGTAGTACCGATACAACGAAAAACACCAAACTGAGCGTCCAGAGCGTCATACCAACGCCCGAACCTGAGGAGGCTTGCGGCAAGGCACTCAAAGGAGGATAGGCTACCCAACCACCTGAAAAAGGTCCTGTACTAACGAATAAGGATGAAAACATTATCGCACCTGATAAAAAGAAGAACCAGTACGACATCATGTTTAATAATGGCGATGCCATATCTCTAGCACCGACCTGCAACGGAATAAGTAAATTACTAAATGTACCACTCAGCCCCGCTGTAAGTACAAAGAATACTAATATAGTACCGTGCATTGTAACCAAAGCATAATAGAACTGTGGGTCCAATGAGCCAATGCCGTCATTTACGATAATCCATTTACCTAAAAGAGGCTTCAACCATGCCATGTCCGCTTCTGGGTATCCCAGTTGGTAACGGAAGACTAGAGACATTGCTGCGCCGACTACCGCCCAAAACATACCCGTGAAAAGGAATTGTTTTGCAATCGTTTTATGGTCTAAGCTAAAGAAATATCGGGTAACAAATGAAGACTGATATTTATCACCGTGGTGGTCGTCATGGTCATCGTGTCCATGTCCGTGGTCGCCGTGGTGGTCATCATGTTTTACCAATAATTCATCTTTATTATCCATGTTTGCCATAATGATGAACGTTTATGCGTTATCCGCTTTATTTTTATCCAAAATAGGTTATTAAATTGATGTTGTTTTTTGCCGATTACTAGGGTAAATACTTTTTAATTTTCTGCTGGTGCTTCTGCTGGCTGTTCAGCCTCGCCTTCTGCATTCGCCTCGCCTTCGCCACCTTCTGCTTCGTCTTTCGTTACTTCTGTAATCGCATTAGGGTCAAAATATGGGTCAATGCCTTCTTTTCCTTTTATAGTAGATTCGTAGTATGACTTTTGCGTTTTCAACCACTCTTCATATTCTTTCTCACTAACTATTCTTACTTTTTTACGCATGGAGTAGTGACCTTTTCCGCAAAGCTCTGCACAAGCCAATTCATATTCAAATACTTCCCACTTCATTTTACTTGCTGGGTCAGAAGGGTCAGCAGGTATTTGATATGCTGGATTGTTTTTCACTTTTTGTCTGTACTCGTCTGTCGTTAGAGTGGGCGTAAATACGAAGTAAGTTGGCATACCTGGCACTGCATCCATTTTCAAACGGAAGTGTGGCAAGTA
>CALOED010000277.1:0-5280 GCA_942492005.1 uncultured Saprospiraceae bacterium
TTCTGCTCAAGGCACATCATTCAAAGATTGAATATCGAATCGATGTTGCAAGATATAAAAAAGTGATATTGGCTCTCTGTTCTGATATTGGACTTTTTATTATTCAATCCTAAAAATGGTCAAATAAGGACGGAAAACCGATTAAATAATTCAATCAAGATACAATATTGATGATGAATATTTGGGTATGTTCCATAAAATTTGGTTTGCCTTAAAGGCATTCAATTGTCTTGCCGCATGATGTATTTATTGCTCTAACGAGTGATTGAATGCGTTTGCACAAAACGGCTGGCTTCAAATACATCAAGCAACAGACGATTTTGATAATATTACCGAAGCAAAACGCCTTTCGTTGTTGGCATTATCGGCAGCTAAACCAACAACGAAAGGCGTTTTTAGCCCATTTTCGGAAGTAATATTATCAAAATCGTCTGTTTCTTTGATGTATTTAGCCAGCCCGTTTTCTGTTCCTATCCAAACTTCGCCATTCATTTTGCAAAGAGAAATCACTCGATTAGAGCAAATAGAACGTGAATTTTCTACATCATGCGTATAGGATTTTAATTGAATGCCTTTTGGGTCAAACCAAATTTTATACAAACCTCCATAAGACGCTACCCAAATATTACCTTCATCGTCTTCAATTGCCATATTGGTATCTTGATTGGGTAATTTAATCGGTTTTCCGTCCTTGTTATTGAAATTTGTAATTTGACCATTTTTAGGATTGAATAATAAAAGTCCAATATCAGAACAGAGCCAATATCGCTTTTTACTATCTTGCAACATCGATTCGATATTCAATCTTTGAATGATATTGCCTTTATCATCAAAAACAGAATAATGTCTGAATTGATTGGTCTTTGGATTCAGTAAAGACACGCCTAAAGTAGTTGCAATCCACAAAGAATCGTCACTTACTTTTAGGATGGATGTGATATTATTACTCGCCAGTGAGTTGTTATTATTCGGCTGATGCTGATAGTCTTTGAATGTTTGTGTTCTAAAATCAAATTTCAATAACCCTTCGCCTGTATTTGTGCCTATCCACAGATGGTTTTCGTCTTCTTCCGCCAAAGATGTAATATAAATGGTAGAAGCTCCAGTATTGGTTTTTAGAAAATGTTGAAACCGAATACTTTTCGGATTATATTTGCTCAATCCACCCATTGAAGAACACCAGGCTATATTTTCATCATCAAAATAAATATCTCTAACGTCGTCGCTAGGTAAGGTTTGAGGATTAAATACATTGTGTTTTAGGTGTTGAAATTTAACTTTCGGAATGGTTTTTTTATCCGTAGGGCAGATCGAAGACAGGTCTGAAAAATAATCATCTGGATTGAAAATACTAATTCCAAAAGCCGTTCCGAGCCAAATATCACCATTTTTTGATTGGTCAATCGCAAAAATAATATCATTGGAAGGGCGCGTATTTTCATCCGCATTCGTGCGACTATTATAGGAGATAAATTGCGGCTGAAATAAATAAGGGTCTTTCTCTTCATTAGGCAACATCAACGCCAAACCGCCATTGAAGGTAGTTTGCCAAAACCGCCCTTTATTATCTAAAAACAACCTCCAAACATGGTCGGAAGGGAGTTGAGTTGGATTTTTTTCTACGGATTTGAAATGCCGAAAATCAAAATGATTGGGCTTCTGAGTAGGAATAATCAAATTGATGCCGCCTGCCCATGTGCTTGCCCAAAGCCAACCCCGACTGTCTTCTTTTATAGACAAAATGGCCGCTGAACTAATCGCCTTCGGATGCTTTTCATTTGGCAAAAAGGCAGTAAACGTTTCTGTTTTATAATCAAAAAGATTAAGACCTCGCTCCGTTCCTACCCAAAGTCGCCCTTTTTTGTCTTCATATAAAGAAAGTATTTCATTGCTGCTAATGCTTGATGTGTCGGTTTCATTATGGACAAATGCTTCAAAAACGCCTTTCGTATAATTATACCTATTCAATCCCTCGGCGAGTGTTCCTATCCATAAATAGCCTTTGCTATCCTGCAAAATCGTTTTAATATTATTCCCTCTTATGGCATTGGGATTGTTTTTATCCGCAGTAAAAACTTGAAACTTCAACCCATCAAACCTATTCAATCCATTATTCGTTGCCAGCCAAAGAAAACCCTTTTCGTCTCTAATTACTTGATTTATAGCATTCGCAGAAATGCCATTTTCAACGGTAAAATTCTCAAATGAAATCGGATTCCTTACTTGACTATATGCAAGTAAAGGCATTACAAATAAAATAATACTATATGTTATATTTTTTATAATCATGTAGGTAGTCTTCGTTTTCCTTTACTTCTTTGAGAACATTGAGTATCGCAGCTTATTTTTTACTAAAGTAGTGATTTTTGACCACAACCATATATGTTTTAAACAAATCCTTAATTATTCATTTTCTCATCTCTTCATCTTATTTATTAACAAACCACAAAAAAATTTCAATTTGAAAAATTGAATGACTAACTTTATATCACACTAAATCCGGCATAGCCCAAAACATCAGCAATTCTTCAATTAGCTTTATCCACAGCCCTGTATCTTCAGTGGTAAAGAATAAATCTAAAAATCAGGGTTTTAACCCTAAACTGAGGCAATGTTGGGTTAAAACCCGAAAATCCTTTATTTTCATTAATCCCCAGACTAAAGATGTGGGGTAATAGAATTTGGAAATGAAGAATTGCTGCAAAACCATAAAACCTAATGTCTAAACAACTCATCAACAGTTACTACAATCAAGTGCATCAAATCCGACGCTCGGGTATCAAGAACGAAGGCGCACTTTCCATGCCGTTTTTCTTTTTGATAATGCAATACGCACAGTCCAAAAAATATCAATTTCATTCGCAAATCACGATAAAATCTAAAAAGACAGGTAAAAATATTCGTCCTGACGGTATTTTGATGAATGACTTGCGAGTGCATCGAGGCTATTGGGAAAGCAAAGACCCAGATGATAAAATTGATGAAGAAATCAATAAAAAACTCTTCTCGGATGGTTATCCGTCCAATAATATCCTATTTGAAGATACCAAAACCGCTGTGCTGATACAAGGCGGCGAGGAAGTGATGCGAGTAGCCGTGAAAGATGCCGACAAGCTCCACAACATCCTCTCCGCTTTTGTCAATTTTCAACCTGCCGAAGTCCGAGAATTTGAGGAAGCGCTCGAAGCTTTTAAGGAGGATATTCCGCAGATTGTCGAAACTTTTAGAGCTTTATTTGATAAGCAAAGCAAAACCAATAAAAAATACATTCACGCTCGTGACCGCTTTTTGGAACTCTGTAAAGAGGAAATCAATCCCGACATCACCGAAGCCGATATTCGAGAAATGCTCATTCAGCACATCTTGACCGAAGACCTCTTTACCGCTATTTTTGATGATGCGAGTTTTTTGAAATACAACATTATCGCCAAAGAACTCGAAAACTTAATCAACACCGTACTCACTCGTGATGTGCGTAAAAATCAACTCGGCGACATTCGGCATTATTACCAAACGCTGAACGCTACCGCTGCCGCTATCGCTGACCACAACGAAAAGCAAAAATTCTTAAAAACGGTTTATGAAAATTTCTATAAAGTCTATAATCCGAAAGGGGCTGACCGCCTCGGTGTCGTTTATACACCGAATGAAATCGTCCGTTTTATGGTCGAAAGCACCGACTACCTTTTAGAAAAGCATTTTAATAAAAATCTACACGACAAAGGCGTAGAAATACTTGACCCTGCTACGGGTACAGGCACGTTTATCACCGATATTATCGACTACATCGCACCGCAATATTTGCCGTATAAATACAAAAACGAACTACACGCCAACGAAGTCTCTATCTTGCCGTATTACATCGCTAACCTCAATATCGAATATACCTACAATAACAAAATGGGCAATTATGTCGAGTTTGAAAATATTTGCTTTGTCGATACTTTGGATAATACAGACGCACTCGCTTATAAAGGCAAACAACAAAACCTATTCGGACTGAGCAGCGAAAACTCCGAGCGCATCAAGCGACAAAATGACCGCAAAATCTCCGTGATTATCGGTAATCCGCCCTACAATGCGAACCAATTAAATTTTAATGATTTTAATAAAAATCGGGAATATCCGCAGATTGATAAACGCATTAAGGACACTTTTGTCGCTTGATGCGCTCGAATTTTCTCAGTCCGAATAGGTTTGTTGTTTTGCCTTATAAGCGGGGTGCGTCTGTATTATCAAAGTATCGACAAGCTACTCACGACTCGACACTGTATATTCGATATTCAGCTATGCAACTTCGTTGGCGTAGAACCAATTCATTTTTATATTTATACGTGTACTTACAGTGCGGTAATATCGGTGATCTACGTAGCGCGCGCGCCTTTGTCGTGTAGATTTTTTATTAAAAATGCTTTTCCCGTACTTCGACAAAACGGACATTCGGTATAAACCGGGGAAATCGTCCGTTTTATGGTCGAAAGCACCGACTACCTTTTAAACATTTTAATAAAAATCTACACGACAAAGGCGTAGAAATACTGACCTGCTCCACGTAGTGGTACGTTTATCACCGATATTATCGACATCCACCGCAACACTTATTTTGCCGTATAAATACAAAACTGCACTACACGCCAACGAAGTCTATCTTGCCGTATTACATCGCTAACCTCAATATCGAATATACAAATGGGCAATTATGTCGAGTTTGAAAATATTTGCTTTGTCGATACTATCGGCAACTGGAAGGCACGCAGTGGCGGGGGTTCCGCCAGGCAGTACTCACAGGTGCCGCACCAGTAGTCACCTGCCGGCGCCCACCCAGGCCGAGGATGGCGCGGTCGCCGACGGACACGACGCTCTCTTTTCCAGGGCCGAGCGCTTCCACGATGCCGATGGCCTCGTGCCTTCTGTGAGGCCCTGAGCCAGGCATCTAGTCACCCCGGGCGAGATGCAGGTCCGAGTGGGCTACCACGCCGCACGTCGAGATCCCGCACCAGCAACTCGTCGGCTCCGGGGACCAGGTCGGTTCCCCACTCGACCGTCACCACACGGTCGTTGATCAACACTTTTCTCATCGACTCCCCCTCGTCGTGTCGTCCGCCGTGAGACTAGGGCGCGACGGGGTTCAACAGGTCAGGGCGCCAGTTCAACAGGTCCGGGGCCACACCGGGGTAGTTCGTCGTGGCGGCGAAGGCGCCGTTCACGTACAGGTCGGCGCGGTGACCTCGACCGGATGACAGGCCGCGGGGTGCGGAAGGTGATCCCGACACCGTCGGG
>CALOED010000278.1:0-4656 GCA_942492005.1 uncultured Saprospiraceae bacterium
TTGTAAAAAGCCTTGTGGAAGTACATAAAGGAAGTGTGAGTGTGAGAGATAATCAACCAAAAGGTACTATATTTAGGGTGCAATTGCCCGCAAGCAATTAGGTTATGGCGATAATATTGTAATTTCGATGCACAATAAAACTATGATTCTTTGACGTTGAGAAGGGGGAAATACCTTAATATTAGAAAAAAATTTATATACTTGTTATTTGGAAAGAGCATTTTATTACCAATTTACTCTATTAGCAGCATAAATTTCGTGACCTTTTAAGATGCTTTATCGTCGAATAATAAACAACAATTAAATAAGTATCAAATATGGCTCGTATCCTATTAGTAGAAGACGAAGAACACATCAGAGATGTGGTAAAAATGAATTTAGAACTTGAAAGCTATGAAGTAATCTCAACGGATAACGGCAAAGATGCTTTTAAATACTTTCAAGGACAACACTTTGACTTGATTATGCTCGATGTGATGTTGCCTGAAGTAGATGGTTTCCAGCTTTGTGAGCAAATCCGCTTAGAAAACTTGGATGTGCCGATAATGTTTCTCACGGCTAAAGATGCTTCTATCGACCGAGTCATGGGATTGAAAAAGGGGGCAGATGATTATTTGACCAAACCTTTCAATCTTGAAGAACTTTTGCTTAGGGTGCAAAACCTGATTAAGCGAAGCAGTAAAGACCCCGCTGATACGCCCGATATTGTAACTTTTGGTACGAATAAAATCAACTTTGTGACCTTTGAAGCCGAAAATGGCAAGGAGACTTTCAATCTGACAAAGAAAGAAGCAATGCTACTCAAACTGTTGATTGATAGAAAAAACGAAGTGGTTTCTCGTCAGCAGATATTACAAGCGGTTTGGGGCTACGATGTCTATCCTTCTACTCGTACTATTGATAATTTTATTCTTTCGTTTAGAAAAAAATTCGAGGAAGACCCAAAACATCCAAAATATTTCCTTTCGGTCAGAGGCGTAGGATACAAATTTATTAATCATTAGAAATTGAAATAGATTTGAAGAATCAAAAAGGAATATTGAGAAAGCTCAATATTCCTTTTCTAATTCTAGCAAGATGACTAGAAAAAACAACGGATGCTCTAATTGCTTAAAACATCCGAGTTTCATTTTTGACAGTATTTTTTTCTTTTAAATCCCCAATTTTAGATAACTGAATTGATAGCTGCGATTTTTTAACTCTTGTAGTTGCTATCTTCTTTTGGTACTTGTACTCATAGACATACTACCCCAAAGAAGTAATGCAGCAAGAGCGACTCCTAAAATTAACATAGTTAGTTTTGTGTTTGTAAATTTGTTCGATAGCCAAATTTTAGTTTGAGAAATTCAGATTGACCCCATAAAATTAGTTAATATTTTGTTAAAAATTAAACAATTATTAACTTTCGTTACATTTTTTTTAAAATAATATATTAGTCCTTAATAATCTTTACGAAATATTATGTTGTTTTTTTTAATACAAGCAAAATTATTTAATGTCAATATTGATTTTGGGATGATAATATTCGATGATGGATGAACCGCCGACAGCACTTTCCTTAGGATAGCGTTGATATTTCTTCTGAACTAGGGTAATTGTTGCATTTCCGGAAGTTAAGCTAATGAGCTGTTCTTTTCGTATAAAAATGGAATTGGATTGCGTGCTACCTACCTTGTTCATTCTCAAAGGCGTAATACCATCTTGCTCAATAATAAGGGAAAGTTCTTCGCCAATGCTCAAGGATTCGCCCTCCCATATTAGCGCAAAGCCGCTATCCAAATCTATTTGCTCGGTGGGTATTTTTACATTTTTCATAGGAGAGATGACCATGCTATGCTCTATTAATTGGCCTACATGGTCAGAGAATTGGAAAGAAAGAGACGTTGGAAATTCGGGTATCTTTTTTTCAAAAGAAAAATAATCTGCCGTCACGCCTTGCATGGCTTTATAAATCATAGGCTTATTTTCAAACCGAACGCCTTCTTTCGGCAAAAAGGCTTCCTCGCCTTCCCCTATTTTTATTTTTTTGTATTTTGCCTTCGCGCTTAGCTCCCGTGTATCGGATAAGTAACGCACCATGTAATCTGCAAAGAGTTTCTCTTCTACTTTTTCATTGTTGCAAGCTGCCAACAGAAGGATTGAAATCGTTAGATAAGATATAAAACGCATGATTTGATTATTTTTGCTCATATTTATGTGAATAAAGTCAAATGAAGAAAATTACTTTTTTCATTGGTGATACAATAATAAAATAACAACGAAATAATTAATGGAGTTAGACAACAAAAATACAACTAAAGTTTTCCTTTATGTACTTATACTGTGCAGCTTGTCATTTTGGGGTTGCGAAGAGAAAATAGTAGAGTTGCAAAGGGAATTTTCAAAGAAAGATATTTATATAGAACGAGTAGAAGAAGTCGAAATACTTTATAGTGACTCTGCCGTGGTGAGAATGCGGATAAAAGCCCCTACGCTGCTCAATTTTGCAGAAATCAACAAAGAGCGCAAAGAGTTTCCAGACGGAATAAAAGTAGATTTTTATAACGAAAACGGAAGTATTACGAGTACGCTCACGGCCAAATATGCCATCAATTACGAGCGAGAAAACCGCATTGTGATTCAGAAAGACATCGTGGTGAAAAGTGTGAATAACGAAACTTTAGAAACCGATGAATTGATTTGGCAGATGCAAAAAAACAACTCTATACGGATAAATGGGTAAAAGTATCCACAACGGATGAGTTGATTTATGGCTATGGTTTCACGTCCAATCAAGAGTTTACGCAATGGCAAATCAATAAAGTAAATGGGCGTTTCACGGTAGAAAATATTCAAAACGATTTTTAAACAGAGGAAGAACTCAAACATTAAAAAAAAACGAATACCAAACTTAAATGATAATAGCCGCTATTATTATAATGCTCCTAATGTCAGCATTTTTTTCGGCATGCTCGAAATTGCTTATCTCTCCGCAGATAGGCTCAAAATAGCATTAAAACAGCAACATGGTTCGAGGCGAGGGAAATATGTCGTCGAATTTTTCAATCATCCTTCACGGTTTTTGGGAACGATGCTAGTAGGCAACAATATCGCTTTGGTGATTTTTGGCAATCTGATGGAAGAGTCCCTCATGCCTCAGCTCAAAGCCATTATGCCAAGTTTTCTTACAGGCGAATTTGGCTTATTGCTTAGTATTACATTAATTTCCACGTTGATAGTTTTACTCTTTGGCGAATTTATACCCAAAGCACTCTTTCGCTTATTTGCTACCAATTTGTTGTTTCTTTTCACTTATGTCCATTATGGTTTGCAATGGCTGCTCGCTCCTTTGGTATGGCTCATGGTAAAAGCATCGGAATGGCTGCTCCAAAAGATATTTCGTATGAAAATCACGCCCGATGAGCAAGTATTTACTCGGGTGGACTTGGTGAATTTTATCGAAAGATACAAAGCGCAAACCCTCGACACAGAGATGTTTGAAAAAGCAATTGCGCTCAATAATATTGGCGTGAAAGACTGTATGATACCTCGTAGCGAAATCAAATCTATCTCAATTAACGCCAATATTAAAGACCTGACACAAGCCTTTATTGATGCCAAAGTATCAAGACTTATCGTTCATAATGGCGATTTAGATAATATTTTGGGCTATGTGCATCACCTTCAATTACTCTCGTATCCCCAATCTATTGCAGAAATATTAAGACCCAATATTCCAAAATTTACCATAGATATGCCGGCAATGGATACCATGAATTTATTTATGAAAGAGCGTATAACGATTGGTTATGTTTCTAATAAAAATAATAGAACACTTGGCCTCATTGCATTAGAAGACATTTTGGAACAAGTCTTTGGCAATATTGAAGATGAACATGATTAACGTTTTTATCCAAAATTTTTAGACGTAGTCAAGGTGAGACTAGAATTGGCTGGTCGCTATTGATACTAATTTTGCTAAGACACTATTTTGAAAAACCATAGAATTTAAAATATCCAATGAAAATTATCAAAATCGTATTTATACTCTCTGCCTTTATTGTTTTTAATAGTTGTAATTCGCTAAAAGTCCAAAAACTTTTGACGAAAGGGGAGGTGGTACAGCAGAATTTTAATAAAACGATTCCTTACGAAAGTTTTAGAAATTGGATATTGATAGAAGCCAGGATTAACGGCTCTTCTAAAAAATATAAATTCCTTTTTGATAGCGGTGCGATGAATCTCGTCACGCCAGAACTAGCAAAAGAACTCGGACTAAAAGCCAAAGCTACCAGCAATGTAGGCAGCTCAACGAATCAAAAACGCAAAACACAGTTTACCAAAATTGACAATATCAATATCGCTGGAATAGATTTTAAAGACATGGGAGCGGTAATTATTGGTTTGAATAACTCCCCTGAAATGAAATGCTTGGGCGAAAAGGTAGATGGTTTTATTGGTGCAAACCTGATGAAACACGCCATCTGGCAAATTGATTACGAAAAAGAAACGCTTCAATTTACAGATAATGCGGAAAACATCAATATCGATTCGGAGCATTATAAAATCCCGTTTACGACCAATACGCAGGCTACGCCTAAAATTAAAATCCCATTATTCGGCAAAAAAGTAAAAGCCTCTTTCGATACAGGAAAAATAGGCGGAATTGGTCTGAAT
>CALOED010000279.1:0-4855 GCA_942492005.1 uncultured Saprospiraceae bacterium
ATTTTTATAGCATGAATAAAAAATTTCAAAACGGATTACTCTGGTTCGCAACAATTATCATTTTGTTGCATTCCTTCTTTCCACACTCTCATAGTGTAGAAGTAAGGTCAAGTTCTTCTGTCTTGAAAGTCGGTTGCCAACACGATTCGCATACTTCCTTCTTTGAAGTAGCGGAGCATATTTTTACGCACGACATTGGAATTGAACATTTAGAACATTTCCAGCACGGTGAGATTTCTCATTTTAAAAATGTACCGTCATTTGACGCTAACGTAGTTTTTTCATTTCCTGAAACTACTCCATCCTTAGGTTTACTGAGAAGCTCAACCGATTATATTCTTAACTATAAAACCAAATCTTTCATATCCAGTCGCTCACTTCGAGCACCACCTACGGTCTAATTTCCTTTCTTTTTGATTTTGTGGTTTTATTATAAAATTCAATCAATATTTGGGGGTTTATGTTCATGTTTACTAACAAAAAAGTTTAGTAAACATACTAGCAATGAATTATAATTTTTAAAAAAAATATAATTCTAGAACTTTTCACACGCCCCTTCTTATGTGAAATAGTTTTCCACAAAATCCAATTTAAGACATCAAACAATAACTTTATTTTAATTTTTTTATAAATTATGATAGACGCAATTATTGCTTATTCTATACGAAATAAGCTCATTATAGGCATTTTTATCATTGGTTTGATTGGTTGGGGAAGTTATTCCTTGACGCAATTGCCCATAGATGCCGTTCCCGATATTACCAATAATCAAGTGCAAGTCGTGACCGTTTCGCCCGATTTGTCAGCGCAAGAAGTAGAGCGTTCCATCACGGTGCCATTGGAATTAGCATTCCAAAACTTACCCAATGTAGTAGAGTTACGCTCCGTTTCTCGTTTTGGATTTTCGATGATTACCATCGTTTTTGAAGATGCGGTTGGCACTTATTTGCCTCGTCAGTTGGTGAGCCAACAACTCAAAATGGCAGAAGATGACATTCCCGAATCGCTCGGTTCACCGGAAATGACACCGATTTCAACAGGGCTAGGAGAAGTGTATCAATACGTGCTGCATATTACCAAAGATGCGCCAAAGAAGTATTCCGCAATGGAACTGCGCACCATGCAAGATTGGCTCGTCAAGCGGCAATTATCGGGGATCGAAGGCGTGATAGAAGTCAATAGCTTTGGCGGATTTCTAAAACAATACGAAGTAGCGATTGACCCTAATCAGCTTCGAGCGATGAATGTCACCATCTCCGAAATTTTTGAAGCATTGGAAAAAAGCAACGAAAACGTAGGCGGAGCATACATCGAAAAAGACCCGAACGCCTATTTTATCCGCTCGGAAGGGCTAGTAAAATCATTGGCGGATATTGAAAACATTGTCGTTAAAGTCAATAATAATATTCCGATTCTGATACGAGACGTAGCGAAAGTACAATTCGGCCACGCGCCTCGATATGGTGCGCTTACTCGCAATGGCGATGGCGAAGTCGTGGGCGGAATTGCTATGATGCTCAAAGGCGAAAATGCCGCTCAGGTACTTTCAAGGATTAAAAAAAGAGTAGAACAAATTCAATCTACGCTGCCCGAAGGCGTGGTGATTGAGCCATTTTTAGAAAGAGATAAACTCGTTAATCGAACCATTAGTACAGTAGTAACCAATCTAGTAGAAGGTGGCTTGATTGTCATTTTTGTATTGGTTTTGCTACTCGGCAACTTTCGAGCAGGTTTGATAGTGGCTTCTGTGATTCCGTTGGCAATGCTATTTGCCATTAGTATGATGCGAATATTTGGCGTGTCTGCCAATTTGATGAGTTTGGGCGCAATCGACTTTGGTTTGGTCGTGGATGGCGCAGTGATTATTGTAGAAAGTATCATTCATCGGTTGAGTTTGGGCTTTGCAGGCAAAAAACTGAATCAATCGCAAATGGACGAAAATGTCCTCACGGCATCGAGCAAAATCCGAAAATCTGCGGCATTTGGCGAGTTGATTATTCTCATCGTTTATTTACCGATTTTGACGCTTGTTGGCATCGAAGGCAAGATGTTTATACCAATGGCACAGACGGTGAGTTTTGCCATTTTGGGCGCATTGATTTTGTCAATGACTTACATTCCGATGATGTCAGCCCTATTTTTAAATAAAAATATTACCAACAAAATCACGATTGCAGACCGTATCATGAGCGGTTTGAAAAAGGTCTATACCCCCGTCATTCATGCAGCATTGCGATTTAAAATGCTAGTAGTTGGTTTTACCATAATCATTTTGGCGTTGAGTATTTGGCAATTTTCGAGGCTCGGCGGCGAGTTTTTACCTACTTTGGAAGAAGGCGATTTGGCATTGCATCAAATATTACCGCCTGGCAGTTCGCTTCAAAAAAGCGTTGAAATTTCATCCGAATTGCAAACCATGATAATGGAAGAATTTCCCGAAGTCGAGCAAGTGGTTACGAAAATTGGCACTGCCGAAATTCCAACAGACCTAATGTCGATTGAAACGGGCGATATTATTGTGACGCTCAAAGAGAAATCCGAGTGGACGAGTGCCAAAACCCTCAACGAGCTTTTTGAAAAAATGGAAGCCAAAATGGAAGAATTGCCGGGAATTGGTTATGAATTTCAGCAGCCAATAGAAATGCGATTCAATGAACTCATGACAGGCTCACGGGCGGATATTGCCATTAAAATCTATGGCGATGATTTGGATATTTTATCAGAAAAAGGCGACGAACTCGGCCGCTTAATCAATGATGTAGATGGAATTAGTTCGATTACCGTCGAGCGATTGACGGGAATGCCGCAAGTCGTGATTGAGTACGATTATCCGAAATTGGCGCAATACGGACTTCAAGTAAAAGAAGTGAATGATGTGATAAAAACGGCTTATGCAGGCAAAACGGCAGGAACGGTCTTTGAGGGCGAGAAGCGTTTTGACCTCGTAGTGCGGATGGATAAGCCGTTTAGAGCTGACCTCACGGACATCAAACGTTTGTATATTCCGTTGGATAATGGTCAGCAAATTCCTCTGAATGAAGTCGCAAAAGTGGAACTGAAAGAAGCTCCTATGATGATTTCGAGAGATAACGCAAGGCGGAGAATTACCGTCGGCGTAAATGTGGGCGACAGGGATGTGGCTTCGCTGGTGGAAGAAGTGCAAGGTATTTTGAGCAAAAAACTGGATTTGCCCGCAGGTTATTACGTAACGTATGGCGGTCAGTTTGAGAATTTGGAAGCGGCGCAAGCTCGATTGAGTATTGTCGTTCCAATCGCCTTGTTACTGATTTTTATTTTATTGTACCTGACTTTTCATTCGTTTGGGCAAGCGGTTCTGATTTTTACAGCCATTCCGATGGCGGCTATTGGCGGCGTTTGGGGCTTGGTGTTGCGAGGTATGCCATTTAGTATTTCGGCAGGCGTTGGTTTTATTGCGCTCTTTGGCGTAGCGGTTCTGAACGGAATTGTCTTGATTGGTTATTTTAATCAACTCGAAAAAGAAGGGGTCATGGATATTCGAGAACGTATTTTGAAAGGCGTTATGGTGCGCCTTCGCCCAGTCATTATGACGGCTGCGGTGGCTTCATTGGGCTTTTTGCCTATGGCATTGTCGCACTCGGCAGGCGCAGAAGTGCAACGTCCTTTGGCTACGGTGGTGATTGCAGGTTTGATTACTTCTACTTTTTTGACGCTCGTGGTTTTGCCGATTTTATACAGTTGGTGGGCAAAAATTCGAGTACCGAAAAAGGCTTTGACCATTCTTTTGTTTTTAGGAATAACGCAAGTTGGCTTCACGCAAGATACCCTCTCGTTGGATTCTGCTATTCAAATGGCTATCCAAAACCATCCGACGATTAAAACGGCTGATTTAAAAATAGAACAGAAGAAAGCCTTGCTCGGCTCTGGTTTTCAATTGGGCAAAACGGAGTTTTATTATCAAGGCACAGCACTCGGACAGGCGAATGACAACTTGCAAAATGATATTGGTTTTCGTCAAAGTTTTGAATTGCCGAAGGTTTACAAAAGCCGAAATGACGTGTATCAGGCGGAATATGAGGCGATAAAGGCGGCTAAGGCTTTGACGGAACGGGATATTGCTTACGAAGTATCGGTGTTGTATTATGAAGTTGGGGCGTTGAAAGCAATAGACAAAATATTCATCAGCCAAGATAGTGTATATAATGAGTTGGTGCAATGGGTAAAAATCCGTTATGAGCAAGGCGAGGCGAATAAAACAGAGCTTTTGTTTTTAGAAAAGCAGCAAGAGCGGCTAAAAATAAAGCGACATAAAAATCAATTAGAAATTGATAAACGCTACCATCAGCTTAAATTTTGGTTGAATGGAAAGGATTATGTCTTTGTCACTAAAGGCCTTGAACTGTTAGAAAGTCCCGTTTATGTAAATCGGGGCAATAGTCTTTCCACGTATTTATCAGCTCAAGTCGGCGTAAGTAAAGCGGAAGTAAAACGGCTTGAAAACACGCTTTTGCCATCCTTTAATATGGGTTATGCTATTCAGTTTTTTAATGGTTTAAATGTTTATAGTGGCGTTGAAATTGGCGTTGAAATTCCATTGCACCGAAAACCTATTCAGCAAAAATTGCAAGCTGCTCAGTTGCAAAATCAAATAGTCCAAAGTGAAATTGAGACTAATGATTATATGATTTTAAAAGAGTTAGGAGAATTGAAATTAGAAGGCGAGCAAATCAATAAGCAAATTTTAGCATTGGATAAAGCGATTATAAAAACATCGCAATTAGGTGAATTACAAGCCAAAAACTATCAGTTAGGAGAGTTAGATTATTGGCAATACGGGCAAACACTAGACGAAATTTACGACTTAGCTTTAGATATA
>CALOED010000280.1:0-12709 GCA_942492005.1 uncultured Saprospiraceae bacterium
CGTATACTGTTGAGAATTTCCTTGCGGATAAAGGAATTGATAATAAAAATGTAGAAATCATCAAGATTCCAGTAATGGCAGACAATCACTTTATGTTGAAAGGTGAAGGTGAGCAACATGTGATGATCAAAGAATTCAAGCACGATATTGAAATAGATGGAGATTCTGAATCGAAAGAAGTTAAAATCATGGTTGAAATTGACGACGATGGTAACAAAGTTGTGAAGAAATGGGTCGATGGCGAAGAAGTTGAGATGACTGATGAAGAACTTGAAAAAAATAGAGTCTCATGAGCAAAATGTGCATAATAAAATGCAAAAAGAGCATATGATTATTATGGAAGGGGAGCATCCGCACGGGCATGAAATGAAAATTATCACTGAAGGTGAAGAAGGTGATAATATTCAGATTACTGTGGAAATTGATGAAGAAGGAAACAAGGTGATCAAGAAAACTGTCAATGGAGAAGAAATTGAGATGACAGAAGAGGAACTTAAGAAAATGCACGAACATAAGGAAGGTGAGCTCATGATCATTAAAATGGATTCTGACGATTTGCACCGTCATAACATGGAGTTTGTTACTGAAGGTGAAGAAGGAGATAACATTCAAATTACTGTTGAAATTGATGAAGAAGGAAACAAAGTGATTAAGAAAACTGTCAACGGAGAAGAAGTAGAAGTGACAGAAGATGAAATTCATCAAATGCACAAAGGGCACAATGGAAATTTTATGATGATGCATCACATTAATATGGATGATTCAGACATGACTGAAGAGGAGAAGAAAGAAATGATGAAAAAACTTGAAGAAAGTTTGTCTCAAATGAACATCACGCTAGATTCTCTAGGAGAAAATATGGAATTCGAATTTGAGACTTTATTTGATGAGATTCATGGCGAAGACGGAGAGCATAGTGTTATCATCAAGAAAATTGAGATGGATGGAGACGATGTAGAATGGGAATCACATCAAGGACATCACGGTCATCGAATGAAAATGATTCATGGAGGAGATGAGGACTTCACAATTGTTTTAGTTACTGAAAACATTACTGAATCTGATGCTAATGTTGTTGTTCAAAGAGAATTGGAAACGAATGACATGATGATTTATCCTAATCCAAACAACGGAGTTTTTACCATTCAATTTGATCAAACTGAAAAGGTGAAAACTAAAGTAGAAGTTATTGATGCCCAAGGAAAAGCGGTTTTTGCTGACAAACTTGGTAAGTTTTCTGGGAACTATAAGAAGGAGATTGATTTGAAAAAATTTGGTTCTGGAATGTATACAATTAAGGTTGAACAGGGTGGAAAAATCATGTCAAGCAAAGTAATAGTAGACTAATAATTGACTAAGAAGCTTTTAGCTAATACCGACACTCAAATACAGTGTCGGTATTTTTTTTGTTAATTAAATAACGTTTTTTGAGGTTAATCTTTTTTATTTACTTACCTTGTCGACCAGAATTTAACCGACGAAATTGATATTATGAAATTAAAAAATGTATTTGTTGCAGCTTTTTCAGTTGCTTTACTAGCCTCTTGTGGAGGTTCAGAAATGTGTGATTGTGCAGACACTATGCTTGAAATGGCTAAAGAAGCTAAAGAAGCAGGTGGTGATCAAGCTAAAATGGAAAAAATCCAAGAATCTTACAAAGCAGACATGGAAGCTTGTGAGAAATTAATGGAAGAAAAAGAAAAAGAAGCTGGAGACGACGAAGCAAAACAAAAAGCTCTTAAGGAAGAAATGGAAGCTTGTGATGCTTATAAAGAAATGGAAGAAATGATGAAGGGAGAGTAATCCTCATCAAATTCATTAATGATCCCCTCCTCCTCGGCAAAGCCGAGGGAGAGGGGATTTTTTTTGATTTGAAAATTAGAATGAGCATTTTTACCCAGCCCAAAATCGCTTAAATGAAAAAGGAATTAAAACAGATTGGAACTGTATTAAGCAAAAATGAGATTGATTTCAAAGAAATTTCTGATGCTGTCAAACAATATAAAGCTTTGGTTTACAAAGCTTCTAATATTGATATTGAGTCTGAATCTCAGAGAACAAATATTGACTTCGAAAATGGAATGGCGCTAGGAACAATATGGGCCGCAATGTGTTTGGATGACATGATGAGAACGAAGCTGTTTATTAAAGGATTAATGGAAGCCGTTGAAAAGCATCAAGCCGAAAATAGGGGAACAACTCATATTCTCTACGCTGGAACAGGTCCATTTGCAACCTTGATTCTTCCTGTATTGGCGAATTATTCTCCAGACGAGGTGAAATGTACCTTAATGGAAATAAATGGAGAGAGCTTTAAGTACGTACAAGGAGTTATTGAGATGGTTGGATTTAGCGATCATGTAACAAATTTTATTCAAGCAGACGCATCAAAAGTTCAATTGGAAAACCCGGAATTGATTGATATAATAGTCACTGAAACTATGCAACGAGCTTTAGATAGTGAGCAGCAAGTACCAATTGTCATGAATTTATTAAAACAACTTCGTAAAGACGTAATTCTTATTCCTGAGAAAATTAACGTTGTCGCTTGTCTCGCAGATATGGGTAAACTACACGAAAGTGAATCGGAGAGTGAATACTGTGAAAGACTGGGATCTGTGATAGAATTGAGTAAAGAAGGGCTTCAGTCAAAACCATACGATTTAAAAGGCGAGAATCAAATCCATTTCCATCAGAAGAATTTCAAGCTTAAAAAGGAAACGATTAAGAAGTTTAATCAACTTACACTTTTGACTGAAATTCAGGTGTTCGGTGACACTTGGATTCGACCCTACCAAAGCGGATTAACAATCCATAAAGTATTAATGGAAATACCTTCAGACATCCTAGTAGATATAGATTACAAGATGCAGTACATCGTAAGCGAAGAGCCTGAAATTATCTACTCAAAGGTTAAATAGTTACCTAGGTGACTGTCGAAATGTCAGTGAAATAAACTTGGCTTGATATTGGTCAATACCCTGCCATGAGTAAAGAAAAAAAAACTGTGTCCTTCTCTTGGGCATTCAAAGAATACATTTGGCCACGTAAGAAAATGTTGGGTCTTGGGTTAATTTTAATATTAATCAGCAGTGCAGCAGGTTTAGTTGCGCCGTATTCGATTCGATTTCTAATTGATGACATCATTCCAAATAAGGATGCAGATTCATTATGGCTGTTTTTAGCAGTTGTTGGAAGTTCTATTTTGGTAGGGTCACTTACTTCTTTCGCTTTAACAAGATTACTGAGTGTTCAAGCGCAGCACATGATCTCGCAAATGAGAGCACAGGTACAAAGTAAGTTAATGCGTCTGCCTATTGGCTTTTTCGATAATCATAAATCAGGAGCTTTAGTTTCTCGTGTGATGAATGACGTTGAAGGTGTTCGTAATCTTGTTGGAACTGGTTTTGTGCAGTTAATAGGTGGGATAATTACGGCTGTTGCTACAACAATACTTCTTATCCAGATTAACCCAATAATGACCATTTCTGTTCTGATTCCAGTAATAATTTTTGCATTCGTTATGCTGAAAGCTTTTGGATTTGTTCGCCCGATTTTTAGAAATAGAGGAAAAATAACGGCTGAGGTAACTGGTCGATTAACCGAAACTCTTGGAGGTGTTCGCGTGATTAAAGCGTTTAATGCTGAAGAAGCAGAGGATAAGAACTTTAAAGTAGGAGTTGATCGCATTTATCAAAACGTAAAAAAGAGCCTTGTTGCAACAGCATTAATTAAAAGTGCCTCGGTATTTTTAATCGGTTTTGCAACTACAATAATCATGGGAATCGGTGGATATATGTTACGCATGAAAGGAACTATTAGTGTTGGTGAATTATTCTCTTTCACATTTTTACTTATCGGTACTCTTATGGTTGCTCCTCTTATTCAGATGGGAAACATTGGAAGTCAGTTAACTGAGGCAATGGCAGGATTGGGAGAAGAAACAGGCTTCCAGGACACCATGTTTAAGGGATTTGATCTCAATTCCATTGGGGTGCCCGCTTAAAAAACAACAACCAGCGCACAGGATAAACAATAGCGATGTATTTAACAAGGACAGAACTCATTTTTGCTGTGAGACACCCGGCCGATAACGGCCAAAAAACGGTGGGAGAGGCACTTTTCACCTATGGATTGTTTCACGTTCTTCACTTTAAAAAATTTAGGCTTCAATGTGCTGTTGTCCGAACCGACAAGTGAAAAAACCATAAGACTGGGCCAGGAATATTCCCTGGGTGAGGCCTGCTATCCTGTCAAGTTGATCAACGGGCATGTTGCTGAACTGGTCAGAAAACAAGGGATCACAGGATTTTCCCGGATCTGTACACAGTGGATCATCCCGGTTCACGTTCAATGGCAGAACTACGGGTGTGCATGGCGCAGCTAACGGCGGTGATCAGTCAGACAATGGAACTCAAGAGCAGGGAATAGAGCTCGGCACCCACCAGCCTTCAATCTGGGCAAAAGCGTTTAAGTGGAGGAAAAGTTTTTCAGCTCTGGAAAACAACTATACGAATTAGGTCTTCACATTGCAGGCCCTTGGAAAGGTGATGGAGCGTTTTCATGCTTTTGAAGAACGACTTCAAAAACAGGTAGAAGCGCTCATCCGCCACAAATCCCGATGAAAGCCTTTTGTTTTAATATCCAAAATACATGGCGGTGGATCCGGCACTGAATATGGGAATACCCGGTAAACTGATGGATATGGGCGTTGGCGCTGGGGTTTTACGATCTGCCGGAAGGAGATATTTTTGATGAACACCCCAATATGTACTGGCCCTTTGGTGAACCGTGACCGTGTTTCCTATCCAACCAGAGTTCTTTTGAAAGAAGGACAATTCAAAGGAAAAATCCTAGATTTTGGCTGCGGTTTAGGAAAAGATGTAGAATTTTTAAAATCTCAAAATTTAGATGTTCAAGGCTATGACCCAACTTATCAACCTGATTATCCAACTGAAAAATTCGATACAATTATTTGCCATTATGTGTTGAATGTGTTGTTTCCAAAAGAACAAACTTACGTTTTAATGGCAGTTTCAGAACTGCTAAAACCTAATGGAAAAGCATTTTTTACGGTTCGTAGAGATTTAAAAAAAGAAGGTTTTAGAAATCATTACGTTCATCAAGTGCCGACTTATCAATGTAATGTGAAGTTGAATTATAAGCGTTTTTTATTGACCGACTTTTGCGAAATCTACGAATATCAGCACTTTAATCAAGTTGAAAATACAAGGGCGGTTGATAATTGTTCTATTTGTTCGCCTTCGAGCGAAGCTACTTTTCTCACCGAAACCGCCACTTTCTATGCTTTAAAATCCAAAACAGGCGTAACCATCATTTCCAAACGTCATTGCTCAGAATATTTTGATTTATCGGATAGAGAAAAAATAGGCCTAGCGATTATTTTGGAACGCTGTCGGGATTTGTTAGAATTAAAGGATTACATGGTTGTTGTTCTATAAAATAACGCCGACCAACATATTCAAGCAAAAATAAGCCGTATAGGAAACTAGACACAATAGCCAGCACAATAAAGTGCCGACTATTTTGCAATAGCTCTCCTAGTTCGACCGCAACGTCGGGTCCAGCTCATAAGCCTTTTGAATATATTGTTGTCCTTGTGCTTCAAAGGCAGGTTGTGTTCTTGCTAGATTCATATAAGCGTATCCGATGAGCAAATGCGCACGAGCGTTATTAGGGTCCAATTGAATGACTTGATTAAAGCTCTCAATCGCCTTTTGGTGTTGTTGCGTCTCACCGTAAGCTGCGCCGAGGTTGCCATATATTTCTATATTGTTTGGCAAATAGGCTTTAGCTTCTTCCAAAATCGGAATAGCTGCCTGAAATTGTCAGCTTACTACTAGCTTCTTCCCTGCCTCGAAAAGGTTGTTTTTGCCGTTCGAATTATCGAAAGTTTGGGCAATGTATCGATAATATTCGGCTGCTTTGGTGTAGTTTTTTTGATAGAAATAAGCGTTTCCGCTCAATAAGTAAGCATTTGCATAAGTCGGGTGTATTTCTATGGCTTTTGCCAAATAAGTAATGGCTTCGTTGTACATTGCCGCCCGATTAGGGTCGTTGGCATCAAGTTTATTGGCTTCGTCAATTGTCACACCGCCCATCGCATTGTTGAGTTTCGCACTATTGACGGAGGTTTTAATGTCTGTTTTGAAAAGCGTATAATTATCTTTCCAAGCTGGGTTTCTTACGATTGTTTTTATAGAAAAAAGCAAAACTACTACACTGATAGCTGCTAATGCCATTGGAAACTTAGATTTCTCCAATGTTTTTAAAGGTAAAAATCGCTCTGCCAAAACCGCCATTATCAAACAAAAACCAACGGACGGCATAAATACCAAACGCTCTGACATATTCGTACCTACCGAGAAAACTAAGTTAGAAACTATCGAAAGGGTAGCGATAAAATAAATAATACCAAAAGCCACAGGGTCACGCTTCGGCAATCTCAAAAGTGCGTAAATACCTAAAATCACATAGATGCTTAACGACAACAAGACTTGCCAATTTCCAAAATTCATCACTTCAATATGGCGAGGATAATAGTCGTGCGTCAGCGGATGCGGAAAAATGAGTAACTGAATATATTTTCCTAAGGTATAAAAAATCGTTCCGTAGCGTTCGCTCGCATTTAGTCCTACAAATGGATTGTTCATCAACTCTTGTGCTTCTTCGCCAATGCCTGCTGCTGCACCTAGCACACTGCTTCGGATGGCAATAAATACTACTGCAATAACGACGTAAGGCAGCGTCACGAGTGCAATTTCTCGCATTTTGTTTTTTGTAAAAACAAACAAAGCCAACGGAACTACGGCTAAGAAAGTAATGGAATTTTCTTTGGATAGTAATGCTAAGAAAAAGACAACCGCTGAGCCAATTAAGAATTTCGTCTGCTTCGTCTGAATGTAAAGGAGCGTCCAATACAATGCCGTTAAACTTCCGAGTAGTGCCAAAATTTCGTCTCGCCCCTTGATATTCGCCACGGCTTCGGTGTGAATAGGATGTGCAATAAAAAGCATGGTAGCCGCCAAAGCGATGAAATAAGCCGTCAAATATTTGCCTTCGTTCCGAGTTTGAAAGAGTTTCAACAGCAGCAAATACAAAACCATGCCTGCCAAACCATACAGTAGAATATTGATAAAATGGCTAACCGAGGGATTTTTACCAAAAAACTGCCATTCTACCGCAAAAGTTACCAACGACATTGGACGATAACGACCTCCTGCCACTAAGTTTTTTTCTTTTCCAAAAAATCCCATAAAGGTATCGTAGCCGAAAATATCGCCGATTCCGTTCAAGCCTTTTTTCGTAAACTCATTTTCGATAATCACAATAGAATCATCCAATGCGTAATCGTGCGTCAAGGTATTGGCGTACAAGACAAAGCTCAGTACAAAAATCAAGATGATGTGCAAGCGGCTATTCGTCAGCCATGAAGTCGCTTCAATGGGTGTAGCAGCTTTAGGGCTTGAATTTTTGGGCGTTGAGGTTTCTTTTTTGGGCGTATTAGAAACAATCTGACGCTTTTTATTCGTTGGTTTTCGCTCTCTTGACTTTCGGTTCTGATTTGGATTTCTATGCTTTGCCATACTGTTTTTGATTAGAATTGTAAATTTATAGAAATTTCGTAATTATTAGACTTTATTCTAAAAAATTTGGTGTGGTGCAAAATGTAACTTACTGGTTTTGAGTAGTTTTTTATGCGGCTCACACCAAACAGCAGCAATTCCCCATAAGGAAAAAAAATAGCGAAAATATAAGGTAGCGTTAAGATTCTTCTTTTTCCTGCTAAAAAGAAGCAAAAAGCTAAATATTCCATATTAGGCAATTGCTGACAAAACAGAATATTCTCTATTCATTACCTATTTTTTTAAAAACCTTACCACACGAGCTTTTGTAAGTCGTTTGATTAAAAACTTGCCAAAAGGTTGAACTTTTTACTATTTAAATCTTGTAGTATAGTCGCATTTTGAATTTAGCCCCTTATCTCCAAGGCAAAATAAAAATTGCCCCGAGCGTTTTCGGTTCAATTGTTTTGTCTCTTCAAAGTTCAAAGTTATTCTATTATAAATCCCACCATTTTATAAAATTTTACTCCTATGAAAAGTATCAAACGGTTGTTCTATGTACTTGACCGTTGGAAATTCCATTACCTTTTTTCAGGTTTTTTGTTGGTTATAGCTGCTATGCTGACCATGTTAGAGCCAAAAATACTTCAAGTTGCGATTGACGGAGTGGTGGTATTTTTTCAAAATGATGGAAAAGTCGTCGAAAAAACACCCGACCCGATTGCTCAATTTCTATACGATGTATTGCCCACTATTCGGATGGACAACCTTGAATTTGTCTTGCTTTGCATCGCTGGCTTATTCGTCAGTATCGCTGTTGTGCGAGCAGGAACGCAATTTTGGTCAAGCGTTATTACGGCATCTTGTACCGAAAAAGCCATCAAAAAACTACGGGACAAGCTCTTTTTACACATTCAGCTTTTGCCTATTAAGTACTTCGACTCGCAACCTACGGGCGAACTTATTCAGCGATGCACGGGCGATGTGGATACGGTGAAGGACTTTATAGGCACGCAAGTCGTGGAACTCGTAAGGACTTTAGCCATTTTTTCGGGAGCGGTGTTCGTGATGTGGCAAGTTCATGTTACTTACACGCTGTTTGCCATTTTGCTCGTGCCTTTTATTATCGTTACAGCTATTTTCTTTTTTAGAAAAGAAGCCAAAGTCTGGGAAGAACACGAAGACGAGCAAGACAAACTCACCAAAATCATCCAACAAAATCTCAATGGCATTCGAGTAGTGCAGGCATTTGCAAGAGAAAATTACGAAATCAAAAAATTCAATCAGCAAAATCAAAAAAAACTAGCCGTAGGGCTAAAACACATTGATTTGCATAAAAACTTTTGGTCGTTTTCAGACTTTTTGGTCAATCTTCAAGTGCTTATTTCCTTATCCGCAGGAGCGTATTTTACCATTCATCAGCAAATCACGATGGGCGAATTTGCCAGTTTGTTTACTTATTCCATCATCGTGACTTGGCCCATGCGTAGTGTCGGGCGAGTGATTTCAAAAATGGGAATGGCTACCGTAGCCATGGAACGAATGGCGTTGATTCTGGATGCGGAGGAGGAAGATTACACTGGTACGGCACTTTCTGAAAAGCTAAAAGGGGAAGTCGTATTTGAAAATGTATCCTTCAAATACAAAACGGACGAAGAGCAGTATGCTTTGAAAAATGTGAGTTTCCGTGTAAAAGCAGGCGAAAAAGTGGCATTGATTGGCGCAACAGGTGCTGGAAAATCTTCCATTATAGCCTTACTTACTCGCCTTTACGAGCCTACGGAGGGTAGAATTTTATTAGACGGCTTGCCACTCCAAACGATTAGCAAAACCGATTTGCGACAAAAAATAGGCGTGGTACAGCAAAACGCTTTTTTATTTTCGGCTACTATCAAAGAAAATATGGCTTTTACAAAAGTCAATGCGAGCAACGACGATGTGGTAGCTATTGCAAAAGCTGCGGCTATTGATGATTTTATTCAGCGATTGCCCCAAAAGTACGAAACCGTTGTAGGCGAAAAAGGCGTAACCCTCTCTGGAGGACAAAAACAACGAGTCGCACTGGCTAGAACGCTATTGAGCGACCCCGATATTTTGGTATTAGATGATGCAACTTCTGCCGTAGATACCGAGACAGAAGCCGTTATTCAAGCGGCATTGACGGATAAAATGGCGGACAAAACCACTTTTATCATTGCCCACCGCTTGACGGCTATTCAAGACGCAGACTTGATAATTGTATTTGATAAAGGCGAAATTGTGGAAATGGGAACGCAAGAAGAACTATTGGAAACCAATGGTTTTTATAAGCAAGTGTATGATATTCAAATAGCGATTGAAGAAGAGATTTCAGGATTTTAAGAATGAGCGGACTTGGGATAATGGACTAAAGAAGCATTCGTATGCTATTATTCCGATGTCTCACCTCAAAAGGATTTGATTTTTAGAAAATTTAAAAAAATGCAAGAGCAACAATTTAAAAAATAAAAGAGCCTTATTACCTTTTTTAAAAAGGATACTCGAATACAGTTGGAAGTACAAAGAATGGATGAAAGGCTTTTTCGTGTGGGTAATTGTAATTGGAATAGTGGATGCTGCTTTCCCGATTGCGCTCAAACTGATGCTGGATGACGCAGTAGCACCTCAGCTCGAAAACAGCAAAAATATCGTAGGCTACCAAATTCAATACGATGCCATATATATGTATATCGGTTTTTTTCTATTGATTTCGGTTATTCAAATCATTGGCGTATATCAGATTGTAAAATACACGGGGCGAGTTTGCGAACACGTTATGGCAGATTTGCGCTCGGATATGTTTAAAAAGCTCCAACAATTGCCTTATACTTATTATGATAAAAATGCTTCGGGTTGGCTATTATCTAGGTTTACATCGGATGTAGATAGGGTAATAGATGTGGTGTCGTGGCGGCTGATGGAAGGGATTTGGGGTTTTACGATGATTGTTTTTTGTTCCATTGCCTTATTTTATTTCAGTTGGCAATTGGCGTTAATTGTCCTTATTTCTATACCGATTATGCTTTTAGCTTCTATTCGCATTCGCTTATTGGTATTAAAATACTCTCGTGAATCCCGAAAAATCAATAGTGAACTCACGGCTTCTTACAACGAACACGTCAATGGCGTGCAAGTGATTAAGAGTACAGGGCGAGAATATCAAGTGGCTGGCGTATTCAGAACGTTGAGCGGAAGGATGCGTTTATCTTCTTACAATGCCGCATTTTACACGGCAGCTTATATGCCGATTGTGATCTTGATAGGTTCAACAGCAGCGGCAGGCGTAGTCTATTGGGGTGGAAGTTTGGGAATAGCAGCTTCTACGGGCATGACCGTAGGTATTTTAGCCGCCGCTTTTGAGTATGCCATGAAAATTTTCTTCCCCATTATTGATATTTCGATGTTTTACGCACAAGCGCAAGGCAGCCTTTCGGCAGGAGAGCGGATTTTTAGCCTTTTGGATGAAAAAGTAGCTATTAAAAACACGGAATACGCTACCGAAATGTCCGAAATACAAGGCAATATTGAGTTCGAAAACGTTTCTTTTTATTACAATTCGGATAATCCTGTGCTTCAAAATTTTAATCTAAAAATCCCTGCAAAACAATCCGTAGCCATAGTTGGCGCAACGGGCGAAGGCAAATCTACGATTGTAAAATTAGTTGGTCGGTTTTATGAAGCCGTCAGCGGAGTGATTAAAATTGATGGTGTAGATTATAAAAATTTTACTTTGCAAAGCCTTCGAAGCCAAATGGGCGTAGTGTTGCAAACGTCGCATTTGTTTTCGGGAACGATAAAAGAAAACATACTTTTTGGCAAACCCGATGCGACCGACGCACAAGTACACGAGGCATTGCGCCTAGTGAGTGCAGAGCAATTCATAGAACGACTAGATGAAAAAGTAGGCGAAAATGGCGATAATATCTCGCACGGTGAGCGGCAATTGTTATCCTTCGCAAGGGCGGTGATTGCCAATCCTCGCATATTTATCATTGATGAAGGAACGTCTTCGATAGATGCAATTAATGAACGGAAAATACAAAAAAGCATTGCTACGGTTCTCGAAGGCAGGACGGCACTTATCATCGCTCACCGACTTTCTACTATCAAAAATTGTGATAGGATTTTGGTGATTAAAAATGGTAAAATCATTGAGGATGGTAGTCATTCCGCCTTGATACAGGCAAAAGGGAATTATTTTAGATTATACACCAAACAGTTGAGAGAGCAGAAAGTGAAAGCAACTTTGGCGTAAGAAAGGTTCACCAACCCTTTCGAGTTGGCAAACACAACAAGCAAGAAAAAACTTTGCTTTTCACTTCGTATAGTCGGTCGGCGAAAAATAACATTGAAAATTCATTGTTTTTCAATGCTAGTTTTCGCTGTCTCGTCTGTTATCTGTAATTGCTGGTAAAAGCCTAATAAAGGATTTCAACTTTCAAAGCGACTAAGACCTGCTCTTTACTGCCAGAAAAAAAAGGGATATCTTGAATGTAATCAATGAAGCCTGTAACCCTCAATTTACTTTTTAGCTTTACCCCTTCATCAATAGCCGAAGTATAAACAAAAAAGCGTAATCCGTTTTCAGCTTGTACTCGAATACGTCCATTGTTAGGTTCTAAGTATAAAAGTGTGACCGTTAAACAAATATAGTCATCACGGATTAGTTCAGTCCATGAGCTTTTAGGAGGTACTAAAATTAGGCTATCGGCGAAGTTCAGTCCGAATTCCTCTATTAACTCGCCAAAACGCTGATTGGCTTTCTCTCCCAAAATGATTCCAGTAAAACATTGGTGGAAGTATAAACTGCCAGCCAATATCAAGATGAAAGCAATTGTCGGTAAGCGATTCTGAATTTCGTTTGATTTTTTCATTGGATTCTACTTTTGATTGATTAACAATACTGCACGCAGCCGTGCAATTCCTAGTGGATAGGAATATCTTCCAATGAAAATAAGCGGTAAGAGTAGCTTTTAAAGGTGTTTGTTGCAAATATTAGTTGCCCTTATCGTTGTCGCACCGATTGTTTTCGCTGGTAAACATATTCCAAATCTTTTCTTTTCTCAGCTTGTTTAAAACTTGAATTTTTCATGCGTATAAATATA
>CALOED010000281.1:0-13575 GCA_942492005.1 uncultured Saprospiraceae bacterium
GAAGCGGGGAGGCTTTGAGTGCTTGATTTAAAAAGTAAAATATTTCAATTAAAAAGATAAGCGGTGGTTTCATCCATCCATTTAAAAATATAAATAATGACTTTCATTCAAAAATTAGGACTTAGCATTTTTGTTGCTGCTTTAGTTTTTCTGATGGCATCCCTTTGGATGGGCGATTTTCAACTCAACTCGACGGCTCTGCAAGATAGTTTGGGTAGCGAATACCAATATGGATTTGTTGAAAAATACGCTAAAGACATCGAAGGCAAGCGTTATGATAATGTTTTTGCGTTCGTAGGTGCGCTGAGCGACGTATTAAAAAATGCGAACAATGACATTTCCAATGATTTAAAATCAAAAGGAATTGACCAAAGTAATGGCGAATATTGGAGTAGCATTATCCAAAGTTATAAAGTTACCAATACAAAATTTGCAGTTGCGAAGGCTTCGGCAATCGGGATTATTAGTAATAATGCTTGGCTACTTTTCTTATTGGGTTTTGGGTTAGCTACTTTGGGTGCGCTTCTATATATACTACCCAAAGGACAAACCGTACCGGGCATCAAAAACAATGGAATTTACCAAAGTGCCATGCACAATCGAGGCTGGTTAGGTATCGCTTTTGGCGTTTGGCTGATTAGCTTTTACATCATCTTATACTTTTTTCCACAATATATGGTCAATTGGATTATCCTCGTGGACCCTATCAGCGTGGCATTGAGCGGCAGCGAAGCCAGTCAATGGTTTCTCTATGGCTTTTTATATACGTTGGTAGTTTTGGTGATGGGTATTCGTATGATTTTAAAATATCGCCACAACAATTATCAAATCGTCAGAACCATTTCAGTCATATTTTTCCAAATGGCATTTGCCTTTATTATTCCTCAAATCCTAGCTTCTCTTGACCAACCTGCACCCGATTTGAAAAATATCTGGCCGTTGGATTATGGTTTTTTCTACAAAGAAAACCTATCTTCTCTCATTGATTCGGGGCTAATTGGCTATGCTATGCTGATTTGGGGAATCATATTAGCCCTTGTTGGCGTGCCGTTATTTACGTTTTTATTTGGCAAACGCTGGTATTGCTCATGGGTTTGTGGCTGCGGCGGTTTAGCGGAAACGCTTGGCGACCCATTCCGTCAGCAATCGGACAAGCGAGTAAAAGCGTGGCGAGTAGAACGCTATGTAGTGCATGGTGTCTTGGTCTTTGCCGTTCTGATGACGGGTACTTTTCTCTATACCTTCTTTACAGGTGCTGAAAACATTTTGATGTTTAGCAGCGGCAATATCAAAACGACTTATGGCTTTTTGATTAGCTCGATGTTTGCTGGCGTAGTCGGTACAGGTTTTTATCCACTGATGGGCAATAGGGTTTGGTGCAGATATGGTTGTCCGTTAGCGGGATATTTAGGGTTGGTGCAGCGTTTTCAATCTCGTTTTCGCATTACAACGAATGGCGCACAGTGTATTTCATGCGGCAATTGTTCTACTTATTGCGAGATGGGAATTGATGTTCGTGCGTATGCACAGCGTGGTCAAGACATCGTTAGAGCGTCGTGTGTGGGTTGTGGTGTGTGTGCTGCGGTATGTCCGAGAGGCGTTTTGAAATTAGAAAATGCAGATGATACCACTACTCGCACCAAAGAGTTGCGTGCCTTGCATATTGATAGAGATGGTATTTCTTTAATGAACTAGGCAGCTTGAAATATAAAATCATACTACTATACATTTTTTTTAAAACCTGTCTGCCTGTCGGCAGACAGGTTTTTTATTTTGTCTTGTCTTGTCTTGTCTTGTCTTGTAGTATAATTTGCGAGCTATTATTCCGCTTCACTCTTAGGCTCATTCACAATAGCCATAAATTCGGCTTCTGATAAAATCCGAACAGAGCCTAAATCTTGGGCTTTTTTCAATTTAGAACCTGCCTTTTCGCCCACTACCAAAATGTCGAGTTTAGAACTCACAGCACTCAAAATCCTTGCGCCTGCTTCTTTTGATAGTTTTTTAGCATCGTTTCGAGTAAGGTTTTCAAACTTGCCCGTAAATAAAATCGTTTTGCCCGAAAGTGCGCCATCCGTTATCGGTTCTTCCTTTTTGTCGGCTTCGGTGTGTTTTACGTTCACGCCCAATGATTCCAAATCTTTCAGCAATGCCACATTGTTTTCATCTTCAAAAAACGCTATAACATTTGCTGCTACTTTGGGCCCAATATCCTTGATAGAAACAAATTCCTCTTCCTTCCACGTTCCGATTTCATACACGTCTTTGACTTCGCCAGCTATTAGTTTGGACGAGCGTTTGCCCAGATGATGCACGCTTAGGCTTTGCAATAGCCGATGCAATGGATTTTTTCGAGCTTTGTCGATGGCTTTTTTGAGTTTGGCAGCCGAACGTTCGCCGAAGCCTTCGAGTTCTGCTATTTTTTCATAATCCAAACGATAAATATCCGCAAGACTATTGAGCCAACCGAGTTGATAAAATCTTTCAATATAAGAAGGGCCAAAGCCGTCAATATCCATTCCATCTTTCGATACATGGAAGTACATTCGTTGCAAAACTTGTGCCTCGCAGCTATAATTTGGGCAACGCCAAGCGGCCTCTGTTTCAAGTTTTATTAGGTCAGTGGCGCAAGAAGGGCAGTTTTTAGGAAACTCAATGGGTTGTTCGTCGCCTGTGCGGAGTTCTTCCATCGCCTTCACGATGTATGGAATGACATCACCTGCTCGCTCCACCAACACCGTATCGCCTAGTCGCAAATCCTTAGAAGTGATAAATTCTTCATTGTGCAAAGAGACCGACGAAACCACTACGCCAGCCAACTGAACAGGCTCTAACTTCGCCACAGGCGTAATAGACCCCACTTTACCCACTTGATATTCTACATTTAGCAGTTTACTAGTGGCTTGTTTGGCTTTGAATTTAAAGGCAATCGCCCAACGAGGATGATGCGATGTGTAGCCGCATTTTTCTTGCAAATCCAAACTGTTCACCTTAACCACCATGCCGTCAATTTCATAATTATAAGAATCTCGACGGATTTCCCAGTTGGTCACAAATTCTGCAACTTCACCGATATTTTTGCAAACCTTACGCTCCTCTAGCTCGATACTCGGCACTTTAAAACCTAAATCTCCCAACATCTGAATGTATTCATCATGCGTTGCAAAGGTTTTCATCATATCATTGCCGTCTTTATCCACAGCATAACCGACTTGATAAATAAAGGCTTCCAACTCCCTATCCACCACCTCACGGGCATCTTTTACACGCAAAGCACCCGTTGCCGCATTTCGTGGATTTGCCAAAATGCTATCGCCTCGCTCTTCTCTTTTTTGATTGACTTCTGCAAATCTATCTTTCCGAATAATGGCTTCTCCACGCAATTCTACCTTGTAAATTCCGTATTTTGAAAATGCTGCTACCATCGGAATGACTTTCATGGCACGGGCGTTGTGCGTCATTTCTTCGCCTTTTGTTCCGTTTCCACGAGTTGCGCCACGCACGAGTTTATCGTTTTCATACACCAAAGCCAAAGTGCCGCCATCAAACTTGGGTTCAACGCAATATTCAATCGGAGTGCCTTCCTCCAGTTCCGTTAGTTTTAGAATGCGGTCATTAAAATCATTTAAATCTTCGGCATTGTAGGAATTATCCAGCGAAAGCATCGGCGTAAGATGCTCCACCGACACGCTGTCTCCAGCCAAATCGCTCGAAACACGCTGCGTAGGAGAGTCGGGTAGAGTCAAATCGGGAAATGTTCTCTCTAGTTTTTCCAAACGTTTATACAATCGGTCGTATTCCCAATCGGCTATCAAAGGCTCATTCTTCACATAATATCGCCACTCATGGAAAATGATAAGGCGACTCAGGGCTTCTATTTCTTGCTCCGCAAAATGCTTTGGCGGCAACATATCCTTCAATTGAATAAGTTCTTTGGTTTCTGCTACAAACGCTCGTTGTTGGTCGGCTGTGTACATTTTCTATATTTTTTGATTGTTCGGTTTCGTGGTTTTGAGCAATCATTTATAACCTCAAAATCGTTATTTTTCAAGAGATAAAAATCTTGTTGTAAATATAGATAAAATGATACGTGAACTAAAAATAGTTTCGAGTAAGAAGTGTCAAGAGCTTCTAATGTAGGCAATACTAGATATTCATTTATGATGCACTTGTTTTCTTTTGACTAAAAGTGTCGATTATTTAAGCCTTAACTAGATACCGATAATTCTTTTTTCACCGAACAATCCGCTTTATGTTTGTATTCGCTAGGGATTTTTTTGCGCTTAATGTGAACGCCTTCTTTTCGGTGCGAACCAAATGCGGCATCAATAGTTGCCATAGCTTCATCTGCTAGGTCATGGAGGTCTTTTGGAATATAATCGGAATCGGAAATAACCGTGCCGTCATATAGAATAGTGAACTGAATTTTGGTGCGTTTTTCCGTTTCGTACAGGTCTCTGGTGCGCCCGACCATAAAGAAGCGTTTTCTTTCACGAGGCGTTGGTATAAAGTCATAATCCCTCTCTTGGGCAAATCCTTTTTCTTCAAAGGCAGATATAACGGTAGTTTTGGCGTAAGAGACATTCAGTTCGTGAAGTTGTTGTTTGAGTTGCTGTACTAGCTTCCTGCCCTGAAAGTAGAATATATTATAAATGACTTTATTGTCTTTTATTTTGAGCGCATACTCTCCGTACTGACGACTGTTTTGGCTGGTATTATACACAACTAGCTCGTTATTCGCCTGTAATTCATATTGCCAACCTAGGCGTTTGCAAGCCTTTATCAGTAAGTCTTTGCGTATAACGTTAGGGTCTTTTAAGAATGTAGAACTTTCAAAACAAGACATAATTTTAAATTTTAGTGGTTTTAAAATAAATTACACTGCGCTATTAAGGGAATATACAATTAAAAGAATATGTTTGATAAAAGTTCCATTTTTTATTTGTTTTAACTTATCTGTATGTAAATCTGATGAAATGACCTTGAATTTACTATCATTCCTTTTTCTTGTTATTTGATTTTTGTTTTGGAGGAATGTATTTTCTCTTAGTTCGCTGTTTTTTTGAATTATTTCTATTGGTATTATTTTTCTTAAATTCTTTATAGCTTATCGTTTTGATTTTTAGGGCTTTAGCCTTTATTTGAAGTCCATTATCGGAGGTAATCAAAACAGGGTTTGCTTTATTTTTTTGCTGATAAATGACCACTAAGGATAAAATCAGATTATCGGGCGATTTAGTACGGCGAAGAGCCGTTGGCAATACTTTCATATCGCCAAATTCTACTTGCACTCGCTTACTTTCTTGAGCTACTTTAATATTTTTAATGGCTAAAGAGACGCTATCTTTTAAGCGGGTATTTGTCTTTTTTCTATCCAACTCTTCTATGACTTGCCCTGATAGGATAATGGAATGTTTGGCAGGAATTAATTTTATAATATTAGGTTCATCTATGAATACATTAGTATCTATCAAATAAGTTTTGGCTGTTTTTTGAGCCTTAACCGCATTTATTTTAGCGTAAATTCTACCTTCTGCTTGCTTGAATTCTTTCAATATTCCATCATCTTCGTTCAAAACCTCTTTTTTGAGTGCGTGTACTTTATGGAGCAAGTCCCTCACTTCGGCTTCATTATTAAAGTGTTTGTGAATATTTCCGCTCAGTTTTTTGAGTTCATTTGCTATTTTCCGATGGTATATTTTGTTCAATTCATCCTTTTTCATGCGGTGAAAAGTGGTAAATTCTCTGCGTTTTAGGCGTATTTCTACGGTTTGTAAGTTCTCAAAAGGAAGAATGTAACGTTCTAAATGTTCTAAATTTTTAATGGCTGATTTTGAAATATTCTGGACTGTAAAGTCTTGAAAAGAAGCAATGAGCGCATCTATTTTTGTTTCAAAAAGAGCCTTGCCAATGCTGTTTCTTATTTCTAAAAAACAATCTTCTTCAGCATTTGGGATTTGTTTTTTCACCAACAATTCTTTTTCCACCACAAGTTGTTCGTCCTCGTGTTTTACTGTGATAGAGAAGTAATCGGTCGTGTAAGCCAGTGTATTTTTATCATTTTTAAAATAAAATGCGGATTGTTCTATATCATCGGCGTTCATTATCCAAACGTGATGCAAGTCGCAATTAAGTTGGAAACCCTTAGGCAAGGCGATATATAAAAAATCCAACTGGGGAGCTTTTTCATCTACAAAATTTTGTAAAAGCTCCAACGTCTTTTCGTCCATTTTTTTGAATACCAGACAAACCTCTCTCGTCTCTTTGTCCGCCATTTTATTCAAATCAGACAAAAAATAACTCTCTTCTATCCATTTGGCAGTAGAATAAAATTGTTTGCTTAGTGCTAAGGCTTCATTCTGTTTTCCATATTCCAATAGTTTTTCTAAGGCTTTTTGCTTCTGAATAGCTTTATCATTGAAATTTTTAAACTTAAATGGATTGTTTCTCGAAGGAGTCCAGTGGCTCAAATATCGCAAAAGCAGTTGCTCCTTAAAATCTTCTCTAGCATTGAAGGCAGCGGTTAGTTCTGTTTGAATCTGATTGTTTTTCGGATTATAAAGCTCAAATCTAAATTGCTGAGTAGCAGTATCAGCGACGATGCAAACCCAAAAAGGTACTTGAAAAGATAGCGTATTTGTCCATCGCAGATTTTGATAAGTGCGAGGATAAGCCGCCGTAGGATTGTAAATACTCGAAAGCTGTACGGCAGAAAGTTCACGGATTAAATCTTCATTTTGATAATCAAAATTAGAAATTTCTATACTTTGGCTATTGCGAAACTGACCGAACCAGCTTTTGGCAGACTTATGGTTGAGAGAGGTGTTGTCATAAAACACAGAAAAGGTCGAATCAGGATGAGTCTCAAACTTCATTCCTTTGGCTACAAAAGTCTTTCCGACGGAAGTAAGGCGGCATTTCGAGAAAGAAGAGTCGCCAGTAGTTATCATCCCAAAGTCTTCCAAACTCCGAAGCGCATTTTCCAATATTCCCTTCTCGGCAGGGTCAAGGTATTGGCTTTGTTCGGGTTTATCCACTACATTTAAGCCCAAAATTAGACCTATCTCTTCTAAGGAAGCAGCTTCGTCGAGTTGTAAAATACCGCATATTACCTTATCGAAGAGGGTAAAAGGGATGGCTACGGTTAAGTCGGCTTGATATTTTGCGATACTATATTGCCACTGAAAAGGCAAAATAGCGACAATATATTCCGTCAGTTTTTTGTGTTGTCCAAAATTTTGGTGTATTTCCAAATGCAAAGAATTAGAAGGCTTTTGCAAGTCTTCTTCCTCCTGCTGCGGTTGCAGAATTGGTTGTTTTTCGTTGTTTACGGTTGCAGCTTTTGTTTGCTTCTTGCTACTCAATTCGCCTTGTTTGTTCGTTTTTAATTTTGAATTTTTAGGCGAAACAAATTCAGCCACCAACAAATTGTACATTGCTGGCGAAAGTTGAGCCGTAGGTCGGTTTTCAATTTCAAATCCACTCACCTCCAAGAAGTTTACAATCTTGCCCGTTCCCATTTGCAGCTCTTTAGCCACTTTTATTAATCTTCTAGCCATATTTAGTAATAGTTATTCTCGTTTTTAATCAAAAAAAAATACCATTCTCTCTCGCTAATTCTACAACTCCATTAACACCTCAAAATCAATTATTTTTCCTTTTCGCTTAATGGCATCAATAGCATTTTTATAAATAGGTTTGTCGTTTTGGTCTTTATATTCATAGAAAAAATCCTTATTGCCCACTACGATTAAAAGCCTTTTTGCCCTCGAAAATGCTACATTAAGGCGTTGAGGCGATTTCTCAAAACCAGTATCAGGATGCCCTTGAATTTGGCTGTCGCTTTGCTTTTGAGTGCTTCTTACCATAGAAACAATGACGATATTTCGCTCCATGCCTTGAAACTTATCCACCGTGTTGAGGCGTACAGGAATCCCCAGTATTTGGGCTTTTCGTTTGGCTTCTTTTAATAATTCTACTTGCTTGCCGTAGAAACTTATCAAGCCGATTTCTTGCTCTTTTTTAGTTTGGTCAGCGTTTTCGAGACCTGCCCAGTGCTGCTGATAAGCGGCAAAACCTTCGGACTGATGTAGCAATTTCATAACCTTATTGACCGCTTCTACTTCGGTTTCGTTCACACGAGAATTACCTTCTTTGCGTTCGGGCGCACCTACATTTACCCAAATCGTATGGGTAAATTCGTCAATAAAGCCCGGATAATAAAAACCATGATGGCGGCTTTGTGGCTCATTTAGGTCCTCTGCATCCACTTTGTTGGGTGCTAATCCACATTGCAATCTCCCTTCATCTGTGTAAAATGGTTCGATTACTTCGTTGATATTTGGGTGCATTCTATATTGCGTATCCAAAGTTGCCTTGATACTCTCTGATACTTTAGGATGCAAAATAAGCCGCTCGAATTGAGAGGCTTCTACAAATTCTCTATCTATATCATTTGCCAATTGTTCGGCTTTTTCGCCCTTGAGTTCAAGCAAAGTTTCTTTAAGTTCCTTTTCGTGAATCATAGGCGGTAGTTGGCGATAGTCGCCTACAATCACGGATTTTTTGCCAAGAGATAAGGGGAGCAACAATTCTGGTGGCGTTGCTTTGTTTGCTTCATCTATAATGACACACTCAAACTTTACTTTCATTGCTTCTCTAAGTAGCGATTTGATAACGGGAAAATCATTATGATTAAAACTCGTCGTATCAATGCCTAGCTGTTTTAGTAGTTCCCAAATTTTAGGGGACTTCGGAAAATTATTGATGAGATGAAATATTTCTTGAATGATTTTGGTAGCACCTTTAGGCAAGTCCGATTGAAAAACACGAATAAAATCTTTCCTAAACGCATGGCTACCGCACGAACTACAAGTGCTACCCACTACATTGACATTTTTAAAGTAAGCGTCCTTAAATATCGTTTTGACCTCAATAGTAGGTTGCGCCAATTCCATCGCCCAATCCTTCAAAACGTCCGCATAGCGTGACGGGGCATTTCGCTGGGCTTTTTGGGCAATACGCTCCATCCAGAGTTGTACGGCATTATTTTGAGGTGCAGGCGCAAAGATGTCGCCTTCTTCATTTCTTTTTTCTTCTAACTGACGGTTTTCATATTCGTCGGTTTCTTCATAAGTATCGTCTATCCATTTCATGATGCGACAAAAAGAATATTTTTTGCCCTCTTCTTCAAACTTATACGGCTTACCAAATCGCAAAGGTTTGATGAGCGTATGGTCTTTGTTTTCAAGTTTTTCGAGCGCATTGTCCAATGCAAGATTGGTCTCCGATGTAAGCAAAATGCGGCTTTGGGGGCTTGAGCGCACCATTTGCCAAATCAATTCAGCGATAACAGTAGTTTTTCCGCTGCCGGGCGGCCCTTGCAATAGTGCCAAATCATCGGCATACAAAGCGGAAAGCACGGCTTTGCGCTGAGAATTGTTGAGCGGAAGCATTTGGTATTTTCTTAGCGTACTCCATGCTTCCGAATGCTCCGAAATGTCCTTATATATAGGTACAGCTTTAGAAGAATCAAAAATAAATTCACGCAATTTCGGATTAATAAGTTTATCGTTGAGCGTTTCGGGTGGCGCAGCGATTTTAGTAATAGCCTTTCGCAACCATTTTGTTTTTGCTTCATCGCCCGTCAAGTTGGGGCTTACTTGACTGATATTGATGTCGCTTGCTTCTTGTTCTAAATATTGAATAAAAGGCTGTGCCGTTTTTTTATCATTTTCCGAAAAATAAGACAATTCGAATAAGAGCTTAGAAGCATTACTCTCATAAGCGTTGAGTTTGCCTATTGATATTAGTTGAGAGCGTTTATTAGCTTTAGACACTTCAATTGCAAATTCAACGCCATTGAGTTTATCTAATTTTTCAAAAAATTGAGTGCGCTGATTTTCTTCCTCTAGTAGAATAGTACGGACTTTGAAATGATAACCTTCGGGACTATAATGAATGTCAAACTTATTCAAAGCACGAAGAATATTGAGTTTTTCTTCGAGTTCTTCCTCTGTTTTAAATTCTAAAAAAATAGAAGAACTACTTTCGTAAAAGCAGTTTTCCAAACCATAAGGGTATAAATCTCTTTTCAATTCTTTCCAAAAATCAACATCGAATTGAGGAAAAAGAGAAGCATTTTTTTTGCATTTAAAAATCAGACCGATATTGAGTATCCGAACATTGCCTTTGCCATAAATGCGTTCAAGTGATGCGATAAAGAGTTTTATTTCAAAATATTCTTTTTGCCAAATTTGAAAAGTATTACCTTCTGGTTCAGGCAAGAGTAACTCTTTTTCGTCGGCTTTTTTTAAAAATTTCATCCCAAAAGTGATGTGGTGTTTTTCATTGAGGCGATGATTTTCTTTAATATCTCCATGCCCTGTGATTTCTATTCGGCAAGAATATTTATAAAAATATAAATCAAAGTTGTCCAATATAATCTGCTGGATAGCTTTTTCGTCTTTTCGATTTATATTTTCAACGTATATAATATTTTTGTCTTTATAATGATTTACATTCAAATCAAATCCATGAAGGTAGAGTTGGCTTTGCACCTGCTGTCGGAGCATGAAAGGGCGAATGGAGAAGATAGCTCCAATGTTGTTGGCTCGACGCAAAATATCGGAAAAGTCTTGACGAAGCACAACGTCAAGCCCATTAAAAATATCGTTTTTAGTCAATCTTATTTCGCCATTAGCGTAAAATTGAGCCTGGATATTGAATTTTTCAAGTCCTTTTTCAACTTGCCTATAAACAGGGTGCTGGTCAGCGTTTTTTAAATCTACCTTAAATGTATATTTTAAAACATTGCCCTTGCTATCCTCAATAGCCCGCAGAGGATGCCATTTGGCTATCTGGTAAGGCGTTTTTAGTTTTTCAATAATCAACTCTTGGGCTTGAATATACTTATCCCATATCGCCTGCTCTTCTGCTACTTTGATTTGCGAAGTGATTTCAAGCTGATGAATGGCATGGTACAAATCCTCTAAGCGCCTGTTCGGTGCGAAAACTGGTTTTGTAGTCAATAAATCGAAATTGAGCTAATTTTTTTTTGAATGTAGAAGGCTGGTGCGGCAACCTAATGGGCTGAACCATTTTGCTAGGTTTCGTTTTTTCGGCATGTGCATAATAGCTGAATGTTCTATCATCCGAGTTTACCCATATTTCAAATTGCTTGTTTTCTTTCTCGAATGGAATAATAATTTTTTGGTATTGGTCGTCTATTTTGATAAAATATGCAAGCCGTTTTGTGGTTTCTATTTGAGTTTGTAATTCGGAAAAAGAAAGGGATTGCTCTTTTTCTAAGGTAGCTATCGTATTCTGATTGATACGAATAACAATAGTGATAGCATTATCTGTGAAAACATCTTCGTGCATAAGTAGAGATTATTAGGTGGTTATGTATTAACACGTCATTCACACAAGATATTTTAAAATCACGGTAATGTCAAATTTTAGCAACTAAAATTTTACTTTTTTAAAAACTTTAACATTTATATTATATAAATATAAATGTTTTTCATGCTGATAGTTAGCACTTAGCGATAGATATTTTTCTAATCAAAAATAGGTGTCAAAATGTTAAAATATTGCATTTAAACTAAAACAATGAAACAATGAACCCATTATTTCCAGACTTTGGATAATAAAAATTTATCGGCAGCGAAGAGTAGCCAAAAAGCCAATAGACTAGCTACGACAAGAAAAACAGCAGGTTGATTAAGCATTTGGGCAGTAGCCAAAAGGCTTTGAGTAGTTTGCTCGATTTGAGTGACTAAAGGAAAGCTGCTAGAAGCAGGGACAAAAGTAGGTAAAAAGACTAAAGCCAATAAAAGGCTACCAAAGCCAGTAGCCAACAATTTTTGCCAAAACGGCTTAATAATCGGCGCATAAGTCAAACTGACTTCTTCCTCTATCAGTTCCATGACATTCTTCGAAAAACGCATAGACGGCACTTCTACCACAGTAGCCGCTACTTCATTATCGAAGGCTTTGAGTGCATTCAGATGTTCCAGACAAGTAGTGCAATAGTTTAGGTGTTGCTCGATTTGAGCCACCTCCTCTGCACTCAAGTCTTTATCCAAGTATGCCCAAAGTTTATCTTCTTTATAATGTTGTTCTTTCATCTTTCTAAGAAATTGCTTTATAAATATAATAATGATTCTTTTGCGTTTATGTTTTTTATAAAATAAAAAATAGCTGCAAAATAATTGGGTTTCAAAAAACATAACTTTTCATTTTACGACTAACCGCCAACTCACAACAACTCTCTCGCTTCGCCCCTCAATAATGCGTCTAAATCAATTTTGAGCCGTTTTCGCAAGCGAAACAATTTGACCTTTACGTTGCTGGCAGAGAGCTGGAGCAGTTCACCTATTTCCTCAATAGACTGTTCTTTGAGATAAAAAAGGCTGATTAATTGCCCGTCCAATTCTGGCAATTGATTGATTAACTGCTGAATATAAGACTTCTGCTCTTGACGCTGTACGCTAGCAAAAGCACTCGAAGCACCCGAGTCTGCAATCTGAAAAAAACGTTCATCATCGTCAATCGAAGCCGTGATGTGTGTTTTTTTGCGAGTATAATCAATCGCCGTATGCCGAGCGATGGGATAGAGCCATGTTGAAAATTTTGCATCAAAACGATAAGTATCAATCCGTTTATAGGCTTTTACAAATACGTCCTGAGCGGCTTCTTCCGCCGTTTCTCTATTTTTTAAAACCCTAAATACAATCGTAAAGACATAGTGCTGGTACTTGTCCACCAAATGGGCGAACATAGCCGTTTTTCCTTGCTGTACTGCTTCTATGTATGGTCTATCGTCTTGCATATTGATGGCTTAGACGAGGGCTTATCCGATGTGGTTACAAAGTGGCGAATATCAAATTTTGACGGGATAGATTTTTTGAATACCTCAATTACCCGTGCCTTTACAGGCTAGACCAGAATGATTGAAGTTTAAATTTTGAATTGAAATATAATGCGATGATTTTAAAATAGAATAATCCCTTCTCAGCTTGTAACCTGTTTTGAGTTGCGCTCGTCTGATGTTCCAAGTTACGAAACAAATCATAAATCTTAAAAAAAATTATTATGGATACGCAAACAATGATGATGATAATAGTGGTACAAATTGTATTTTGGGGAAGTCTAGTAGGAATTATATATATCTTTATTTCGGCTCGCAACAAAGAACGTTTGGCACTTATCAATAAAGGAGTAGATGCTTCTATTTTTAAAATGGATAAAACGGAACGCCGTCTGGACGCTTTAAAATGGGGTTTGGTGATAGTCGCAGTAGGAATAGGCGTTTTTGCGGGCAGTATTATGACGGAAACGAGAATCCTCGACCAAGGCCCTGCTTTTGTTTCAATGCCTTTAATCTTTGGCGGATTGGGCTTGCTGACTTATTATTTTTTGGTGAAAAATAATAAAGAAGATTAGAGCGAGCAAAAAAGGCAAAACCCTATAAATATAGCGAGGGTGTTTCTACCCTCGCTGATGAAATGAGTAATTAATGTAGTGATAATGTGATGTTATCATTATAAATAGAACTAACGGATATTCGCA
>CALOED010000282.1:0-3770 GCA_942492005.1 uncultured Saprospiraceae bacterium
ACCATGAGAAACATATGAAAACAAGAAAGATAAGTATCTGGAAGCGTGCGGGTTTTTATATCTTTGGCTGGGTAGCCTGGGTGGCTGCCACCCTCTGGTTAAGTACCTGCCGGGTCACCGAGTTCGGCCGTGAAATTGAATCCCGATATTTAAAGTTAAACCCGGGTAAAGGGCTTCTCTATGCCAGCTGGCACCGGGGATTGTTTTTTGCCGTTTACTGGTACCGCAACCAGAAATGTCGTATCCATTGCCAGCGCCAGTGAAGCAGGAACTGGCGGCTCAGGCGGCCAAGCGCTTCGGATGGGCAACGGCCCGGGGGTCATCGTCTCGTGGCGGACGACAAGCTTTTCGGGAAATGGAAGGCTACATTAATAAAGCGATATTGAGGCGGATTCGCGGCCGATACCCCCGGGGGCCGCGATTTTGTTTCCAAGCTGGGAATCATCTATCTGGCCAAACGAACCGGGATACCGATTATCCCGGTAATATGGAGTGCGGATCGATGCTGGAAGCTGAAAAGCTGGGATCGCACCATCGCTCCCAAGCCCTTCGCGCGCATTGTGGCTCCTTTTTGACGATGAATATCTTCATGTGCCTCCCGACGCCTCCCGGGAAGCATGCGAAGAATATCGTCTGCAGCTCGATTACAGATGGACTCAATCGACTTTATGTATCAGGCTGATAATTTTTGTCATTAGTTTATTTCATACTTATTTGAAATGTTAAGCAATGGGCTAATAATTCCCTTTTAAAACTGAGGGAAAATCAAGATTAATTTTGTAGAAATAAATCCAAACCAAAATGTTTGATGCTTATTTATATATTTTAATTACTTTTAATATATAAAATATTGATTTTAAAGGTTAAATATAGCTTGGATTGATTAAAAAGGAGTAATAAAATGTTGGAATATTGAAAAAATGGAATATCGCCATTTATCAACACTATTACCTGCCAATATTCCATTATTCCAACCCACCCAAATCATATTGAACCAAAAAACTATTTCCGTAGTAACCCCCTATGTATTCAAAAAAGTATAACAAAAAAAAACGCTTCAACCATTGATAAACAACGATTGAAGCGTTTTATAATAAGAAGTGGAGCTGGAGGGAGTCGAACCCTCGTCCAGACAAAGTGTCTGCTAGCCTTCTACATGTTTAGTCACACGTTAAAGTTTTCGAGTAAAGGGGAAGTCGGGTGACCCACTAGTCTTTACCTTATCCTCTGAATTTCGCCAAAATAGTCGAGACGGTCTATTTTAACTAACCTGAAGGTTGTTTGATGTTCGGCACCGCTGTGTATCAGGTGTCAAGCGAGCGGAACAAAGGCATCTAAAGAGTTTTCCTTAGGCTGCCATAGCAAAATTAGCTTTGCCAACTATAGTTTTGATATTCAATTATTAACGGACTAGATTATCACCGTCCGACATGCTTATACTAACCTACGTGCTTTCCTGTCGATACCATTCAGCCCCAAGAAATTGTAGCACCTTTACTTTTAAAGGTCTGCAAAGATAATAACTATTATTCGCTTATAAAAGTTCATTTTGAAAAGGATTGTTTGATTGTTGGGATTGCCTGCCTGTCGGCAGACAGGTTGGATTGTTGGATTGCCTGCCTGTCGGCAGACAGGTTCGATTGTTGAGATTGTTGGATTGCCTGCCTGTCGGCAGACAGGTTTGTTTGTTGGATTGATTGATTGATTGATTGATTGATTGATTGATTGATTGTTGTGTGTACTCTATAAAGTCCAATTTTTTTTTTAAACGTATGAAATTAAATTTATCTTTATTTATAATATAGGACTTCGTACAGTTCTAAGGGAGTGTTAAAAAAAGTGTGACATATACAGATTTTCTAAAACATAAAATAATGATTATCAAAATCTTATGTTTTAGAAAATCTGTATCAGACACCGTTCTCTGAACATTCTCTCCTAATTTCAAAAAGGCAATTTACATAAAGCATTTCATATATTTTTTCTTTTAAAGTAACAATAAGACACCTTAAAAACTAATTCCAAGGTGTCTTAATATTTTTTATCCTTCAAATGCCTTCGGAAATTCATCCTGACGACCACTCAAAAGATACTTCATGGCGTGAATTAATGCGTTTTCACTTTTCTCTCCAGCTTCTGCGCCTGCCGCTTTCAACAATTGCAAATTACTCGCAGAAGCGTTGTCCATGTCACCACTTGCCTTGCCTCTTGACGGCTCTATTCTCAGGTATTGCCCTCTAAATTCCGAAAAACTAGGAATTAACTCATAGACTTTTTGCGCCTGAAAATCAGTAGTTTCCGAAACGCCACTCATCATAACATTGATTACAGGCTGCACCCATTGCGCCACGCCCCAGCCTTTGATTTTATTATAACTATATCCTTTAGATGTGCCGCCCTTCGTGCCGATAGATAAAATAGAAATATTTCTAATCGAGACTTCTTCCCCTTTTGTATCATGGTCCATTTTCAGTGCCTCTACCAGTGCCGCAAGCGTCGGATTGTTGGCAAATGTACCCCCATCTACCCTTGCTCTTTTTTCATTTGAATCAATCGGTGCGACCCATGCAGGCGGAAAATAAGTGGGAGCAGCGGAGGTAGAGCGAGCTACATCTTTCATATAAAAGTCTGGCACAAGCCCTTTTCCAGATATTTTGGCACGCCCTACGTCAAAACTCGTCAAGAAGGAAGGCTTGCCTTCAGTCATATCAAAATTGGTAATCAAACAATCAGCAAAGTTGTCCAGTTTTTGAATATCGCTTAATTTAACATCGCCTAGATATTGGTTCAAATATTTCTCAATGGGTTTTGCAGAATATTTCGCTCCTATTACACCTCCTATTGTTCTTATTCTTCTGCCTAGCGTTCGAGTAAAAATTTCGCCTCCATTTTTCAAATACAAATCTACGGCATCTTGCGCACTATATTTCGGCCTCACCTTGCCACTTTCGTCTTTGTCGCCTGGACATAAATACACGCAAGAAAGGATTCCTCCTGTGCTAGTACCCGCTATTAGGTCAAAAAATTCTCCAACTCTAGCATTCGGGTTGCCCGTAGCTTCTTGCAAAAGTGCTTCAAGTTTGCAAACAACCATTCCTGGCAAAACGCCACGAATGCCACCGCCGTCAATCGCCAAAATTCTAAAAAATCGACGGTCAGAGGTTTTTAGAAAATCTTTTAGCTTTTCCATAGTCATATTCTCTCGCAATTCGCTGACGGTTGTCCTTGCTGCTGGTCCTTTTCCTGATGACATAATATAATTGGTTTTATGGTTGTGCTTTATTTTGGCTCTTTGTCAATTTTTGCATTTTGCCCAATGTAGGCTTGCCCCATTGTTCTAACTCATTGATAAACAATGAGACAAGCCTACATTAGACGAGAGATTTTTTTGCAAAAATTGTTAAAGAACCTATTTTTTATAAGCACAAAATGTTGAGAAATTTGATTTTATACCGTGAAATATATTTACAAAAGGCGTATTAGTCCTTTGTATTTTAGGTTTTTTTCTAATAAAAATATGCTTTGCTGGAAAGATAAATTTTGTGTCAAAAACACAAGGAAGGTTATATTTTATGTTTTAGAATTCATATTCTGTGTGAAACTTCATTTTGTAAATGTATAAAAACTCAAACAATTTTCATTTTTATTCCTAATAAAAAAAGCGAATCTACCTATCAGATGGATTCGCCCTTAGAATAATTTAAACCAGAATTTAAAACCATACAAAACGAAAAAACATATTAAAACTTGTCTTGCCGACAAGGCAACCA
>CALOED010000283.1:0-13627 GCA_942492005.1 uncultured Saprospiraceae bacterium
TGAGGTTTTAAATCATAATAATCGGATGTCCAACCTGTGGCATGGGCAGCGACGTAAGCCGTGCCGAGTGCTGCTATTTCGCTGATTTGTGGCTGAAAAACGATAGGAAAATTAAAAATATTCGCTAACAACTGAGCCAAATATTGAGAATGAATTAATCCGCCATTTACATAAATAGAAATTGGATTTGGCGAAGTAGGGCTGATGTTTTCTAATAATAACTGAATGGATTTTAGGTTGTAAACAATGCCTTCAAAAGCAGCTTTGAGTTGGTCAGCTTTGGTGTGTTGAGGCGTGAGATTGATAAAATCAAAATGGGATTGGTATAAATGAAAAGGCGCACGTTCGCCATATTTCCACGGCATTAGAAAGAGGTTTTCTGTCAGCGATTTTTCCATTTTCCAACTGTCATAATCCGCCTCTTTCCAATCAATAGCCGTTCGGATGTGATTAATGACATTGCTACAATTATTGGTTGCGCCACCCATCACGTATTGATTTTCGTCCAAGCAATAGGTAAATAAAACGCCCTGTGCGTCGGTAGCGTAAGTTTTGGAAATTTTCCGAATAGCTCCGCTTGTGCCGAGCGAAAGGATGTAATGTTCAAAATCGTAGCTATCAGCCGCTCCGAGACTAGCGGCGCAGCCATCGCTCAATCCTGCTACTATTTTGATTTTGGTAGAAAAATAGGGATGAATAGTGGTAAAAATTTGGTCTGTCGGCACAATTGTAGGAAGTTGCTGTGTAGTAATTTTACAAAATGCTAAAGCTGGTTTTGACCACGTTTTGAGTAAATTGTCAAATAATCCTGTTGCGGAAGCGGTGGAATAATCAATGGCAAATTCGCCAGTTAAATGATAAAGTAAGTAAGATTTTATATCGGCAAAATAGGTTGTTTTTGAAAATAATTGGGGCTGTTCTTCGCAAAACCATTTTATTTTCAAGAGCGGTGATATAGGATGAATGGGCGTTCCTGTGGTTTGATAAAGTTGTTTGCCGAGTGGCGAATGGTGAATGTTTTGGGCGAAAGTTGCGCTGCGCTGGTCATTCCAAAGTATAAAATTAGTGAGCGGCTGCATGGCATTGTCCAATAAAATCAGGCTGTGCATAGCGGTACAAATACCAATAGCATCGGGCGATTTTCCTGTTTTTTGGATGGTTTGGCTTAGGCATTTGAGGCAAGCATCAAGGAGGAGATTAGGTGATTGTTCGTAATGTGGCAAATTGGTTTTGGGATAGTTTTCTTTTTGAATATGGAGTATTTTTCTTTCGCTAGATATGGCTAATGCTTTTACGCTCGAAGTGCCTACGTCTAAGCCAATGATATAGTTTTTCATGTTTTATAATTTATACTCAGGTAGCGTTTTGTTTTTAAATATAGAAATGATTGTCTTAATTTGGAGTATGAAGATTAAAAATTATATTTTACGGATGTTAGCGTAGAAAGTGAGTTTCCAGTATGCTGCCAAACATTGACACTCAAATATATATTTTCAAAATGATAAAAGCTCGTATGTTAGTCGAAAAATTCAAGCAACAAATAAAACGAAATATTGCGGATAATGAACTCGTCAAAGCATTTAATACTTTGAAAAGTGGCATAAAACGCAACTCTAGAGCTTATCCGAAAGCGACTTTGCTGCGCCAAACGGTGTTGGCAGCCCTTCAAACCGAACCCGTCAATCATGGGTTGATACAAAGCTGCATCTTAGATACTTTTGACCTGTTGGACAGCTTGAGAGAACGAGATTTGCGTGTAAAAAATCAGCTTTTGGAAAAAATCAGAGAAAGGTGGTTTGAGCTATTGAAAAAAGGAAAACGCAAAGAAATAATAGATGAAAGAAAACCTATTTCGCCGTTTGAGCCATCGGACGATATTCGAATAAAAGAAAAAATGAACGATGGTGATTTAGAAGAAACAGGAGGTGATTCGGAAGAAAAAAGGACGATGAAAGGTGATGAAGATGAAGAAACCAACGGATTAATAGGCGGCTTTTTAGGGCGGTTGAGAACTTTATTTTTTAAAAATAATAAAGGCAAAATCGTTTGTAGCATTCCTCGAATGTTTCAATGGAATCGAGTGAATACGGTCGTTGTTCGTATTTCGAGGGCGGATTTAGCGGACAGCATTTTGGAAAGCGGATTGGAGGATTCTAACTTAGAAAAAAGCGAAATAGAACTCGGTAGAGTAATGGTGGTAGAAATATTTGAGCCTTCGAGTGATAAGAGTTTTGAGATTGTGCCATTGAATAATATCGAACAAGTGATAGATTTGAGTAAAGACGAATACAAAGAATGGGAATATCACGTCAAACCGCTTCAGAAGGGCTTTTTTACCTTGGTCATTCGAGTTTCTATTGTGAAGAAGGTATCGGGATTAGGGGCAAAAAAAGAGGATTTAATCGTGTGGTGCAAGGAAGTAGAAGTGGTCATTGAAAATGCAAATGATGCCATTGATAGTATTGCATTTGGTCAGTCGTGGAGCAATGAGAAGGCGATGCAGCTCAAAGAAAAACTAGCAAAAAATAAATTTGGCGTAGTTTTTCAAGATTTAGCAAACATCTTACAATTTCAAGATGTGGCGTTATTTAATCGTTTGGTAGCTTTGCAGGTGCGCTGGCACCAGTTAGAAAACGATAATTCCGAAGGTTTGCTGGAATACGAAGAATGGGCTACCGACCAAACGGGCATTACTAAAGCCTTGTTAATATTGATTGATATGTTAGACGCACAAGGAAATATTTCAAAAATCGCAGCATACAAAGCAGAATTAGCCCATTTGGAGAAATTGATAGCGGCGTAGAAGGGGCAGCTCGGAGTGTGTGGAAGTCTTGTACTCATACTTTTACTCAAAAACTTTTAATTTTCAAAAATCATAAAATAACCATAATGAAACAACTATTATTACTACTATTTTGCATTGGATGTTTTTCCTTTTCTGATGCTCAGAATTTAAATAAAGAAGTTTTTTTGATTGTAGAAAAAATAGAAGTGGGGAACTTTAAAGATGCCGTAAAGGAGTGCGACGATATGATAAAATTATATCCAGACACTGCCCTTTTTTATTACCTGAAAGGCGAAGCACTCTCTGAGCAAATAGATAGAATTACGAGAAATGAGGCGGTTTATGTCAAAGCATCAGCGGCTTTTGATAAGGCTTTGGAAGTCGATTCTACTTATTCCTTTGCGCTTCGCTCGGCAATGTTACTCAATATTTACCACCAAAAATATCCAAAAGCTATTGCGTTTGGGGAAAGCCTCATGCGACATTCAAAAGATAAAGACGATATTCTTACTGCCGTATTGAATCTTGGAAATGCTTACGGTTATATTGGCGAGTTTGAAAAATCAATTAGAATTTACAAATTGGGGATTAAATATTATCCGAATAGCCCATTATTTCATAATAATATCGCTATGACGTATGATGAAGTTCAAGATTTTGAAAAATCATTAGAACATTTGTATAAAGCCATCGAATTAGCTCCCGATGATTTGGGTTTTAAAGGCAACCTCGCTTTTGTATTTACAAGGGTCAATAAGTTTGAAAAAGCCATTCAAATCTACGATGAAATCATTGCGAAAGAGGTGAATCCATTGGCGTATAATAATCGAGGATATGCGAAATTGAAAGTCGGAAAATTGAAAGAAGCACTAGCCGATATCAATAGGTCTATTCAGCTTTATCCGACTAATTCCTACGCTTTTCGCAACCGAGCATTGGTCTATATTGCCATGGAAAAGGCAGACGAAACGTGCAAAGACTTAAAAAAGGCAAACGAATTGGGCTTTTCGGTATCTTATGGAAAAGAAGTAAACCAACTATTGGAAAAGCATTGTCAATAAAGGGATTTATAGTGCATTTAAAAATATGATTTTTTAGAATACACCCAACAATCACAAACAATCAATCAAACAATCACAAACAAACAATCAAATAAAAAAAATAACCATGAAAAAACTAATATTATTAGTATTAGTATGTACCGTTTCGACGGCAGGATTTACTCAAAAAACATTAGAAGATTCGATACAAGTAGTATTGGAAGAACTACAAAGAGGCAGTTTTCAAGATGCAGCCAAACACTGCGATGAGTTGATAGCGCAGCACCCCGATGTGCCGACAATTTATGTGCTAAAAGGCGAAGCACTTTCCGAAAACATCACTCGAAAAACTAAAAATATAAAAGTTTATAATAGCGCAATGGCGGCTTATTCCAAGGCCCTTGAACTAGATTCTACACACGCATTGGCACTGCATTCGGCGATGCTGATAAATATGTTTCACCAAAAATATGATAAGGCAATTGAATACGCCATCAGGTTAGCAGAACACGCAGAGGAAGAGTGGCAATTCAAAAATGCGATTCTCAATATGGCGAATTGCTACGGCTATCTCGGAGACCACGAGAAATCCATCAAGGCTTATTTGATGGCTATTAAAGTGTATCCCGAAAGTCCTGATTATCATAACAATTTAGCGTTGGCGTATCACCGAAATAAGGAGTTCGACAAAGCGCAAGAATACGCTTACAAAGCCATCGAACTCAAACCAGAGGATTTGATGTTTAAAGGAAATTTGGCGTATATTTTCACGAGTATTGACAAATACGAAGAGGCTATTCAGATATATGATGAAATATTAGCGAAGGAAGTCAGCCCAATAAGCTATAATAATCGTGGCTATGCTAAATTGAAATTGGGCAACTATGAAGCGGCACTGAAAGACATCAACTTTTCATTAAAACTTTATCCCGAAAACTCGTATGCTTACCGCAACCGAGCTTTGGTATATATCGAAATGAAAAAAACAGATGAGGCCTGCAAAGATTTGAAAAAAGCCAACGAACTAGGCTACTCCATCAGCTATGGCAAAGAAGTCAATCAACTACTTGAAAAGCACTGTAAGGAGTAAAAAACGAAAAAAGGAAAGATGGTAGAAGGTAGGTTTTGTCCACCTTTTACCATCAATTTTCTACTATATTTTCTATTTCTTTCAATAATTCTTCCGCCTCTGCTCGCTTGAGGTCGCTGGCTTTGCGGTCTGTTTTTGACAATCGAAACGACTCTTCCATCATTTCCTCATATTGCTTTTCCAACTTTTCCTTCTTAGATTTTTTCTTAAATAGTCCAAACATGATATTTTGATTTTTATTGGAAGTGAAACCACAAAGCCAATAAAAGGTTTAGGAGTAGTCAAATTTGGTGCGGATTGCTGCGCTCAGTTATAAAAATATTTAGACCAAACAGGATTCTTCATTTAATCGAAAAATCAAAATACAAACTTATTTAAGTGAAAATTATACAATAATTGTATTTTAATTGTCTGTTTTTTGACTAAAAAAATGTCACGAAAAACACAATTTTGAAAATAGAAATAAAAAATCAACTTCGCTCCTGAATAGGACTAATGAATTATCATCAGTCTTGAAACTTAAATTATTGATAATGAATAATATAGGGTTGTTTTTAAAATTCTTCTTTCTTTTTTTAATGAAAAATATGCGAAAATTCGCTAGTAATGCCCCGTTTAAATAAAATAGCTTTACTTGTCTTAAAATCAATCATTTATATAATAATAAAGAAAATAATTGTTGTAGCAACTATCAACGATAATGATTGTCACTAATAATTTTTATTCTATTTTGGATATAAAAATAAACTCACCAATATAGCGTCATCAATTGATACAAAAGATAATCATATACCTTTTTAAAATTACACTTGTGTAATAAATCATATCACAACAGTTTTTATTTTTTAGCCAATAAAAAAATGAAAACTACTTTCCGAAGTAGTTATTTAAAGATTAAAATGTACTTCTAACGCTACATCATTAAGCTAGAACAGGCTTGAGAGCCGCTTTTTGTATGTTGGGACGGATAGTACGCTTTTTTGAATGACAATTTTTTTTTTTAGAAACGACAATACACGTATCGTTTTAGAAATAGACCTATTCTACAATTTGAATAAATCTATCTCTACCGATTGCGCTGTTGTCACAAACATTAATTATTAAATTTCTTTTTTACACGATGCAACAACAATCGAAAGGAAGTCATGGAATCTAGATGTTGAACTCCATTTACCGAACAATCAAGGTTTGTTGTTGATTAACTAATTTTGCTATGAAATCATTTTCACTAGTCTCTATGCTACTAGCGTGTTTGCTAGTAGTCAGTACAGCCTTTGGGCAATCCACAGAAAAGCCAACGGGCAAGCGTTTTCCTACGTTTATTAAATTTCAAACACCAGTTGATTATTCACAGAAGAACGAAGTATTCAAGGAATATTTTGGCGTAACATCTGATGAAGTCTTACAATTTGAAAATTCAGAATCGGACGGGTTAGGCTACATTCATGAGAAATACCAACAGTACTATCAGGGCGTAGAAGTAGAAGGCGCAACTTATACATTACACACCAAAAATGGTAAAATTTTACATCTGTCGGGCAATTTCCGTGACGTTTGGAATTTGAGCGTAACGCCTTCCGTCTCGGCGGATGATGCTTTTGAAGCAGCTACCAATCATGTAAACGCAGAAAAATATATGTGGGACGAGCGAGGCGCACACGCTGATTACGAAAAACCAAAAGGCGAATTGGTGGTATTAGCAGACCCCGACGGGCAAGCAAAACCACAATTGGCTTACAAATTTGACATTTACGCAGCTAAGCCAATTTTCCGTGCAGAAGTATTTATTGATGCACACACTGGCGAATACATCACCGAACACGGACACATTCACGAAACGAATACGCCTGCTTCGGGCAACTCTTCTTACAACGGAAATGTACCTTTCACGGCTGACAATACCGGCTCTTTGTTCCGCTTGCGCCAAACGGCTGACGGCAACGGCATCGAGACTTACAACATGAATAATGGTACAAACTACAACTCGGCAACAGACTTCACCAGCAGCAATGCCAACTCTTGGGGCGATGCAACGAGCGTGCAAGCACACTGGGGCGCAGAACAAACGCACAAGTATTTCCAACAGGAACACGGGCGCAATTCTTACAATAATGCTGGCGCAGTCATTAGGTCTTATGTGCATTATTCTAGCGGCTACGTGAATGCGTTTTGGGATGGTCAGCGCATGACTTACGGCGATGGCGATGGCGTAAATTATGGTCCATTGGTATCTTTGGATATCGTAGGACACGAAATAGCGCACGGCGTTACGGAATATGCGGCTAATTTGGTCTATCAAAAAGAATCGGGCGCATTGAATGAGTCATTCTCTGACATCTTCGGTGAAGCGATTGAATTTTTTGCTACGGGGTCAAATAACTGGCAAATGGGAACAGACATCGGCATTGGCGGAAGCGGTGCTATTCGCTCCATGAACAACCCAAATGCCTTTGGCGACCCTGATACTTATGGCGGCACAAACTGGATAAATCCAAACTGTTCGCCTTCTCAATCGAATGATTATTGTGGCGTTCACACCAATTCGGGTGTTCAGAATAAGTGGTTTTACATCTTAGTAGCGGGCGAAGCGGGTACTAATGATTTAGGCAATTCTTACAACGTTACAGGTATCGGCATGAGCAAAGGCGCAGCTATTGCTTATCGCAATTTGACCACTTATTTGTCTTCTTCTTCTACCTATGCGGATGCTCGCTCTGGCGCAATTCAAGCAGCGATAGACTTATACGGAGCAGGTTCTGCGGAAGAAATCGCAGTGACTGATGCTTGGCACGCAGTAGGCGTTGGCGCACCTTATGGCCCGCCGACTTGCTACGATGGCACAATAGATTTTACTTTGGTATTGGATAATTATGCCAGTGAAACAAGCTGGGATTTGAAAAACAGCAGCGGAACAACTTTGTATTCAGGCAGCGGATATTCTACGAATAACGCTACGATTAACGAAACATTCAACTTAGCTGACGGCAATTACACATTTACCATCTACGATTCTTACGGTGATGGAATCTGTTGTAGCTACGGAAATGGTTCTTATACCTTGATGAGTGGCGGTTCTACGGTTGCATCTGGCGGTGCGTTTGGCTCTAGCGAAAGTGTTAGCATCTGCGTTCAGAATGCTGGCGGCGGCGACACACAAGCACCGACTGCACCTACTGGCTTAGCATCATCAAACACCACCGACGTTTCTACGGATATTTCGTGGGCGGCTTCTTCGGATAATGTGGGCGTAACGGGCTACAACGTTTATTTGAATGGTTCAAACATCGGAACGGTAGCTGGCACTTCTGCAACTATCAACGGCTTAGTAGCGAGTACAACTTACTCAATTTACGTAACAGCGGAAGACGCTGCCGGCAACGAATCTTCGGCAAGTGCTGCTATCAATGTGACGACGACTGGCGGCGGTGGCGGCGGTTGCCAAACCACTGTTTTATCAGACGACAGCTTCGAAGGCGGCTGGGATGGTTGGGCTGATGGCGGTTCTGACTGCGCTCGTTATTCGGGTTCTCGCTCTTACGATGGCAGTTTCTCTATCCGTCTTCGTGACAATACGAGTTCATCTGTGATGACTTCTCCTGCTCATGATGTAAGCTGTTATTCACAAGTGGAAGTTGAATTTTATTTCTACGCTTGGAGTATGGAAAACAACGAAGATTTTTGGGTACAAATCAATACTGGTTCTGGTTGGACAACAGCAGCGGCTTATGCTAGAGGAACTAGCTTTGAGAATGATGGCTTCTATACCGCTACGGTTACTTTGAGTAGCAATGATTATGCCTTTAGTTCCAATACTCAGTTCCGTTTCCGTTGTGACGCAAGTGGAAATTCTGACCATATTTACATTGATAAAGTGAAAATTACGGGTGTCAATGCAGGCGGTTTCTTAGCTGGTTCTATGTTGAGCAGCAACACGATTACGCCGCTTGGAAATGCTCCTGTGATAGAAGAACACGACATCGACGAAGAATTGTCGGCTGGTATCGCTCTATTCCCGAACCCGACGAACGGCGTTTTGAATATCAGAACAGAAGCGAATATTACCGCAATCAAAATCATATCGGTGAATGGCGCAGTAGTAAGAGATATTCAAAATTTCCGTCAAGGCGATGTATTGGATGTATCTGATTTGAATGCTGGTTTCTACATCATCTCTATGGAAACACCTACTGGAGTGGTGAATAAGAAATTTGTGAAGCAGTAATTTAGTTGGCAGTTGGCAGTTTGCAGTTGTTGATGATTTTTTGGAAAGCTACCGCTATTGGTCTTTGGACTGATAGTGGTAGCTTTTTTATTGCTGCTAGTCCATAGCCTAGCTTGGCTAGTAGTCAGTAGAGTAGTTTTTAATAGAAATATATAAACGGACTGGCAGCAGAATATTATACGCTTTTCCATACTACTATACAAAATAATATCATACAGATTTTGGGCTTGCCCAAAACAAACTTATCATAGTAGGTTTAGAATCTGTCTACCGACAGACAAGTATCGCCTGCCGTCAGGCAGGCCTTATCCACGCCCACGCTAGAAAACCACTATCGCTCCACTTTTACAATAAAATCGCCTACTCGGGCGGTTCCTGCTTCAATGACTTTAGCGTTGATACCTCTTAGATTCAGGGCTTTACCACGTTCGGAACTGATAAATTTCATCGCCTCTATTCCAAAACGTTCTGCAAATTTTTTGCAACCCGTGTGCGGTTGTTCGGTCACTTCCAAAATAGCCGTACCAATACTCAAACGAGTGCCGGGCGGCAAATTTGCCTTGCTTAAATCCATATCGGCATACAATTGGTCGCCTGCCAACTGCCAACGGTGACGGCTTTGGGCGATTAGTCCGATGCAGCGGCTATTCATAATATTGATTTGCATCTGCGGATGTGGGCTGCGGTCAGGCGTTCGAGAGCTCGGCCGCTTGCTCCAGTTATCGCCGATTAGTCCGAGTTCGGTATCAAATTCTCCAAGCGCTAAAATTTCTCGTTCGTTCACATCAGGTCGTCGAACGATTAATTCGAGTTTGCCGACTTTCTTCGGCGATTGCAAAATATTATCTAAACCTGCTTCCAATTCTTCTAATGTTAGGTGTTGCATGATGATTTTTTTTTTGAATGAGCAATACTATTTAGGTTCTTTGACAATTTTTGCATTTTCGTCCAATGTGGTTTTAACCCATTGTCTTAATTAATTGGTAAACAATGGGTTAAAACCACATTGGATTGAAATTTCAATCTTTTGGCAAAAAATGTCAAAGAGCCACTATTTATAAAACAACGAAAATACTGCCTACTGAATTTGTTTTTTGAGCAGCTAAAAAATGAACAGAAGCGTGGATTTATAACAGCCTTTCAGCCGTCAGGCAGGTTTCAATCCACGCCAATACGTGTTTATTTTGGCTTGCCCAAAATCTGTTTAAGAAACGCACGGGGTTCGCTGACGTTGGTGCTGATATTTTCGAGGATTTTTCCATTTTTATCCAAAAGGATGACGAAGGGAAATTGCCCTGTTTTATTGTATTTTTCAGCTAGGTTTTCGTTGTGTTGTTGCTGGGATTTGGAAAGTTTATTCTTGCGTTTGCGAGGAAAATCAGCTTTGAGCAATACTAAATGCTCTTTGGCGTAAGCCTGAAAAGTATCGGTTTCAAATACTTGCTGCTCCAATCGGATGCAGGGTTTGCACCAGTCAGAACCCGAAAAAACCAACAAAATGGGTTTGTTTTCCGAAGAAGAACGGCTAATTGCTTCGTCGTAATTCGATAGCCATTGCAAGGACGAATGGCTAAATGTTAAAAATAGTAGAATGCTCAGAGAGCCAAAGAGAAAGTTTTTCATTTGGATTTTTTTTTGAAATATAACGCACGAATGTTTCATTTTATCATTTATAGAAAATAAATATTTATTCATTGACACCTCCAAAGAATAAAACCAGTAGTAAAATATATCGTGTGAAATTTTAGAATTAGATTTGCACAAACGTATTTAGGCTTTTTGATAATTTTTGCCAACTCATCCAATGGGGCAAGCCATCATTGGACGAATAATTCTACCTTTCGGGCAAAAATTGTGAAAGAACCCGTATTTATAAAAAATAAAAAAAGAATGAAAAAACAATTAATACTCATTACAATAGCAATTATTGGCTTATTTGGATGCGATGCGTCCAACAATGCGACATCTAAAAAACCGACGGAGAAGCGTGTAGAAGCGAGCGGCGAAGATTTTAGAATAGGATTTTACAATGTTGAAAACCTATTTGACATCAAAGACGACCCGAACAAACCCGACGAAGAGTTTACGCCTGATGGCAAAAATAAATGGACAGAAGAGCGGTACAATAAAAAACTTGACCAACTCAGCAAGGTGATTAGTGCTATGGGCAACCCCACTTTTTTGGGTGTTTGTGAAGTAGAAAACGAGCAAGTTTTGTTGGATTTGGCGGCGAATAAAAATATTTCAGCAGGAAATTATGGGGTAGCTCACAAGGAATCGAATGATTATCGAGGCATTGATGTGGCGTTGATGTATGACAAAAATCGCTTTGAAGTAGAAAAGAGAAAATACCATTATTGAGTTTCCTCGCTCGGTGATTGGCAATGAAAAATACACCCACGAGGGACTTGTTGCACATGAAGGCAAAATGGATGGCGCAACGACTTTACATATTTTCGTGAACCATTTAGGCTTCTCGAAGAGGTGGTTTGAAAGCCAGCGAACCCAAAAACGAATGTATGTGGCGGAACGGTTGAGAATGCAAATTGATAAAGTATTATTAGATGATGAAAACGCTAGAATCGTAATCATAAGCGATTTTAACGACGAAACGGATGAACAACAGCGATTACCAAAGCACTAAAGCGGTAGAGAAAGATACCGATACGCCACGAGAGTTGGTGAATTGTTTTGCGGCATTCGATAAAGAAGAAAAAGGCTCTTACAACTATCGGGGCAACTGGAATATGCTCGACCAAATTATTCTTTCAGACAATTTCTTTGCGGCTGATGCGGCAGTAAAATTTGATGGGGCTACCATTTTTCAGCAAGATTGGATGATGTATAAAGATCCTCGAAATGGAAGTATGCCCAACCGAACCTACGGCGGCCCGAATTATTATGGTGGTTTTAGCGACCATTTGCCCGTCTATGTGGATATTGATGTGAAATAGGATGGCGGATTAATTGTCGTAAAGGCCAATATTACTCTTTATTTACTCGCGCAAAACCGTTTCGGACCCAAACTTATAGATAAATCATTTTCCGCCGATAAAATATTATTTTTATCCATGAAGCAATCGAAGGTATATTATGAGTATGAAAACACTTCCCAATAAAATATAAATCAAAAGACGTTATCATATTATTATACATTTTTTGTGAAAAGATAAAAACTATGTGCCAATGTGTTTTAATCTTGTATAATAATCTGCGCTGCTATATTAGTCTTTAACCTAGGGGAAAAACAAAATGAAAATACAAGAATACTTAAATAAAATTTGGAACAAACTCTCCAATAACGGTGTAGTTGATGGACTTTCTGAAAACGAAATTCGGAAAATCCGACTGCTCAATCAAGCCGCAGGAGCATTATTGATAGGTCTTGTTTTCGTTGGATTGACGATGGATACACGTTATATTCATTCCTTTCTTTTGGTGATAGGCTTTGGTATTGCGGTTGCTTTAGCTTTGATATTTCATGCCGCCAAAAAATATCACCTTGCCCGATATGCCATCAATGTGCTTTGCCCGATGTGGTTGGCAGGTGCTATGATAATATATGGTGCGTCCTTTGAGGGCGAATATGTTTTTTTACTCTTTGTTGTTACTATTGTTTTTTTCCATGACGAACTCCGAACGCAAATCATTTTATTGTCGCTTTTGGTTATTTACTATTTATCTGCTTTGGCTTATGTGGCCATTTTTGGAAGTATCGTTACTGACGGAGAGGCTTTAGTTTTATTAAGAGCCGTTTTTTTTGTGGGCTGTGTTGTGGTTATTGCTATGGTGGTGCAAGTTTATCGAAATTTGCATAAAAAAGCGGAAGACAAATCACAAGAGTTGTTGGTTTCGTTGAAAAAAAACAACCAGGAACTGGAACTCGCCTATCAAGAATTGGAAAAATTTACTTATGTGGCTTCTCACGACCTCAAAACACCGCTTAGAAATATTGTGAGTTTTTTGGGATTATTAGAAAAGCGATTGAAAAAGAACGAAAACCTCGACCCTCGAAGCGAAGAATACCTCTCTTATGCCAAAACAGGAGCAAAACAAATGCACTTTCTGATTACGGATATTTTGGAATATTCTAAAATCAAAAACGAATCTAACTTGCAATTTGAAGCAATAGAAACGAACGAACTCATTGGTAAGGTCTTGCAACAAATCAAATCGTTTATTATAGAAAAAAATGCTCAAATTTTCGTTAGCGATGTTATGTCGGTCATTATTGGCAATGAATTTTTACTGACTTTGGTATTCCAAAATCTTATCGAAAACGGCATCAAATACAACGAATCCGCCCAACCTACTGTCGAAATTACGTCAGAAGAAACGCCAACACACCATATTATAAAATTCAAAGATAACGGTATGGGCATCCCAGAGGCATTTCAAGGCCAAGTTTTTGAAATGTTTAAACGATTGCACACCAATAATGAGATAGAAGGCACGGGATTGGGCTTAGCGATTTGTAAAAAAATAGCTCA
>CALOED010000284.1:0-24737 GCA_942492005.1 uncultured Saprospiraceae bacterium
CATTGCTTCATGGTTAATTATTCCACACGAATAAATTTTGCTGACGCAAAATAGGGAAATGGGAAGGTATATAACACATCTAGATAGCTATCGCAGACGATACAAAATAATCTGCGATAATCTGCGATAATCTGCGTATTGCGCAGCAATCTGTGTTATCTGCGTTCCCATTCCATTATTCAGCGAGCTGAATAATTATTCATTCAACAATGCAGCAATGCAATAATAAATCTCCTACTCCACCAAACTTTTATAAACGCTCTCAATCATCCGTTCAGGTTTGATAAAATTTTTGCCATATTTTTCATCATAATCCTTACTCAAATTCATTTCTTTGATTTCGGCAAGCGTTTTTCCAGCTTTAATTTGCGTTTGCACACGGTCACGAATTATCATCAAAACATCTCGATAAGCCGTGAGTTCTTTTTTATTCGACAAATCGCCATGTCCTGGTATGATAACCGTTTCATCATCCGCCAACATCAATACGTTATTACAAACCTCAATAATCCCATCTATTGAGCCACCAGAGCCAATATCTATAAACGGATAACGACCATTGAAGTAAGTATCGCCCGTATGAATGACATTGCTATTAGCAAAATAAACAATAGCGTCGCCGTCCGTATGTGCGCCCGTATGGAAATGAAAAGCCATAATATCCTCGCCATTAAAATGGAAAGACATATCCTTATCAAACGTCACAACAGGCAATGCGCCCTTTGGCGAAGCCTTCACTTTTCGCCCAAACGATTTCATAAACTGGTCGGTACTCATTCGCTGATACACATTCTTGTGAGCTACGATGATTGCGCCCGCCTTATTGATGTTTTCATTGCCGCCAGTGTGGTCGCCGTGCCAATGCGTATTGAATAAAAATTTCAAAGGCTTGTCAGTCAGTTCCTTGATTTTGGCTAAAATCTTATCGGATAGCGGTGCAAATTGCGCATCAATCATAAAAACACCATCTTCGCCAATACTAATGCCTATATTGCCGCCTCTACCTTGCAGCATATACAAGCTATCATTGATTGGAGTAGCCGTGATTTGTATGCTATCCCATTGCGCCATCGAAAGTTGAGCGATGGATAAAAAGCCAAGTAGTAAAAATATTTTTTTCATGGAAAACTAGATTTTAGAAATTAGATTTTAAAAACAACTTTCATAACTATTCAAAGCTAGTGAATGTTTTTCATCGAATAAAAAGAAGCATTTATATAAGGCTGGATAACATAATTGATTGTATGTTTGTTACCCCTTTATCATATTTTACAAAAAAGAACAAAAATACATGGGTAGGTCATTTCAAATATTGAGCATCAGCGGTATTCCCTTGAAGATACATTGGACTTTCCCTTTGTTGTTTGTCTGGGTGCTATTTCAGTTGCGAGTAACGGGGGTTGAAAATATGTTGATAGTTTCAGGCTTTGTCATTGCGCTATTTGTTTGCGTGATTTTACACGAACTCGGACACGCATTTGCCGCCAGACGGTACAACGTAAATACCATAGATATTATCATTTCGCCCATAGGCGGTGTAGCACGCCTAACCAAATTGCCAACGCAGCCCATTCAAGAATTTGTAGTAGCCATTGCTGGCCCAATGGTCAATGTAGTGATAGCCGCAGTGATTAGTTTATCGTTATACTTAATAGAAGGCAAACTGGATTTAGACAATTTCAATTTTGCAAATATCGGCAGCCTTACCGAATTTTTAGTTGGGCTGACTTTGCTAAACATCACCTTAATTCTTTTCAATCTCATACCAGCCTTCCCAATGGATGGCGGACGCATTTTTAGGTCGTTACTCTCCATGCGCTTTTCAAGGCTCAGAGCTACAAGAATAGCGTCTCTTTTAGGACAAGTCACCGCACTCGGTTTTATTGCTTATGCCGCTTATGATTATAAATATTTCATGCTATCGGTTATTGGAGTATTTGTTTTTATTTCCGCTACGGGCGAATATCGACACGTAAAAATGGGCGAAACCTTAAAGCAGTACATTGCCAACGATTTGATGCGCACTCAATTTACCACTTTCCCGTTTACCGCTACCATTCAAGAAGCTGGCGAAATGCTCATGAAAGACCCCGCAGGCGATTATATTATCACTGATGAGAACGGCGAATTTATGGGCGTATTGACTAGAGGTTCGCTGATTAGAGCATTAAAAGCCAATGATTTATCAACCAATATATTAGAATATGCCTCCAGTCGAGTAGCCATTATTCATCCTTCTACGAATGTAAGCACGCTATTTGAAAGGATGCAAGAAGAGGAACTTTCGGATTTTATTGTAAAAAACGAGGCAGGCGAACTGCTAGGGATTATTGACGCAAAGGGAATGAATGAATTTTTGAGGTTTCAAAGCAAATTGAGCCAAAAAAGACGCTTGGGATTTTTGAATAAATTTAGAAGAAAACAACGAGAAGAAGGCGTGTAGCAGTGGGTAAATTTGCTGCAAGTAGCAGTATTTTTACGATTACGCTTTGTCTCTTGTTGTCTTTTGCGCCTTTTCAAAAAACAACAGCCCAAAATTCAAAACTCAAAAAACCTTGTCACTTTTCTTCCTATCCATTATATTTTTTCTATATTTATATGTTTGGAATAGCCTTTATTCTAAAAAATAGCGAAGTAGTTTAAGACTTTCTCATAGTCAATGGTTTATGAGAAAGAAATGTATTAAACCATTATTATCCATGACTAACGACAAGACATTATTAGCCGTCTGGAAAGAAAACTTGACCACCGAACTCAAGCAATCCTTGTTTTGGAATGCCATTCCCTACGACGAGCTTGACCGAGTTGATTTTACAGAATTGCAACCCAACGAAACGCAGTTTCCCGCTAGATGGGTATTTCAATTGCTTGAAAAATCAGCAGCTCGCACCAAAATTAGCCCTGTCCCTTCATTGGCTAAAAAAATAAAACACATCTATTACGAAGATGCGAGTCACCAACAAGAATTTGGCACAAGTGTATTGGGCTTTGGCTATCCTTTGTTTATTCAAAGAGATAAAGACGAACCGAATAAATACACGGCTGCGCCTATTTTTATTTGGCAACTCGAGCTCAAAGCCGACAAGGAAGAGCCGGGCGATTGGCTGATTGAGCGCAAAATGGAAGCCCCGATTACAGCAAATCAACTATTGATGTATCATTTGAGAACGGAGTATGGTTTGGATTTGAATGATTTGGTCAAAGACGCTTTGGCTAACTTTCATGTCTCGCAACTGGAACTCATGAAAATCTGCAATGAGATAGCCATGAAAGTAGGTTTTGAAGGCACTATTGCAACTACTAATGCCGTACCCGTACCAGAAGAAGACGAACTCAAAGAACTACTCAACGCTTCGGGAGCTATTCATTATTCGGGTGTTTTTGGGCTTTTTTATCCCAAAAATGCAAAAACAATGAGCGTATTAGATATGGCTTTGGCGCAACCTACTATGCCTAATGATGCTGAAAAAAATGAACCAACACCTGTATTCAGAAACCATGATTATGCTGCTTTGCCTACTAATCCCTATCAGACAGCTATCCTGCAAGCCATAGACGAACACGATAAAATAGCGGTAACGGGAGCGCACGGCACTGGAAAATCACACACCATTGCCGCATTGGCTTCTAACTTGTTGGCGAATAAGAAACGAACTTTAATCATTTCTAATAAAGTAAATGGCCTGAAAGAAGTCCAACGAGGATTGGATAAAATTGGCTTGGGCGAATTGACTTTTGTACTGTCTGACCCTTATCAGCAAAAGGGCGAATTGATAGAAGCCATTTATCAAAATTCGCTAGGCGCGAGAAAATTGCCTCAGTTCGAAGAAGAAGATTTGCAACATCAGCTCAACCGAATGAACCGCTTGCGCAATAGGCTCGATAAGGTGCATAGCAGCTTGAGCGAACCCATTTTTGATAAAGCAACTTGGACAGAGCTTGTCGGAGAATTTATCAAAAATCAAGAAATAGAAGGCAAACACCTCTTGAATAGTCATTTGCAAACATCGGACTATAAGTTTGCAAAGTCAGAATATGATACGCTTACCGCTAAAATCGAACGGGCGGAACTACTCTATCAGGAAATCAATACGATGAAGCATCCGCTTAGGGTGTTGCATCAAGGTATTTCGACGGATAAAAACCATGAAGAAGCCAAGTCTTTCACTTTCGATACATTGGATAACATACTGAAAGAAGTGGCTACGGTTTACCAAAAATTTGTAGTAGAACTCGAAAACTATGGCGACCAACTCAATGGGCAGTTCGAGCGTTATTATCAAAATTTAAAAGGAAAAATAGGCGAAGTTAGGGCAGATATTAAAGATTATCAGAAGCAATACGGTGATGATTTTAATAAATCGGGGGCATTGCGCAATATGCGAATGAAGCTATTTGGCGCATTTTCCAAACGCCTCACCAATATCCTCGACCTGAAAAAAGAAGTAAAAGCGGGATACAGCGATATACAAGGCGCATTTGAAAATCATCGCTATTTTGCTTACTCGTTTCCTAGAATAAAAAGCAGCACGTCATTTGAAAAACTTACCGAACACCTCGATGATTTTGAACAATCATTGGAAGATTGGAAAGCGAGTACGCCCAACATTATCCAACAAGAAATAGACCGACTAGACGCTGAAAATATCAATCCAAACGTTGATTTTTTGGCGTATGTCAATATGCTCAACCAAGAATTTATTGACTTGCTAGAGCGTGTTAATAGCTACGGATTATATCAAAAAAACTTTCATTCGAGTGCCGATACGCTGATTAAAAAACGAGAATATCTCGAAGAAATGACGGAAACGCTCGAAACCTTGCAATACAATCTGCGAGATTTTGATGCCTATTATTTTTGGACAAACTTTTGGCTCTCGCTCAACGATGCTCAAAAAGCAGTGACCAAAGCCTTAATCGTTACAAAACCGCAAAACTGGCTGGCTGCATTCAACAGTTGGTATTTTTATAACCTACTGAATAAGCATTACGGAGCGCATTTGCTTACCGACAAAAAAACATTGGATGAGTATGCCGAACAGAATCAGCGAGTAAGAGATTATTTGCCTAAAAAGGCATTGAAACATTGGAAACTCAATCAAGTCAATATTCCTCGACGCATTCGCAGAGAAAGTAAATTTTTATATAATGCCTTTTTTGGAAAATCGAGAGCGAGTTTTTTATTTGAATTTAATGTCAAAGTATTATTTGATAGCGAGTTTGAGACTTTGACCACCATGTTTCCCGTATTGCTCACCACACCTAATGTAGCAAGCGAATGGCTGCCTGCATTGAAAGATTATTTTGATGTGGTAGTGATTGACGATGCCGAAACGGTGCAGACCGAAGACGCAGTAGGCGCACTGTGGCGCAGCCAAAAACAAATAATCATGGGCAACGAATTGACCATTGGTAAAACGATGGCGGCTTCTTTGCTGACTTTTGCAAAACAAGCGGATTATGAGTTGTTTGATTTACCTATTTCTCATCACAACATAGATGAAAAGATTTGGGCATTTCAGAATGCTGCATTTTACAATCATCGTATCAAAATACTTCCGAGCCAAAAACTCGAAGTGGAGCAGTCTTTAAGATTTTTGCCCATAGAGGGCGTTTATATTCCTAATCAGAATATCAATAAAGAAGAAGCAGAACATATTTTGCACCTTCTGAATGAGCTTGAGCCAAATAAAAATGGACGTTATCCGAAAGTAGGTATTGTTTGTATGACCAAAGAACAACGCAACTTGATAAGCCATTTTATAGCTCAAATAAAAGCTCGAAAAATAGCTGGAAACGAGCGCATATTGAATCTTGAACAAAGCGGCTTAGATGTGCATTACTACCGAGATTTGCAAAATCACCAGTTTGATGTGATGATGGTAGCGACTACTTTTGGGATGGATGTGAGAAATGAATTTAGTGATGATGTTTTGGAACTGAACGAACTGGAAGGTTTGCAAGGGCTGAACGCCATGCTCTCCGCAGGGCATAAGCAAATCATTTTTGTGTCGTCAATTCCGCAAACTTACATCGAGCATTATGCAAAATACAACACGCAAGCAAAGGGCGTTCACATACTCGCCAACTTGCTAATGTATGCAGAAGCCGTAGAAAAGGACGACAAAGAAGTTCCAACGGAAGTTAATCGCCGTTTGGAAGAGTTGCACAAGAAAAATGGAAAACCCGTTGCGCCTGACAATAGTGATTCGTTCGTAAATCAAGTAGCAGAAGCTCTTTCGCCTTATTTGGAAGCGGGCAGGCTTCAAGTCAATCAGCACTTAGACGGCATTGATTTAGATATTTTGATTGCACCGATACATCCCGGACAGCCATTAATAGCATTGCAATGCGATGGCTCGTTTTGGCGTGCGCCAAAAGGTGACTACTCTTGGGAGCGAGAAATAGAAGCTCAACTTCAAGCATACAATATTAAATATATGCCTGTTTGGTCGTCTGAATTTTGGAAATCGCCAGAGGTGGCAATCAAGCAACTAGCGGGTACATTGGTGAAATTTGACCAACACTTCTTGCCAAAACCACCTACAATTGCTACACCTGTGGAGGTAGTAGCCGCAGATGATAAAGAAAAAACAAATGAAAACCCTTCGGATGAAGAAGAAGGTGGAAATAATATTTCAGATGAAAGGGAAGGCACTTTAGCGTTGTAAGGCTATATCATCATTTGTTTTCTTTTGTCCCTTTACTGCGTCATTAACAGGGAGCGAAAAGCCCTGTTAATGACGACGCTTTACGCCATGAAGTGTTCATGGGCAGTTATTGCTCATCTATTAATTTTTTTTTATGTCTGTTTCTAGTACAAAACATATTGAAGGTAATGTTGGGTTTCAAATTCCAAACAAACTATACGGAAGAACCTCTCAATTAGATAGCTTGCTTACTTCCTTTCAGAAAATCATCGAAGGAGATACTGAAGTGGTACTAATCAAAGGATATTCGGGTACTGGAAAATCTTCTTTGATAGATGCTTTTGAGAGTCGATTGGAGTTTGAAGACCTATCGAGGCGTATTGCAAGGAGGAAGTGTGACAAACTGCAAAGAAACATCCCTTATTATCCAGTGATACAAGCATTTGAGGCGATTATTAGAGACATTCTAGAAAATACCTCTAAAGTAGAACGCTTAGTTTGGGAGAAATCATTGCAAAAAGCAATGGACCGCACTGGGAAAATTCTAACAGATATTATTCCTTCTTTGGAGCAACTCATAGGAACGCAACCTGACGTTCCTCACATCAATGGAAGAGAAGCTACCTATCGGTTTCATTTTGCATTTGAACGGCTAGTGTCCGTATTTGCTACCAAACATCATCCGCTCATCCTATTTATAGACGACTTGCAATGGATAGATGAAGCCTCCATGATGCTACTCAAAAGCATGGTATTGGATAATGAGGTGAATTACTTTATGTTTATTGGTGCAATACGTGGAGAAGAAAAATACCTCAATCAACATCAGAAAATAATAAAAGATATTGAAGAGGATGGAGAAGTTTATACGAAAAAGAAGGTTTTAAAAATAGATGTAGAAAACATTACAGCCGCAGAGGTCAATCAATTGGTGGCAGATAGCCTAAAAATTAGCACCGAAGAATCCAAAGAAATAGGGCATCTAATTCATCAAAAAACCAAAGGCAACCCATTTTTTGTGCGCCAACTACTCCTCAAGTTATATAATAACGGGCTTATCACTTTTGATAATTATCGGTTGATTTGGTTTTGGGACATAGAAGAAATTAAGCAAATAAACTTCACCGAAGATGTCCTGGATTTGATGATTGATAATCTGAAAGAATTAACCGCCTCTACCCAAGAAATGCTTAAAATAGCCTCCTGTATAGGTCGCCGTTTTGATTTGGCAATGCTCAAAACCATTTACCATAGGATTTATACGGATACTTACGATACTGCTTTTAACGCTACTTATTTTCATTTAGAAAAAGCAATAAACGAAGGCATCCTTCTAAAAGAAGGCGAAAGCTATCACTTTGTGCATGATAGAGTGCATCAAGCCGTGAATAGCTTGAATAGTAAAGGGTTTAAGAAAAAAGTGCATTTGCATATCGGACGATTACTCTTTAGTCAATTGCACCGAAAATATAAAATCGAAAACTTAGCATCTGCCGAAAATATACCTGCCGAAGATGTTTTTATTACGTTAAATCACTGGAATAAGGGCATTGCTTTTATTAATAGTAAGGTAGAAAAAAGCCAATTAGGATTGCTCAATCTGACTGCGGGAATAAAATCTACCAGAATAGCCGCCAAAGAAGCTGCCCTAAAGTATTTTGAAGCAGGCATTGATTTGATTTATGACGATAGTTGGCGCAGAGATTATGATTTAACTTTGGCACTGCATACGCAAATCATGGAAGCGGAGTACATGAACGGCGATTTTGGAAAATTTCAAGCTCGCTTGGACAATATTGTTAAAAATGTAAAAACGCCAGTAGATGCCGTAGAGGCCTACGAATCTGCCATACAGGCTTATTCTACGCACCATCATTTTGATAAAGCATTGGATTTAGGTTTTAAATACCTAAATGATTTGGGATTGAATTTGGATATAAAAATCAACAAACTCCAAACGCTAAAGGCATTGGCAAGAATGCAGTGGCTGATGCTAGGCAAATCGCCTGCTCGCCTGCTGAAAGCTCCACCAATGAAGAATAAAGAAGCGATGGCGATATTGCGTATTATGCGAGCAATCAGCGTATCCGTTTATTTTTCAAAAAGCGAAATATTGCCCTATTTTACCATGAAAGGCATAGAAGCAAGCCTAAAATATGGCAATTCTGCCGATGCTATTATTCCGTTTGGCGGCTATGCTTTGATGCAAAGTATCGTATTTAAAAATTATAAAAAAGCCTATCAGTTTGGAGAGTTTCAGACGGCAATGATAGCAAAGTATAATGGCGTTCAGCAGCAGCCCTATGCAGACTTAATCAGGTATAGTTTTTTGCATCACGGACATCAAAACATCAAAAAGGCGTTGGAAAATGTCCATCAATCTTATGGGAAAAGCATAGAAACGGGCAACCTTAGTTATACTTTTTATATAGCTTTTACGAGTGGTTATTTTCATTTTTTTGCAGGCGAACCGCTGAGTAAAGTCCTAAGACTAATGGAGAAATATGCCAAAAAGATAGAGGCGTTGAGGTTGCAAATCTCTTTTCCTCATTTGGCATTATACATGGAGACTTACCAAAAAATACACGAACCCGCATCAAAAAACGCTACTCGAAAATATAAATACGACGAAGCGTTAATGACGGAATTATCGAAAAATAAAAATGATGCTCCCGTGTTGTTTGGTTATTATTTTAATCAAATGATGTATGCTTTTTTGCTTCGAGATAATGAAGCTGCCTATCAATACGCTCTTCAAGCGGATAAATATTCGTATAGTTCTTTAGGTTCGTATGTACTCAGGATGTTTTATTTTTATTGGGGTTTGGTGATAGCACAATTGTTAGGAAAAGATAGTACGACAATAGCCTTTAACCGTAGCCGAGTAAAGTCAAAATTGCAAAAATACACCCAACTCTTCCAACAATGGGGCAATCAAGTTCACGAAAACTATTTGCATAAGTATAAGCTATTGGATGCTGAAACAAAACGAATCAACAATGATGTAAAAAAAGCGGCTGTTCTGTACGAAGAAGCCATTCTTTTGGCAGAAAAGGAAGATTTTATCAATGAAGTAGCCATTATTAGAGAACTGACGGCTGAATTTTATTATTCAATTGATAATCCTACCAAAGCAATGGAAAATATGAAAAAAGCCATTGAGGCTTATCGACGCTGGGAGGCCTTTGCAAAAGTGGAAGAGCTAGAGAAAAGATTAGAAAAATGGAGTTAGAAAATGCTTCGATAACCTCAAAACGCAAAAAAATATTAAAACTTGTCTGCCGACAGGCAGGCACAATAGGCACATAGGAATATTTTAAGGCTATATTTTTACTTTTTTAAAGATGTTTTTAGCATCACGAAAGACGCAAAAAAAAATAGCTACCAACCGCAAAAAAGTGGTGGTAGCTGAATTAAATGACTATTAGGAAAAATTCTTAGTGGTTTGGAGTTTTTCAAACGAAAACGAAAATATGTATAAAAAGCGAAATTTCGCAATGTTAGTCTATTTTTTTCATTTCTAAACGAAAACTAAAGATACTTGTTGTTTGGAAGAAGCGCAGATAGTAACAACGAGACCTGCCTCATAGAGTATATTTTTAACAAAAAATCAAACAATAAATCAGCCTATATGAATATTGTCAAAAAATACAACCTAACGGATAGAGATAAAGATAGAATAATAGGCATGGCATGGGAAGATAGAACGCCCTTTGATGCCATTAAAGAACAATTTGGCTTGCCCGAAGGCGATGTCATTAAGCTAATGCGTCAATCTTTGCATATCAATAATTGGAAAAAGTGGCGAGCGAGAGTGCAAGGCAGAGCGACCAAACATCGAGAATTGAGAAACACTGACGTGGAAAGATTTAAAGCTACCCGCCAAAAACAAATTTCGAGTAATCGTATCGCTAAACGTTAAGAAACAAGGAAACATCTGAACAAAATTAGAAATGGCAAAAGTTAGAAAAATATTTGCGTGTACTGGTTGTGGTGCAACTTCGCCTAAATGGATGGGAAAATGCAACTCTTGTGGCGAATGGAATACCTATGTAGAAGAAATAATAGTAAAAGAGGCGGAAACCAAAACGGAACGAAAACAACTTTGGCGAAAAGACGACAAGCAAAAAAAAATAATCCCCGTTAGGATTCCAGAAATAGTAGCTGGCGATACGCCCCGTGTGCCTACGCCCGATGCTGAATTTAATCGAGTGCTAGGCGGAGGAATCGTAGCTGGCTCGTTGGTGCTTATTGGGGGGCAGCCCGGCATCGGAAAATCTACCCTGATGCTACAATTGGCACTTACTGTACCGCTTAAAATCCTCTATGTCTCGGGCGAAGAGAGCGAAGAGCAAATCAAAATGCGAGCAGATAGAATTGGCGTACAAGGCGACAATAAAACCTATATCCTCACCGAAACCAACGTTTCTAAAATACTTACGCAAGCCCAAAACCTTGAGCCGCAACTCATTATCATTGACTCCATTCAGACTTTAGCTTCGCCTCATATCGAATCCACGCCAGGCAGTGTTTCGCAGATTCGAGAGTGCGCTGGCGATTTGCAGCGTTTCGCCAAAGAAACGAATATCCCCGTTTTTATTATCGGACACATTACCAAAGATGGCTCAATAGCTGGACCAAAACTGCTAGAGCATATCGTAGATGCTGTTTTACAATTTGAAGGCGACCGCCATCATACCTATCGAATACTCCGAACGGTAAAAAATCGGTTTGGCTCAACGGCTGAAATGGGAATTTACGAAATGCAAGCCGACGGACTGCGAGAAGTCTCGAACCCTTCCGAATTGCTGTTATCTCAAAATGACGAAGAACTCAGCGGCTCGACCGTAGCAGCAATGTTAGAAGGAATGCGCCCGATGCTTATCGAAACGCAAGCACTCGTCAGCACAGCCGTGTATGGCACACCTCAACGCTCTGCAACCGGCTTCGATTAGCGACGAATGAGTAAGCTATTGGCAGTACTCGAAAAGCGATGCGGTTTTCAGTTTGGAGCAAATGACGTGTTTTTGAATATCGCTGGCGGCATCAAAGTAGATGACCCCGCCATAGATTTATCCATTGTCAGTGCGCTGATTTCTTCCTTAGAGGACATTACCGTTTCTAATGATATTTGTTTTGCTGGCGAAGTCGGACTTTCAGGCGAAATAAGAGCCGTCAATCGGATAGACCAACGGATTCAAGAAGCGGCAAGGCTAGGTTTCAAACAGATTTTTATATCAAAATATAACTTAAAAGGCCTAGATTTGGATAGCTACGAGATAGAAGTAACAGCAGTTGGAAAAGTAGAAGAGTTGTATAATTTATTGTTTGATGAGTTTTAATACACTGTTTCAAAAGTTTGTTTATATACTCCAAGGTAGCTTGCTGCCTTATTTACATTGAAAACCAAAGTACAATGGGGCAAGCCGGCATTGGAGAAAAGATTAACTTATTTTTGAAACACGATATTCGATATTAAGAAAGAAAGGAAGTAATTAATTCTCTTACATTTGCAGCTCATAAAATGAAGCTACAATGTCCAGTATTTTACAATCAAAATTTCTTATTCCGCTCTGTTTTTTAACTGTTTACGTAGTTTGGGGTTCTACGTATATGTTTATAACCTATGCGGTGGAAGAGATTCCGCCCTTTTTTGTGTCAGGACTTCGATATCTTGCTTCGTCTCTTATTCTATTCGGTTTATTAGGACTTTGGAAATCGAATCACAAAGCCACCAAAAATCAAATTAAAAATGCGCTGATAGTAGGAGTATTGTTCATAGGATTGGGGTCTTGTGGCATGGCTTGGAGTTTGGTGCGCATGGATTCGGGTTTTACGGCATTGCTAGTAGCTACTCAGCCACTGATTACGGTAAATATGGTCTGGTTGCTCAATAAAAAACGCCCGTCAAATAGTTCTTTTTTGGGTGTGTTTTTAGGATTGATAGGAGCGTATTTGCTGATTAGTCAAGACCAAATATTGGCAACACCTGACCAATGGCTGGCAGTAGCGGTGATTACGATGAGTCTTTTCGTGTGGGCGTATGCGACTATTTTTGTAAACAAAGGCGACTTGCCCAAATCTTCTCTCACGAGTACTGCTTATCAATTGCTATCAGGCGGAGCAATGGCGTTTGCATTGAGTTTTTTGATGGAAAATCCGAGCGAAGTAGCATGGGATAGCTTGAAAATGATTACTTGGTGGTCGGTAGCAATATTGATTATTTTTGGTGGGCTTATCGTTTTTATAGCATTTAATTATCTCTTGCAAAAAACAACACCCGAAAAAGTAGCCACTACTACTTACGTAAATCCAGTAATAGCCCTATTGTTAGGTTGGTGGTTTCTGGATGAATTAATCACGCTTCAGTCCATTGTGGCAGCGGCTATCATGCTGACAGGCGTGGTGTTTATCAATTTTGAATGGAAGACGCTAGAGAAATGGCTTAGCTGGAGGAAAATTGGGCGTTTTTTGAAAAATAAACGAAATAGAAAAGAACAAATCCTTTGATTATTACGTATTATATTATATATTTACTGAAAGGGAAGAACGTTTTGGAGCATAGCATCTTAAAGCGTTCTTCTCTTTTTCTTAATAATCTTTATTCGCAGAACTCAATAGCAAGTCATAACTAATTGATAATGAACAGCTACAAAATGATTCCGCTACTTTGCGAATAAGAAATAATATTTTCAAACCAATTTTTAGGACAAAGAACGGTTATTAACTTAATCCGAATTATTATTAAAATGAAAGATACGATTACTATAAAAAGAATACTTATTCAGTATTAAGGCTTCACTTCATATCATTGAAAGCCTGTTCTTTTTATGTTATCATATTTTAATAATAATCCAGCGAGTTAATAGGTGGTTCTTTGTCTTCATTTTGGGATTTTATCATAAAAATGAGAGAATTATGGCATACGAATATTTGTCAAAAGAGGGATTGGAAAAGCTCAAAAACGAACTGGAACATCTAAAAACAGTAGGAAGATGGGATGCCGCCAAAGCCATAGCAGAAGCCAGAGAGAAGGGAGACTTGTCTGAAAATGCGGAATATGATGCGGCTAAAGATGCGCAAGGCTTATTAGAATTAAAAATAAACGAGATGGAAAAGGTGCTTTCCAATGCTCGTGTATTAGATACTTCTACCTTAGATACCTCCAAAGTAGTAGTTTTTTCAAAAGTAACCATTCAAAACTTAGTGAATAAGAAGGAGTTTACTTATCAATTGGTCTCTGAAACAGAAGCAAATTTAAAAGAAAAGAAAATTTCTGTGACTTCGCCTTATGGCATCGGACTTTTGGGCAAAGCCGTGGGAGAGGTTGCCGAAGTTGCTACGCCTAGAGGCGTAATGAAGTTTAAAGTAATGAATATTGCTTTTTAGAATAACCAACTCAAAAAATGGAATCAAAAAGCGTTAGTACCCAAGAGTACTAACGCTTTTTGATTCTAAAACTACTTCTTGATTTTTGAAGTTAGGGGGTGTTTTAGTCCTTTATAATCCTTCAATACGATTTTGATAGAGCCGATGGCAAGCTCCAGTTTGGCTTGTAAAGGCACTCGATTTTCATCATCCGATACCCAAATAGTCACCGAAGAATTTTCATCAAAAAGCTCTCCTGCGGTCACTTTGCAAGACAATTCGAGGGCATTAAACTTGCCTTTATCTCGGATGTGAATGCGTTTTTTGCCTTTATACTCAAGTCGTAAATTCCATACTTTCCTATCCATGAATATTTTCATCGGAAATGCCTTGCCCTTTTCATAACTGTGATAATCTACATTTCTAAAAAAATAAACCATAGAAACAATATCGTGAATGCAAGCATCTACATCGAAGGTATGCTTGATGGCTTCATCTTTGGTTTTGCCACGCTCAGAGGTGGCTTTTTGTTTATTTTGGTCAATATATACTTTGTCGTATAGTTTGTAGCCGCCCTCTTCGATGTTGCGAAAACTAATCGTTGGCAAGAGTGATTCCTTATTCACTTTCACCTCATAATAATCTCTGATTCTATAAAACCAATCGTAGGAAGGGTAGGTCTTACCAGTAATGTCTATTTTGTATTGATTGCCTAAGTTGGTAACGTTAGAAACGGTTTCGCCTGCACCCATCCAAACGAAATTCCAATTATAATACACTTTGTGCGTCAGTCGTTCGCCGCTTTTGAATGCGGTATTTTCGATGGCGCAATGCGTGTAAGGCTTTGGCGACTCCGTAATAATAAATGAAGAACAAAGTAAGGCTACTACCCAAATAGTAAAAATGCGGTGTGTTGAAATAGCGTTAGTCATTTTTAAAGTTTCTTATATTTTTAGCCAAATTGGTATTGACTAATATATAAGTACCGACCAATGCTGGCAATAATGAATTTAAAACCCATAATACCAACGGAATGCTACTCATGCTTATTACATTATCGGAGTAATGCGTCCAAATAAACAAAGAAACTTGAATGCGTGCGAATAGTCCCGCAAGCGCAGGAAGCGGCAAATTGCCAATGAAAAAATAAATCGCACTTATCAATAATAAGGCTTCCACAAAAGGCACTTCGATGTGGAAAAAATGAAGCAAAAGATAATATTGTAAAAAATTGAGCAAGATACGAAGCCCCGATGTACGCATGACTATCCAAAGCTCTTTGGTGGTATAATCTTCCAATAGCCGAGCCTTTCGGATAATGCCTTTTCGTATTTTAAACCGACTGAGCCAGTTGATTAATACCCTTACATTATAATATAAATAGATGCGCAAAAGAATAAAGCCGAGCGTCAGAATACTCAAGCCTACCAGCATCCATGCTTCCCACCCTAAGAAAGTGTGCATGACGTATATTGCGCCCACCATCCCGTAAATGTCAACGAAAAGTTTGAGCGATTCCCCATCGAAATGATTGATAATGAGGAGTTCGATTTTCTTTTTACTTTCGTAAAGAATAATGCGCCCGCCAATTTTACCAATTCGATAAGGCACAAACATTCCGAGCGTTTGCCCCGAAATCATGGCTTCAAAAGATTTTTTTAGCGTAGCCGAAGAGGGCTTTACGATGCGCCTGACCAGCACAAGCCATCTATAACTCTCCGCCCACCACAGAAAAGGCATCAATACAATAGCCCCAATTAGGAAATATATATTCGGAAAAGTCAGGTAGCTATATACATTTTCGAGCATTTCATCCAATTGCTCTTCTCTAGCTATACGGCGGTACAAAGCGTAAGCAATCCCTAATACGATAAGCACTTTGAGTACAAAGTTGAGGTATTTATTTTTTAAAAGCGGAATATTCTGCACACGCTGATATATCAGAGTTAATGATTTCATGTATTGATATAAAAAATGCTTTTGGAGGTTGTTGTGATTGATTGATTGCTTGATTGTTGAAAGCCGACCTATTTACGAATAATATTATAAATAGTTTTTTTTAAAAAAAAATTACATTCTATTTACGGGTGCAAATCTAATCAAATATCAATTATTTGAAAGTAGAAGTTCTTCATCTGACGGATTGAATTAATAAACGACGGGTATTTTTGAAACATTTTTGTTCAAAATATTTGTTTTTGTTTCCAAACGATGTAATTTTATACACTTAAATTAACGCAGCATCCGAACAAAAATCGGAATTTTGCGCACACTCAACCGTTACATTATCAAAGAATCAAACAGTTATAGAAGAATTTTAGGCGTAGACCCAGGCACCAATATTATGGGCTTCGCAGTACTCGAAATACAAGGGAAGGAACTCTTTATCATAGAAATGGGAGTATTGTACATGAAACATTTGGAAGGTCATAGTGCCAAACTCAAACATATTTTTGATGAATTGCAACTGGTCATCGAAAAATATAAACCTACCGAAATGGCTTTAGAAGCACCATTCTATGGAAAAAACGTGCAATCCATGCTCAAGCTCGGTCGGGCGCAAGGCGTAGCGATGGCAGCAGGCATTTCTAAAGGATTGAGCCTTGAGGAATACGCCCCTAGAGAAATCAAGCAAGCTGTAACGGGAAGCGGCAGAGCCTCGAAGGAGCAAGTAGCAGCCATGCTTCAAAGTATTTTTAAAAGAAAAATAAAGCAAGAATACTTAGATTCTTCCGATGCGTTAGGCGTGGCGGTATGCCATTATTTTAGGTCGAGTAGCGTGCTTGGCGGCAAAAAGAAATACTCTGGCTGGGGAGCTTTTATTAAGGATAATCCTTCAAAGAAGGCGTGAGGTCAGAAAACTAGAAATCTATTTATATAAACTACTGCCACACCAAAAATCAGCATAAAAAAAACGGTGCTGCCTCTACCATTTACTCACTACTTATTAGCTAGTAAGTTCATTTCATTGCGCTTTTGTTTGTTTTGTCAAATAAAAAAATAGAAACAAACATTTTTTTTCTATTCTTACGTTTATAAAAATGAATATCAAATACCTTTAATATAGGCTGTTCAAAATTAGAGGTTTTGCACATTATTTTTTCGTAGTGTTTTTACATTAAAAATCCAACGAGCTTTTTTAGTCAAAACCTTTGATTTTGGACAGCCTACCTTTAATATAGAGATGAAGTGCCTTTTATCGCTGCTGTCAATTGTAATTAAAGTTTAGATAATTGCTGAAACTTCCGATATTTGTAACAGATTAATAAAAAAAACGTCTATAAATTTAATAGAACCGTTCTAAAAAAAAAATCATCGAACAGCAAAGGGCTGTTAGCGAAGAAAAATAATTTATTTATGTACTGGAGACAAATATTTTTAATTACTGTATCCATTTTTAGTTTTACATTGGTCGGTCATAGCCAAAAAATATCATCTAAAGTTCTGAAAAAGAATGGTGATATGTACTATGAAAACCTTAAATACGGTAGAGCATTGCCTTATTATATCAAATATGAAGAGGCGAAGCCAAAGGACATGGAGGTAAAACTAAGGATTGGGATTTGCTATTTTGAGACCAATAGAGTAGATCAAGCGGAAACTTATCTGGAATATATGGTGCAGCAGCGCAAGCCTAAGCCCGAAGCCTTATTGTATCTCGCTCGCTCGTATCACATGCAGCATCGCTTTCAGGAAGCCATTACATTTTATAAAAAATACTTAGCCACCTTAGATGCAAAAGATAATAGTAAGTTTCCTATAAAAGACAATATTAGAAGGTGTGCGATGGGAAAACGCTTGATTTATACCAATAAGCTCGCTTTGGTAGAAAATTTAGGCGATAATATCAATACTTCGGGGGATGATTTTGCGCCTACTATGCACCCTGAGCAAGGTAATGTTTTGTACTATTCTTCGATGCGTTCGGGCAATTTTGGCGAACGTCAGGATGACTTCGGCATTGTGGACACCCTGAGAGGAACTTACCGAGCTGATATTTTTCAGAGTAAATTGGAACGTGGCGAATGGGGATTGGCTGAACGCTTGGGCGAAAATATGAACACCGAAGGGCATGATGTCATTTATGATTTTAATGCCGCAGGAGATAAAGTTTATTTTGGTATGAGTAAATATCGCAATTTTGATTATTGTAATATTTATAGCAAGCCTTTCTTTGAAGAAGAATCATTGGATATTCCGTTTAAGTTTCCAATAGAAATTAATAGCGGCGAATGGGATGCCGACGCTTATTTTATAAATGATTCGGCAGTGGTATTTGCTAGTGATAGGCTAGGGGGCTATGGCGGAAAGGATTTATATATTTCATTTAGAAGCGAAAATGGAAAATGGGGCGAAGCGATTAATATGGGCGAAGCCATCAATTCTCCTTATGATGAAATTACGCCTTTTGTGTCTCGCAACGGCAAAATCCTTTATTTCAGTTCCAACAATGTATCGGGTATGGGCGGTTTTGATATTTACCGAACGGTTTTCAATCCGAATACGGGCTGGGATAAGCCTTACAACCTTGGCACGCCTATCAATTCGCCGGGCGATGATACGTATTTCAAAATCAGCATTGACGGAATGCGGGCTTATTTCTCTTCTTCGAGAGCAGAAGGCTTTGGCGGTTTGGATATTTATGTGGGCTATTTTAAGCGAGTAGCCACCGAACAGCGCACAGTAGCTGCCGTTGCATTCAAAAGGTACTTAGAAGGAGATGCTGATATTGCGGTTAAACCGGGCCCAGACCCTGGTACAAAACCAATTCTTCCGCCAGTGGAAAAAATTCCATCTGACGTAAAAACTTATGTGTTTGCACCTATTTTCTATCAAGATTTTGCCAACCTTTTACCTAAGCCTGAGTCGGTAAGAGAAATCAATAAAATGAGGGATTTGCTCTTGAATCAGCCTAACTTGATTGTAGAATTGACAAGTCATACGGACAGTTACGGGCCGCAGAATTACAATTTGCAAAATTCGGTCAGGAGTGCGGAATCTATTGCCGATTATTTGATTGCAAATGGGATAAAAGCGGAACGAATTAGGATAAAGGGCTGCGGTCAGTTGTACCCGATAGCGAAAGATACGAATAGCGATGGTTCTGAAAATACGCAAGGCAGAACGCTCAACCGTAGAGTGCAAATGGAGGTGTATAATGAGGAACAAATACCTTTGGTAGTGAAAACCAAAATTCCAGATATTAGCAGCCGACTGAGTGTGGGCGACGGGCAAGCCTACATGGATTATAATGAAGGCTTAACGTATAGAGTGCAAATAAAGGCGTTGAAAAAGATGTTGGATGATGATATTTTGGTGCGTTATCCTGATGCTATGATTGAAACTTCTCCGGGTATTGACATCATGCGCTACTCGTTGGGGCTTTTCAAAACGTATAGCGAAGCGGAAGCATTGCGCTTAAAATTGGTCAAAGAAGGTTATACCGACGCTTTTATCAATGTCTATATCAATGGCCAGAAAATGAGCAAAAGCGTATTGGACAATAAAATAAGGCGCTATGCTATTGTTTTTTATTTTTAAAAATTCTTCTAACTCTGCTTTGATGGTTTCAAAATTATCTTCTAATGTGTTTAACCAAGGAAGTTCGTTTTTCTCATAAAATAAAGGCTCATTACCAGTATATTCTCCTTGAAAAGAATACCATGTATTGGTTTTTTTATGAGTGTTTGAATCCATTTTTAATTGTGCTTCTTAAAACAAAAATACTCAGTTAAATTTACCAGCAAACTATATTTGATGGATAACGTCTTTAAACAGTAAGCAAATAATGTTTTTTTATTAACTTGCCTAAAAATACCTATTACCTTGAAAATAGCACATATTATAAATCCTTTTAATGGTTCTGATGAGCATATTCGTATGCAAAACATCACTTTTGAGTCGTTAAAACGTGCATCAGTTTATGCTGATAATTGTGAGGTGGAGGTAATTTCTACACATTATGCTGATGATGAAAAAATTGTTCCAGCATACATCACTAAAAAAGTAACGCTCACACAATCGGTTTTAGATTACAACAAAAAGCTAAGTAAAAGGGCTTTGCCAACACTTCAAGATATTTTAACAAATACAGTAGCTGCCACAGATGCTGATTACATCGTATTTACCAATATAGACATTGGCGTTCAGCAAAATTTTTATAAAACAGTAAAAGAAATTATTGATCACGGGCACGATGCTTTTGCTATTAATAGAAGAAGAATTGGTAATGATTACCAATCGGTAGAACAGTTGAACCAAATTTATGCTGATGCTGGTGAAATACATAATGGGTATGACTGTTTTGTGTTTAAAAAGGAATTGTTTAGTCAATTTCAGTTGGGCAATGTTTGTATAGGAATACCACACGTTGGCAATACCTTGTTTTTTAACTTAATGTGTTTTGCCAATAGTTTTAGGTTATTTACCAATAAACATTTAACCTTTCATATTGGTTACGATTTGGTAAGACCTTGGGGTTCTGCCGAATTTTTAAACCACAATAAAACTGAATACCTAAAAGTAATTACTGCTATAAAACAACATTTGCAACTCAAAAATGTACCTGGTTCAGGCTTATCATTTTTTAAACGACATTTAAAATGGTTAATGAATCCTACGATACATTACCCAACAATTGCCGCATTAGATTTTAAATCATCTAATGCAGAACGCTATAAACAATCTGTTAAAAAGCCTAAGGGTTATTACGAGTGGTTGCAAAAAAAGATTAAGTTGGATTAGGCCATGAAAAAGCTAAACGACATACCATTTTCTACCCGATTAAAATACGGTTACTATCAGTATTTCGATCATTTTTTAACGCGTGAACGATTTTTTAAATGGACCAGAAAAAGTAGAACCAAATTTTACAAAAACTTAAAACAACGTTTAGAACAAAACGGTTAAGGAAAGTTGTTTCCAGTAGATAGAGTAAAAAATATTACCAAAGAAGATTTTTTTAAAAACTATGTAAAAAAGGGTTTGCCAGTTGTTATTGAAGGTGGAGCAAAAGAATGGGACTGTGTAAAAAACTGGAGCTTAGATTATTTTAAGGAATTACACGGAGATGATAAGATTGTGTTTATGGACCAAACCGATATCTCATCCAACGATTATGAAGAAACTACGTTGGGTGATGTAATTACCAACATTAGAGAGGGTGGAAGTAAGTATTACCGTTTTTACCCTTTGTTAACTCGGCACCCAGAACATTTGTTAGATTTTGATTACAAGTGGTTGCGTAACCAGCGCAGAAAGATGAGTTATGGAGAAGCTTTTCATGTATTTATAAGTGGTAAAGGAGGTTTTACACCCATACACAATGCCAGCTCGGAAAATATATTTACCCAAGTGTATGGCGAAAAAAAATGGGTGTTATACCCAATGGAAGCTACTTGTGTAATAGACCCATCACCAGCCAGAAATTTTTACCGAAGTGCTCCTGTTAGAAATGGAAAAGACTTTAATCCATTTAAAAAGAATTATGAAGATTACCCTTTGTTTAAATACATTAATGGTTACGAAGTACATTTAAAAGCAGGAGATGTTTTTTACAACCCGCCATACATGTGGCATTCGGTAGAAAACCCAACAGATAGTATAGGTGTGGGTTACCGTTATTTTACGCCAATACAAACCTTTTTTAAATACCCTTTGTATTTCTTTTTAGAGTTGTTTGCCTTTAACCCACCGATATGGAAATCGTGGAAAAACTATGATGATGTAAACCTATTGCACCTAATGGAAACAGGTAAATTGGAAGAACTAAAAAAGAAAAAAGGGGTTAAAGAAATTAAAGGGTCAGTGACATAAATTGACAGCAAAATTGATCAATATGGAAGGGTCTTTATTATCGAAATTTTTAAATCACTATATAAATAACTCATTGGTTAGTGATGATTGGGGTGTATATTTCATAAAAGCCCAAGTTCATAAAATAAGAAACATGAAAATTGAAATTTATAGTAATGATCATAATCCTCCACATTTTCATGTCAAATCAAATGATAAATCCATAGATGCAACGTTTAGATTGGATAATGGTGAATTAATAGGAGGTGTTATAGGTTCAAAGGATGAAAAAGAATAAAGGCTTACTTTGATGATAAAATTGTTCAGGATGAAATGAAACGGTTATGGAACGTATCAAAATCAGATAATAAACAAGTTAAATAATTATAAAATCAACCTTATTTTCTTCAGGTTGTTTTGCAATTAACTCTACATAAAATTGGTCAATGCTGTCGGTATCATTAAAGTTAATGGTCAGCGTAGCGTAATCGCTTGGTTTAAATAAGCGCTGCCTTAAGGTGCTTCTTACTTTTTTGTAATCTTCAATGTTAAGCACATATTGTTGGTTTAAAATGCCATCTTGGTTGGGTAATAATTGGTAGCCCAAACTTTTATTAAACTCTATGGCTCGTTGGTTGGTGCTTAATACTTTTATGTAAGTTTTTTCTAATCCCAATAAAATAGAAGTATCGGTTAATAAAAAAGAGGAAGCAGTTGGAGTAGCGGTTTCCCAATAAGTAGCATCCCATATAAAAATACCACCATTACCTGTGGTTTTAGTTTCCCAATTAATATCAGCACCATAAATTAAACCCACCTTTTTACCTTGGTGTTCTATTACAAAATAATTGTTGTGTATGTTGTTAATGGAGTTAAACCAAGTCAATTGTTGTTCGGCAGTAATTTCTTGTCGGTACTCCATGTATTGTTGTATACGCTCAGAATTTCGGTGTTGCCTAACCAACTCAATGTCCTCAATGGTTAGTCGCCTTAATACTATTCCGTACCCAGAAATAATCATGCTTAAATTATTTTGCGAATGCCATAAAGTGGTTTACCACTTTGTAGCTGGTGCAAATTAAAAATATACTTGCCAATTACACCCAAACAAAGCATAATTAAACTGGTAGAAAATAAAATACTCACAATTTGTGACGTGTATCCTAAAGGTGCACCTACCGTTATTTTTTTAACGATAAACCAAATACCAATACAAAAGAAAACGATAGAAGAAACAAGCCCTCCGTATATCATTAACTTTAAAGGGTTGGCTGTGTAATTAATAAAAACAGATAAGTACAAACGAATTAAACGGGGCAGGGTGTAACCTGATTTCCCTGCTTTTCTTTCGTGATGTGTTACATCTACTAGAGCAATATCAGAAGTATACCAATGAATAATTTCATCAATAAAAATGTAATTGTTGGCATGGTGCAATTTTATCTGATTGATAATTTCTCCATCAATCAATCGAAAAGATGAACCTTCTCCGTTAGGGTTATTGGCAAAATACTTTGATGATTTTCGAACAAAATAACTTCCTGCCTTTCTAATTTTATCGTGCTTTTTGTTGTGTGGTATTCCGTAAACCACTTGTGCACCAGTTTCTTTGTATTTGGCAACAAGTTTTTCAATTTCTTCTGGCGGATGTTGTAAATCATCATCCATGGTAATTACACTTTTGCCTTTAGCATTGGTCATACCACAAAGTAAAGCGTTGTGTTGTCCGTAATTTTTATTCAGTTGAATTCCTTTTACTGTAGTAGAATGAGTTGTTTTTAATTGTGTGATAGTTGACCAACTATTGTCTTTACTGCCATCATCAACCAAAATAATTTCATAGTTGGTATTGGCTAAAATTTTAGCAATACGATCAACCAATTCATTTATAATAGCTTCACTATTATAAACAGGGATAACAACAGATATGTCTGGCTGATTCATCATTTAGCTTCCAATAAAAAACCTCCGTCTAAAATAATATTAATACCGGTAATCCATTTTGATGCATCAGAAAGTAAAAACACTACAGTGTTGGCTACATCAGTTGGATGACCAACTCCTAAGGGATATTGATTTACGTGTTCATCCATTGATTCTTTAGACATGCCTTTTTCAGCCTCTTCGTACATTTCTGTTTTTACCATTTCATTGCCGGAGAAATACAGTTAGAACGGATGCCTAAATGATAATTTTCTAAAGCAAACACTTTGCTTAACGATTCAATAGCAGCTTTTGATGCAGCGTATAAAGCTCCTCCTTTATGTGGGTGCTGACCAGAAATGGAAGACATAAATACTACCGAAGCATTTTTATTAATCTTCTTGCCTTTAGTCAATTCTCCCATTAGCAATAATGGAATTTCGTAATTGATGTTTAAAGTTTCATCAATTTTTTCTTGATTAATAAATTTAATCGGAAAAGGTTTTACCACTCAACGACTATTTACAATACCATTCATAATTCAGGTAAATTTTTCTGACTCAATTCTTTTCTTGCTATTTCATTTAATAAATCAGCAGCATATAGTTGATGATTCCCTTTGGTTAGTTTTGATAAAGTAACCTCCAGTTCATCTTTATTTCTTCCAGTTAACACAACATTTCCACCCATTTCAGCAATGCTGATAGCTACTTGTCTTCCAATACCTGAGGAAGCTCCTGTAACCAAAATGGTTTTGTTATTTAAGTGAAAAGGTGTCATTAATTTTCTATCAATTTAGGACAAACAATGTGGTCTAAATTTAGGGTAACTGTTCCCCAAGATAAACCTACTCCAAAACCACAAAGTAGCATTGATAAATTTTTGTTTTGAACTTGTTCTTGCAATTCTGTAACTATCGTTAAAGGGATAGAAGCTGAACTGGTATTACCATATTCTTTTAATGAGTAAGGAACTTTTTCAGCGTCTATTTTTAGTTTTTTT
>CALOED010000285.1:0-8316 GCA_942492005.1 uncultured Saprospiraceae bacterium
ATATTCAATGACGAAAAATTAGTATTAGAAAAATTAATTTATATTTAACAAAGCAAGCAAAGTATGAAATTTTTTACAGCCATATTTTTAATCGGAGCATTATTCATCGCTTCGTGCCAAACGGATTCTACTGATTCCGATTCCATTCCTGACGACGTACCACAGGATTATAATATCTCTACCGTCTTATTTCCTCAAATTTCTTTCTCTTGCACTTTCGATGAAGAGGAAACAATAGAGGTGGCAAACGGGCGAGCAAAAGTTACTTTAAGAGACGGCAAAGCAGATAATATTGAAATAGATGCCATTAAAGGCGATAAATTCATTCGGGTTTTTATCAATCTCTTTGATGGAAAAGGAGAATATCTTTTTGAAAACAACGCAGACGGAATAGGAATTGCGATGAGCGAAATGAAAGTTCAGAGCAATGGCACGGAGAAAGAATTTAGTTCGGTGAAAGGCAAAGCTACTATTTTGAGTTTCAACCTTGAAAACAGAACTATTTCGGGGACTTTTGAAGCTGAATATTTCCATCAAGGCACTGTCGCTCCAGAGTTCGTCAGCATCACAAACGGAAAATTTGAATCGGTTAAAAAAGTAGCACAATAATATATTGCGCTTTTTTATAATGGACAAAGTGCTACACCGAACAATATAGTGGTGTTCTCAAAGTGTGATTGCCCAGTTGAAGTAATTATTTTTTTCCAATTTGGAAAAGTATGCGAATATCAGTTTGGTGGAACTTTCACTAAAGTACGATAGAATATTGAAGCCATTGCATTTATTTGGGCTTCTTGTGTCAATTCTGCGTCAAGAAAAATGTTTTTTTTAAGAATTTAGCAAGAATAAATCAAAGACTAGACAGCGGATGTACCATAAACATCCGATGCCTAGTACCTCAAATTGACGATGTTTAGATGAACTCATAAGTTGAATAACGCCAGACAAAACATGGCAAACTGCTGATTTTTGCTTACTTTTATTACATATTTAGATTTTAATAACATCGAATAAGTCCGAATCAAGTCAGCTTATTCAACACACTCAATAAAACTTTATGGAAATCAAATTACTTTCTTGCGACGCTCAACGACCTGACCGAAGAGCCATTTCTAAAATGTTTGAAGAATTTGCTGGTTTGGATCGCTCAGAAGCTACTGAATTTACTAATATTCTATTAGATGGCTCGCCCATTGATATTCAAATATCCAGTTCTTCTTCGAGTTCTGCCTTTCGTGCTTTGCGAAAGTTGAGCATTGATTATGAAATAGTGGAGTAGAGCGGAAAATTATTAATTAAAGTCGGGATTTAGGGGTCGGACACCTTCAAGGCATCCGACCCCTAATATTATAAATTCACATCTTCAAATCACCTAATAATACTCTCATCCAAATTAAAAATCGTACTCGCCACCACGGTCAATGCCGCCCAATCCGCTTGATTATCTGGCATTTCGATTATTTTAAATTCGCCTGTGGCTAAGAGTTCTTTAGCTAAGTCTGGCGACTTTTTAAAATGAGCTTGTTGGTTTTGGTAGAATTTAGACAATTGTTTCAATTCCTTTTCATTCGGCAATCGGGAAGTCGATAATCGAAAAATTCGATTGATTTGGTTGTTCAAATCCTTCTCTTTCAACATCGTATTGGCAGCCAAAACCTTCGCTGCTTCTACGAATTGTGGGTCATTTAGCAAGACCAAAGCCTGTAAAGGTGTGCTGGTGCTTTGCCGCTGAACGGTGCATAAATCTCGTGCCGTAGCATCAAAAGTCATCATACTCGGTGGCGGAACGGTGCGTTTCCAATAGGTATAAAGCGATTTTCTAAAGAGTTTTTGACTCGTGTCTTGCTTGTATTGCGTGCGTCCGCCGCCCGAAGTCATTTCGTCCCACAAGCCAGGCGGCTGATATGGTTTTACACTTGGGCCGCCAACTTCATTGACCAACAAATCGCTAATAGCTAAAGCGTGGTCACGGATTTTTTCGGCTGGTAAACGCATTCTTGGCGCACGAGCGTAGAGTTCATTTTTCGGGTCAAACTCTAAAAGTTTGTCTGTGACTTTATAGGATTGCCGATAAGTCGCAGACATCACGATGTATTTCATCATGGCTTTCACATCCCAATCGTTTTCTATGAATTTCAACGCCAGATGGTCGAGCAACGCAGGATGCGTTGGCAAAGTGCCTTGATTGCCAAAATCATTGGAAGTGCCGACCAAACCTTGACCAAATAACTGTTGCCAAAAGCGATTGACGGTTACTCTCGAAAACAAAGGATGCTTTTCGTTGGTCAGCCATTGAGCCAAACCTAAGCGGTTTTTGGGTAAACTTTCCTCAAAAGGTAAAATATTACTCGGCACATCCATATCTACTTCATCCGCTTTTTTATCGTATTGTCCACGATTTAAAACATAAGCCTGACGAGGTATTTCCATTTCCTTCATCACCATTACTTTGAGTTCTTCTAACGTATCAGCATTGTTGATAAAGCCGAATTTTTCGGCTATTTCTTCTTTTGTAAATACTTCGTAAGGCTCAGGAATGCTGCCATAATCAATCACGCCTTTTTCTTCGAGATTATTAAAAAAGCTAAATAAGCTGTAATAATTCTTCTGAGAAATCGGGTCGTATTTATGGTCGTGGCAACGAGAACACTCAAAAGTCAAACCTAAAAATGCCGTTCCGAACGTATGCGTTCTATCTGCCACGTATTCCACTCGATACTCTTCGTCAATCACGCCGCCTTCTTGTGTAATTTTGTGGTTTCGATTGAATCCAGTTGCCAAAATTTGTTCCTTTGTGGCATCGGGCAATAAGTCGCCTGCCAACTGCCAAGTAACAAATTCGTCGTAAGGCATATTTTTATTAAAAGCATGAATGACCCAATCTCGCCACGGAAACATCGTGCGAGGCAAATCATCTTGATAGCCGTGCGTGTCGGCATATCGAGCTACGTCTAGCCAATGCGCCGTCATATTTTCGGCATAATCCGAAGTAGCTAAGAGTTTATCCACCAGCTTTTCATAAGCATTTTCGGATTTGTCTTTTAGAAAATCATCCATTTCTTGAATAGTCGGCGGCAATCCTCGTAGGTCGAAACTCAATCTTCGGATGAGTTTTTCTTTCTCTGCTTCTGGGTTTGGCGTTAGATTATTGGCTTCTATTTTAGCTAAAATATAACGGTCAATATCGTTTTTGACCCAAGCTGTATTTTGAACCTTTGGCGGTTCGGTCTTCGCTGGCGGAATGTACGACCAGTGTTTTTTCCATTGTGCGCCTTGTGCTATCCATTTTTTCAGAATTTCCTTTTCGTAATCTTCCAAAACCAAATTTGATTCTGGTGGCGGCATTACTTCCTCTGGGTCATCTGAGAAAATGCGATGCACCAAAACGCTATTCTCAATATCTTTTGGAATAATCGCATGACGATTTTTTTCATCACCCAATGCGGCAAAAGCTCCTTCTTTGGTATCTAACCTAAAATCGCCTTGGCGAGCGTTTTCATCGAGTCCATGACAAGTATAGCACCTGTCAGAAAGTATAGGGCGGACATGTAATTTGTATTCAACTACGTCTGGCAGAACGCCTTTGCCATAAGCAACGGTTTGCGCAGTTGCTTCTTCTTTGCAGCTAGATAGGTAATTAATCACAAGGATGGAGGCGCAAATTCCAAAAATCCAAAACCATTTTTTGTTGAATAGCATATTTTAATTATTTAGTTGTATCTGAAAAGGGTGGTTCAAATTTAATGAATTTTAAGATTAGAGTAGGTAAGATTTTTTATAAAAAAGCAAGGTAAGTAGTTAGACAGAATTATTTCCAATGGGTCATGCCCCATTGAAAATAATTCTGTCTAACTACTTATGCTTCATATAACATAAAAAAAGCCTTGTATTTAAAGTTTTGTTTCGCTTACTATTTCAAATTCTATACTTTCAATAGATTTTATTCACAAAACTAAATCTTATTATCTAACCAACTGATAATGAGAATAGGCAAAGCGACGAAGCCGCTTTTGTGAATAATGACTAAATATGTCACTCTAAAATTATTAAAATGAACTTTTATCAAATTTACTTACTAATGCTATTTTGTGTACTCGCGGGTTGTTCTACTGCGCCTAAAGAACAAAACGAAAACCACCCAAAACCCTTTTCTATTGGGGAAATCATTGAGCTGAAATCTGAAATACTAGCCGAAAATCGCATTCTAAACATTTATTTACCACATGGCTATTCGCCCGATTCAGCTAAGACTTATCCTGTGATTTATCTGTTGGATGGTTCTGCGGACGAAGATTTTATTCATATCGCTGGATTGGTTCAGTTTGCCTCATTTTCATGGATAAATATATTGCCCGAAACGATTGTAGTCGGTATTAGCAATGTAGATAGAAAGCGAGATTTTACTTATCGGACTGAAATTGAAGACTTGAAAAAAGAATTTCCAACTACGGGCAGCTCTGCAAAATTTATGGATTTTATAGAAAAAGAACTCCAACCGCATATCGCTAAAATCTATAAAACCAATGGCGATAAAATGCTAATTGGACAATCTTTAGGCGGTTTGTTAGCAACTGAAATTTTGTTCAAACGCCCCAATATGTTTAATCATTATGCGATAATTAGCCCAAGCCTCTGGTGGGATGAGGAAAGTTTATTGAAAACTAAACCGCTCTCCTACTCTACTCCAAAGTCTATTTATGTGGCTGTTGGCAAAGAAGGTGAAATAATGGAACGAGTGGCGAAAGAATTGTTTGACAAATTGGAAGCCGATAAACCCGAAAAGACAAAGCTATTTTATCAGTTTTTTGAACAACAAAATCATGGTGATGTGCTACATTTAGCAATTTATGATTGTTTTGAGAAGGTATTTAAGAAGGCGGAAACGGATAAGCAGTGATTTTAGGAACTCACAAAAAACAGAATCACTTAAATTGTGAAAACAATTCATACAGTTTATGCTAAAGTCCTTGATTTTCGTAATTTGCAATTCAAAACCAAGTAATATGTTTCTAACCGTAGATATAGGTAATTCTAATATTGTAATGGGACTTCACGACGGATTGAGCTGGGTGGATATTATCCGATTGTCCACACACCAAGAAAGTTATGATAATATTTTGACTTCATTAGGCACTTATGTCAATGAAATCGAGCATTCGATATTGAGTAGCGTCGTTCCTTCTGCCACTTCAAAAGTAAGGGCGATACTGCAAGCGGCTCACATTTCGCCTTACGAAATAGGCGTGCATACCTATCCTCATTTAAAAATAGGAGTTAAAAACCCCACTGAAATTGGTACTGATTTGGTTTCCAATGCCGTATTTGCGCATGAAAAATACCCTCACGACCACAAACTTATCATTGATTTTGGAACGGCTTTGACCTTTACTACCATGGATAAAAATGGTCAAATAGTAGGCGTTGCGATAGCTCCAGGGCTAAAAACGGCAATGTATTCTTTGTTTGATAAAGCAGAACAACTGCCCGAAGTGCCTTTGGAAGTACCTCAAAGCGCATTGGGTTATGATACTACTTCGGCTTTGCAAGCAGGCGTTTTGTTGGGCTATTCTCATTTGGTGGTCGGTATGATTAATCAAATTAAAACCGAAATGGGCGGAACGTGCAAGGTACTCGCAACTGGCGGACTGTCATTTATTATGGAGCATATCGAAAATGTTTTTGATGCGGTAAATGTGCATTTGACACTAGAAGGGATGCGAATGATTTATTTTCAAGCAGCTCAAAAATAGTTATCTGACCATTTTGAAACCATACAAGCATTTGGTTAAATCCGAAAAAACTTGTATGGTTTTAAAAATCTAACTTTTCGCCCTAAAACCAAGAAGCAACTTAACTATATCTTTTTTTGAATAAAATCCATAATCCATAACAAAAAGTTATGCTACTAAAAACACAACCTTAAATAGTTGAATTTCATACTTCTCATTTAGAGTAAATGTTCGTCTGATTTTTTGTATATCGCTTCTATTCTAAGCTAATCGCCTTTTTTAGTTCTAATGCCTTCTTAGAAACCATATTTCTCAAACAAGCATCTTCATTTGTTTCTATCTCAAATTCCATTTAAAAATTGGAAATTCATTTTTCTCACCAAATAAATTTTGTTAAAAAATTTTGAATTTTAAAATTTATACCTACTTTTGGTTTATCAAAAATTGGTAAACCAATTACAGTTTTCCCAGTAATCATGTATAATAACCAAAAATTTATGGCAGACTTAGATATATTATTTCAAGAAATCGTCATCGAAACACCTGTTGATAAAATCATAAAGCAGCTAAGAAGCCTTATCACCTCTGGACAATTAAAGGCTGGAGACAAACTACCCTCTGAACGAAAACTATCCGAAAAACTAGGTGTCAGTAGAAGTTATGTCAGAGTAGCATTGCAAAAGCTAGAATTTTACGGTATCCTCAAAACCTTACCTCAAAGCGGAACAGTAGTAGCCGGAATAGGCATCACCGCACTTGAAGGCTTGATTTCTGATGTTTTAAAAATAGAAAATAGCGACTTCGCCTCTTTGGTGGAGACAAGAGTATTACTAGAAACAGAAACCGCAAGATTAGCCGCTCTCCGAAGAACGGATGAAGACATTAAAGAGATAAAAAAAGCATTAAATGCTTATGAAAATATAGTGAAACAAGATTTGCCAGCCGTAGAGCAAGATTTGATGTTTCATTTAAAAATTGCAGAAGCGAGTAAAAACAGCGTTCTAAAATCATTGATGCTAATTATTACACCTGATATTATCAATAGCTTCAATAAATTGGATGTATGTAAAGGTGGGCGTTTTTATTCTTCGCTAGAGGAGCATAAAACCATTTTAAAACACATCATCAATCAAAATTCAGAAGCAGCCGCAAATTCGATGAACACTCACTTACAAGATGTGCTAGAATATAGCCGAGATGTTAAGAAATTAGATAAAATTAATAATATCAATTAACCAATATAATCAATTACCAATTATGAAGTCAAAATGTAATACCAGTTAATCTTCAAGCGGATATTTCCGAATTCCATTAATACATTAAAATTTTAGTAACTGAACAAAGTTTGAAAAAACTTTGAATACTACCGTATTGCCTAAATTGTCTGATTTATAGATAGCAAAAAACAACGTGTGTATCGAATGAAATAATTTACAACGACGAATTTTATTAGAATGAGGGTTTTATAAAAAAAAGCCCACCTATCTAAGAAATAGGTGAGCGAATGTATCAATTTAAAAATTTTAAATCATGTCAAAATTAATAAACAATTTTAACATTTTTATACTCTTTTTGGGAATAGGGATGTTATTAAGTCTTCCTTCGGAAGTGTATGCTACTAATACACACGAAGGAAATCCTGCTGTTACGGTATCGGGTACGGTGACTTCTGAAACAGGCGAGCCTTTGATAGGTGTTTCTGTTTCTGTGAAAAACGGCTCTGGTGGCGCAACTACTGACGTAGAAGGAAAGTATTCTATCGAAGCAGCACCAACAGCTACCTTAGTATTTAGCTATGTAAGTATGAAAACGCAAGAAGTTGCGGTAGATGGCCGTACTAAGATTGATGTTGTGCTGATAGAAGATGCGGAAGTGGTAGATGAAGTAGTTGTAGTAGGCTATGGTACTCAAAAGAAATCTCATCTTACAGGTTCTATTTCACAAGTTAAAAACGATAAATTGGATCAAATCCCAATGTCTCGTGTGGATGATGCCTTAGTGGGTCAAGTGGCTGGTGTAAATATTCAAATGACCAACCCTGCGGCTGGTGAAGCACCTACTATTCGTATTCGAGGTCAAGGTTCAATTTCATTTGATTCTAATCCTTTAATCGTAGTAGATGGTATCGTAGTAGGTACTGATGCTGATTTCTTATCTAGTTTAGATATGAATGATGTGGCTTCTATCGAAATATTGAAAGATGCAGCATCGGCAGCTATTTATGGTTCAAGAGGTGCGAATGGTATCGTGATGATTACTACTAAAGACGGCAAAGAAGGTACCTATTCAGTTGAATTATGATGCTTATGTAGGTTTCAAATCAGTTCCTAAGACAGATGTTTTAGCAACTGTTAGCGATTGGACTGCATTCGTGAGAGCTAATAATGGCGGCAACTTAACTGACCGTTTTGAATACATCGACAGATTAGGCACTTATACCGACTGGGAAGATGTAATGATGGATGGCGGTATGATTCAAAGTCACGCTATCTCTGCAAGAGGTGGTACGAAGAATACTAAATTCAGAATGTCTGCTAGTTTCTTAAATGACGAAGGTGTTTTATTGACAGATAATTTTGAAAAATTA
>CALOED010000286.1:0-6013 GCA_942492005.1 uncultured Saprospiraceae bacterium
ATGGCCGCCGTTCTGGTAAAGGTGAAACTCGACAGGTATGCCCGCTTTGTACCAGGAATCGACAACGCCGAACTGCCCCCTGAAGAGAAAATCATCGGTGGCGATAACGTTAAACATTGGCGGAGCATTCTCAGGTACCTCTACCGGCCCCATACCACCATAAATCGGGCCGATGAAAGCCAGGTTCATAGTCTGGGACTTGAGCGTTGAGTGCATCGTGAGGCCAGCGCCGGCCGTAAAGCCGATCATGCCTATTCTGTTAGTATCGACACCCCATTCCTCAGCCCGTTTGATGATCATGGCGTAGGCTGCTTCTGCGTCCTCGAGCTGGTTGGACAAGTCCCGTTGTGGAGGACTCGGGGCTTTGTCTTTAGAATCATCGGAAGACTTGGCTGGGGCAGGGCGTGGGCGATTCATCCAGGCCTTAAAGTCGTCGAGCGACTCTGGAGTCGGGTGGAGCCGGTACTTGAGTACAAAGGCGGCGATTCCCTGCTTGGCGAGCGCCTCTGCGACTTCCCAGCCCTCATTGCCCATCGAAAGCCACCTGAAGCCTCCCCCTGGCGCTACGATTACGGCTGCCCCGTTCGCCTTGCCAGGCTCGGGCAGGAAGGGGGTCAGGGTCGCAGTAGAAATGTTCCGTGCCATCGGGTCACCCCACTGGCGGAACCAGGTCTCTGAGGCAGGCTGATCATCGACACCACCCGTGCCGAGCGGAATGGCTTTTGGCTCCGAAGGGGCTTCGAGTGGTCGTCTATTTTATCATAAATATCATCGAGGTTTTCGCAAGTCCAACCTTTGGCATCGTTGAATTTTTGCACCACCGCACGGCGGAGCGTTTCCCGACACATATACATCGTGATAAAGCCGGGCGTGAAGAATGAACCGTCTTTGTAGCCATTTATTTTTTTCAAAATCAATCCCAACACTGCGGCATTGATAATGGATTTTTGTTGCTCTTGAATGTCTTCTGTGCCTTCGCTCGCAAAATCGTACGCATCAAGGAAGGCAAAAAGGTAATCGAGCGTATTGCGTTCGCCCGTCAAGCGTTTGCCGTTCGCATCTTTCAGCACCGTCGCCGAGAGTAGCGGCAAGTTGTATCGGTCCCGCAATCCGCTGATTTCGATGGTATCACTTTCGAGTTCCGTTGGTTCAAAAAGCGAACTATTCAGATACGGCACGTTGCCAAAAGTCTGATTATTAAAATCGCTCCGTTCCTTCATCGGCTTTGCCAATACTTCAAAAAAGAGGACTTCCACCTCGTCGTAGTCTCGCAGTTTTTCATAATTCAAAAAGGCGTATTGCTTATTGCCTTTGTGATAAGTAAGCAATTGAGCTTCCAATAATTTGAGAAACAAAATGCGATTGACCTAAGTAATGACGAGTTCGAGGGCAACGGTTTCGAGCTGTTCGGGGTACGAATTGCCGTATTGTTTGACGTTTTTGAGGCGATGAATTTTGTTGGTGCTATCGAGTTTTTCGATAGTATTTTCGAGGAGCGAACCTTGTAGGCGTTTGCCTTCGGGCAGCCGCTCAATGGTCTTTTTGGATTTGCCGACTTCGTGTAGTCCGATGAGGTGCAAGAGTTCGGCATAGAATTTTTTATCGAGTGTATTGCTATCATTCGCAAAAGGCAATTTCAATAAATGCTCAGGTGACAATATTTTGAAAAGCGGAATGAGTTTTCGGTCGTCATCCTTAGTTTTTTTAATCACTTCTCGCAAATCAAAATGCGTAAAGGTCAAATCTTGCTCGATTTTTTCGATGGCAGGCGCAGCGATTTTTTTATAAAAATAATCGGTATTTGTCCCCGATGCCGTCCCTCGCTCAAACTCCTCAAAGGCTTTGACCAGCTTTTTATCGCTCCCAAAATGTTTGTAAAATTCCTGTTCATCAAATACAAACCACACGTAACCGTCGGTAGCGATGAGTTGTTTGATGTTGTGATTGCCATCGGTGATGCGTTCACGGAGATAGTACAAGACGAGTTCTTGAATGGCTTTAGAGTTGAGGCGATTGAGTGTCGGCATTTCCGACGTATTGTCGGGGCGTTTCGCTTCTATAATCACCCCTACGGCAGATTTTGGCGACTTTTCGTGATGTATCACGAGGTCGTTTCGTCCTTTGGTATTAATAAAATGAGCGTTGCCGTAGAAGGTGTTTTTTAGAAAATCCGCCAATAGATTTTTGTTAAATTCTTCGTGTTCGGCAGGGTTAAGGCGTTGCAAAAGCTGTTGGAGTTCGTGTTTGAACCCGTCCATGTCAGAGCGTTGCGGCTTGACTTTCAGGAATGCTTTGTTGAGCGTTTTGCGGATGGTTAAGGTATTCATAAAGTATGATTTAGGACTTGTAACAAAGTAAGCAATTCTCACTATGGCTTTATCCATTGCTCCATATCATCAGTGTGGGGTTTAACCCATTGTTTTTCAATAAATTAGCCTACAATGGGTTGAAACCCATTGGATATAAATTCTGTCCAGGCACTTAAGTAATTGGGCTTAAATACAGTGTTTCAAAAGTTTATTTATATACTCCAAGGTAGCTTGCTGCCTTGTTTACATTGAAAATCAAAGTACAATGGGGCAAGCCACCATTGGAAAAAAGATTAACTTATTTTTGAAACACGGTACTTAGTGCGGAGTTATATTACAAAAGTTAAAATCAGGTTTTAACCCGAAAATGTGCAAATGTTGGGTTAAAACCACATTGGATTGAAATTTCAATCATTTGGCAAAAATTATCAAAGAACCCCAAAATTTAATGTCGAGATACATACTACAAACCGATTCGGAGCTACTTTGGCATATCTTGCTTTAGCCATTCTTTAAACAAGTTAATTTCATCTTGGCTCAGCGGTTGCTTTTTTTCTTTAAAAGGCATAAACAATTTATCATCGGTAGGAAGCTGTACTCGCACTAAAATTTCATCAATATGAGCTTTAGTCGTTTCGTACGTATTGAGCATTTCTAATCTTCCTTTTTCTGGAAAATGGCAAGGCGTGCAACTGCGCAGCATGATGGGTTGCAAATCATTTTCATAAGAAACCAACTCGGCTTTTTTGGTAGTTTTTTTGGTAGAAGTACAGAATGATAATGTAAAAGTAATGGCTAACAGCAGCGTAAATAAGACAAATTTATTGGTTGTAATTCTAGTCATGTTTTATTATTTTTTGCATTAAAAAATATATCAAGCTACCCGAAAAGCCTCAGCAACTAAGATATTGTTTAAGAATTTTTGATAAATCTATTGATAAATGTGTGATTATACAATATCTAAATGTAATTTAGAATTGAATTTTGATAAAAATGGGAGATTATTTCTTTTTTGTAAAAAGCAAGATGCGCCCTAGTTGAGTTATAGTGTTAAAATGACGACGTGTACGTACTAGGGCAGAATTATACATCCTATGGGTTTCAACGCATTGCTCTAAGTCATTGATAAACAATGGGGCAAGCCCACATTGGGCGAGAGAGCGTATCTTCTTTTTGCAGAAATTGTCAAGAGCCAAAGAAAACAACAAATTGAGATGCACCCGATTTATTTTAGGGCAAAATTGTCAATGAACCTTTAATTAGAACTGTACGAAGTTTTTAAAATTCGTGTTTAGGCACTCTTAAAATTGTCAAAGAACCAAAAAAAAATAGCGACTCTCATTGAAAATAGAGAGTCGCTATCTTTTTAATCAGGAGTTTCTTATTTTTTTCCAAATAAAAAACTGCCGCTTTTTAATATAATACCAATTAACTTAGAATTGAATATTTATAGCAAAGTTGAAGATTGTGCCTAATTGACTAAAGTGATAACCATCATAAGTCATTTGAGAATAACGTTGGTTAAATGTAATCAAATTAGACTGATTTTGCAAGAATGCAGTATCATTCAACAACGCTTCTGAACCAGCGTCAGCTTTGAAGCTCCACTCTGGCAAAACGTTGAATAAGTTGTTTACATTCAACGAAACGGTTACTTTTTCAGTTGCTTCATAACTTAATGCTAAGTCTGTAACTACTTTTGTAGCAAACTCTGTGTAAAGACCTGGATCCAAACCTTGTTGTCTGAAAGTAGTTGGGCCGAATAAAGTATTATTCAAAGAAGCACCAAATTTACCCATATTGTAGTTGATACCTAAAATGCCTTTAAATCTTGGACGAGAAGTAAAGAATAAAGCTTCTTGAGTAGGATTTGAAAAACTTTGACCTGCTTGCTCTACTAATAGAGGATTTTTCACATCACCTACTCTTTCGTTTTGCAATGTATAGTTACCTGAAAGGTTGAAAGCTAAATCACCTTCGCCAACTTTTACATTTCTATAACTTGCAACGAAGTCAATGCCTGAAGTTCTAGTATCCAAAGCATTAACGAAGAAACTCAAATCAGAAAGATTGTTTTCGCTAAGAATAACATCCAAAGGCGTGTTATTGCCAGTACCGCTAATTTCAGAACTCAAGATAACTCTATCTGTAACGGCAATATTGTAATAATCTAAAGTAAAGCTAAAGTTGTAGTTTGGTTTGAAACCTAAACCAACTGTAATGTTAGTTGATTTTTCTGGCTTCAAAGCAGGTAAACCTAATAATCTAGCTTCTCTCGATACGTTGTTAATCAAACCACCTACTTGAATTCCTTGTCCAGGAATAAAGCTATACTGTGCTTTTTGAGTGTAGATTTGGTGTAAAGAAGGCGCTCTGAAACCAGTAGAAGCTGATGCTCTAAGGGTTACTTTGTCATCATTCAACTTGTAGCGGCTACTTAATTTCCAAACAAAAGCACTACCAAAATCGCTATAATTCTCTAAACGAGCAGTAGCATTTACTAGGAAATCATCCGTCAAATCCAATGCAAGGTCAGCATATCCACCGAAGTTGTAACGGTTGAATTTACCCGAATTACGAGGATCATTACCTGCAAATGAATCTGGTCCACCATCTTCGTAAGAAGATTCAGTACCTTGAATAACAGTGAATGTTTCGCTTCTAAACTCAGAACCAAAAGCAATACCTACTTTGTCTGACAATCTTTTAGTAATATCAATATTACCAACTACATGGTCAAATCTTGTTCCTCCTACGTCAAAAATCAATGGACTATTTTCTCTGTATTTGAATGTGCTATCTGGATTAAGAGTACCATTACGGTTATGAGAATTTCTTACTAAGTAAGTTTGCTCATTGCCGCCTAGTGTGAAACTTACATCAGAAATCCATCCGTTTTTAGTGTTTCTTACGCCAATTGTACCATTATAATCATTCAAATTACCATCAAAAGTTGGTACATAACCAACATATTCGCCATTCGGGCCATTCGGGAAGAAATCCGCTAAGTAAGGGAAATCAGCCAGTGTTCTCCAATAAGGCGTTCTGTAATTCGCAAAACTGTTTACTTTTTTGTAAACATAAGCTGCGTTACCATAAAATTCTGAATTGTCAGAAATTTTAGAACCAAAATTGACAGAAAATTTAGCAGCCGTAGTTTCGGGGCTACCATTGATATTACCTGCATCTGGATATGTGTTCAAAAATGCTTGAACATCAGCCAAAGGCGCGCCAAAGTCTGCCGCTTCGCCTTCTGCACTTACAGTGCCTGGGCGGTTTGACAATTCTCTTTTTGACAAATCAATGGTGTAATTGATAAAACCATTTTTACCTAATTGAGCACCATTATTCACCGCAATGCCATAAGTCTCACCATCACCTTTGTAAGTCACACCAGTGTTAAGTGTGATGCTCCCATTGCTTGCATCTTTCTTCAAAATGATATTCATTACCCCAGCGATTGCGTCAGAACCATATTGAGCAGAAGCACCATCTCTCAATATTTCTACACGCTCAATAGCACCTTGTGGAATAGCTGAAATATCAGCACCTGTTTCGCCACGTCCTGGAGAAGTCTGTACATACAATAAAGCACTGGTGTTTTTACGCTTACCATTAATCAAAATCAAGGTACGAGAAGGTCCCATGTTTCTGATTTCGTAAGGGTCTAATAATGCCGTTGCATCATTAACAGGCGTATTCAC
>CALOED010000287.1:0-10954 GCA_942492005.1 uncultured Saprospiraceae bacterium
GATGTACGAGAAGCGGATGTATTTTGGGAAAAGCGCATTTGGAGAGTGATAGATGTTCGTGAAAAAATAAATAAACACTTTGTTTATCCAGAAGCTCCATTTGTGAATATTTTATTAAATGCAGCGAAGCGAGGCGATATTACGATTTATAGCCCAATGGACGATAAATTCAACTATCCGCTTTCGGCGGATGAGGCATCAAACATCGGTTCGTATTCGGATACTACTTTGGTCATCGACCCTCTCACGCTCAAAGAAGAATACAAAGTATTCAGCGTAGAATTTAATTGGGCTGATGTCAAACGTTTTCGCATCAAAGAGGTGTGGTACTTCGATGAAGAAACGGCTACGATGAAAGTGCGCATACTGGGCATTGCTCCGCTCAAAGAGGAGTATGATGATAACGACAATTTTAGATACGAAAAAGCGATGTTTTGGGTGTATTATCCAGAGGTGAGAAAGATATTGGGGAACGAAGAGGTATTTAATGAAAAGAATATCACGAACCAATTAAGCTGGGATAATGTATTTGAGATGCGCTATTTCTCAAGCCATATTTACAAAGAAAGTAACGTTTATGACAAGCGGATTCAAGATTATAAATCGGGCATGGATATGCTACTAGAGGCAGATAGAATACATGATGCATTGTTTGATTTTGAACAAGATTTATGGTCGTATTAAGCTTTTTTAAACCCCAAAAAATCAAAATGAAAGTATTTGAATAATTGATGTAAGGAACTTATAATTCCAAAAAGTATAATCCCAAAAGACTTTTTATTATGACGACAATCAGATGAGAACAACAATAGTTTTTATCGGATTGTCGTATTTTTTTTTTTGAACACATATTCCATGATTTTGATAAGTAACTTTTCATTGTTGGCGTACTCTAGTGACAAGGCAATGGACTAGATGCAATATATTCAGGTACAAATCCAGTTTTTTCATTTCTTACACTCCAAATAAAAATCTCTTTCCTTTTTCTAAACTTTAAGAGGGATATAATGGTTAAATTTGCATTGTTTTCCAATTCAAAATTAAAAAACCTTATATCTTATGGCAATCAAAGCAGGAGACAAAGCTCCAAATTTTACTTTACCTAGTTCGGATAAAGAGATGGTAGAACTGAGCAGCTACAAAGGCAAAAACGTAGTATTATTATTTTTTCCAATGGCGTTTACAGGCGTTTGCACCACCGAACTGTGTGCTATGCGAGACGATATTGCGACTTACAGCAAGTTAGACGCAGACATCTTAGCTGTATCCGTGGATTCCCCTTTTACTTTGGCAAAGTTCAAAGAAGACCAAAATTTAAACTTCCCATTATTATCTGACTTCAACAAAACGGCATCTGCCGATTATGACGCAATGCACGATGTATTTGCATTTGGGATGCAGGGCGTTTCTAAGCGGTCAGCATTTGTAATTGACAAAGAAGGCATAGTGCGTTATGCAGAAGTGCTAGACAATCCAGGCGATTTACCGAGTTTTGAGAATATCAAAGAGACTTTGAAAAGTTTGTAAGCTAGTCATGGGTTGCTAATAGCTTCATTTAGTTGTTAGCAACCCAAAATCTAAGGCAAGTACATCACAAAAGTGATTTTTAGGATTATAAAATCACAAAAATATTTTAACTTCGTGAGATTATGGGAGGAACAAAAAATAAAATACCCAGTATATATTTTTTGCAAAATCCCTAATATTCATAAGATAAAAGAAAGCAACACGATTATGAAGCCTTGGATGCTGACAGAAGTAGAAGAAGACATTGATGTGTTATTGGAAGACCTCATTGGTTCAGGAAATCGAGCGCAATTGATTGTCCATAATGATGAACATAATACCTTTGATTGGGTCATTAAGTGTTTTATGGAAGTATGTAAACACACTCAGGAGCAATCTGAACAATTATCCTATATTATTCATTTTAAAGGTAAGGCAACGGTCAAAACGGGAAGTCTTGAAGAACTCAAACCCATGAAAGATGCTTTGGTCGAACGGGGCTTGTCTGCCGTTATTGAAGAAGAAAAAGTGTAGTTTCAATTTTTTCTTTTTCAAAACATCCCCCTTCTATGGGTTAGAATCGCAGATTTTAAGCCATTTTTTTCATTACTTTTCGCATTCAAAAAATAAAATAAAATTTTTTATTTTCAATCCTAAATTTAACGTTACCTTTCTGCCATGTTTCCGTATAAATGGTTTCTATTTTTTAATAGGAGTACAGTTTGCTATATTTTTATTCAAAATTTGAAAACCTTTTATCCAAGTGCATCATTAAATAACGGATAACATCATTGACAATCGGATAGATTATCAGCCTCAAAACTGGTAAATATTACGGATTAACTACTGTTATCATCGTTGTTTAAAATGGAATACCATCTCTTTAGCTATCACTTATGCAAATATATTGTAGTGCGAAGTTTTGGTATGCAATATTTATTTCAACCTATATTTTAAAAAACTAAATATGAAATTTTTAGCAAAAATCATGTTGTTTCTTATGGTGACCACGCTTTTTTCTTCTTGCTTGGTCTCTAAGAAAAAGTACGAAGCACTAGAAGTAGAGCTTAGCGAGCGTCAAAAAGAACTCGACAACGCCAATAAAGATTTGGCGCGATACGAGCAAAATATCAAAGATTATATGAACAAATTGGCTGCTTGCGAAAACGATAAAGTTAAGATGCAAGGCGATTTGAACGGTGCTAATAGCAAACTCAACCTTCGTGAAGAGCAAATTGCAGATTTGAAAGTGCAAGTAGAGGATTATAAAAAATTGAGTAGCAAGCAGATTGACCAAGTAGGAGATTTGACCAACTTGTCATCTAAAGCATCTGATAATATCAAAGAAACGCTGGCTCAGTTGGGCAAGAAAGACCAATATATCCAACTTTTGCAATTGGCTAAAACCAGAGCAGATTCTATCAATTTAGCACTATCTGCCAACTTGAAAACAGTACTTCAAGACGGTATAGCAGATGAAGACGTGGAGGTAAAAGTGGACAAAACGGTGGTATTTATCAACCTTTCTGACAAAATGCTTTACCAAAGCGGAAGTGCCAATTTGACACCGAAAGCGAATGAAGTATTGGCAAAAATTGCTAGAATTGTTAAATCTCGTCCAGAATTAGAAGTTATGGTAGAAGGCTACACGGATAGTATTCCTATCAAAACGTCTTGTTTGGAAGATAACTGGGACTTGAGCGTGAAGCGTTCTACGTCGGTAGTGCGTGCTTTGCAAACTCAATATGGCGTAAACCCTAACCGCTTAATCGCAGCAGGTAGAGGACAATACAATGCCTTAGCAAGTAATGCTACGGCTGCTGGCAGATCCACGAACCGTCGTACTCGAATTATCATTTTACCAAAACTTGACCAATTCTACGACTTACTCAATCCGAACAATGTTCCGAAGTAGTTTTGTAGCTAGTAGGTAGTCACTCTGACTGCCTACTAGCTATTCTTTATAAATTCAAAATCATCTCATGTACTATTGGCTTTCCGAAGATGACCTTTCGTTTCCGCATCCCACTTTTGCAAATGCTCATGGCATCTTAGCCATAGGCGGCGACCTTAGCCCACAGCGCATTTTGCTGGCTTACGAAAATGGCATTTTCCCGTGGTACAACGAAGATGAACCTATCATTTGGTGGTCGCCCGACCCTCGATTTGTATTGTACCCTACCGAGCTTAAAGTCTCTAAAAGTATGCGAAAAGTGCTACGTGATGAGCAGTTTTCGATTACGTATGATACCGATTTCAGAGCCGTTATTACCGAATGCCGTCAAGCACCTCGTCATGGGCAAGATGGGACGTGGATACATTCCGAAATAATAGAAGCCTATTGCCAGCTCCACGAATTGGGCATTGCGCACTCTGTTGAAGTATGGCAAAATAATAAATTAGTTGGCGGATTGTATGGCATTGGATTGGGACGATGTTTTTGTGGCGAGTCCATGTTTGCAAAAGTGAGTAATGCCTCCAAAGCTGGTTTTGTTACTTTCGTAAAAAAATTAGAATCCCACGGATTTGACATGATTGATTGCCAAACACATTCTAAGCACTTAGAAAGTTTGGGGGCAAAAAATATCTCAAGAGCGGATTTTTTAGAGTATTTAAATAAAAATAAAACACGAGAAACCATTATTGGAAATTGGGGAGAATGGCTTTTGTAAATACGAAACTGTGCGAGTGTAGCGTCGAAAACGCTGATGGAATATATTAACACATAGGCACAGTAGAATATTACACCTATTTCCCTTATTCTTTGTATTCTACTGTACCTATGTGTTGAAAAAAAAACACCTCTTATAAAAGCCTAAAATTCAAAACCTTACTCACCCACAACCCTTCCGAGCAAAGCCTTTACAGGATTATGATTTTTAACCACAATAACGGTCTTATTCGTATCTCTTGCAAGACTTTCAGGAATACTTCCAAATAAGATTTGCGGATAAATACTTTTTCCTGCTGCGCCTACCATGACGGCATCATAGCCCTCGGCTGCTTGTATAATACCCGCTTCTACATTTTCGTGTTTTACAATATTCGTCTCCGTCGGGTAGCCATTAAAACTTGCTATTCTGTTAGCTGCACTTTGCAAAGCCTCTTGGCTTCTTTCCACTTCTTTAGCATCACTTGCATGGCGCACTACTCTGCACAATGTAAGTTTTCCTTGTACTTTTTTCATTAGAGATGCAGCATATTTTTCGGCAGCTTGAGCGTGTTCGCCGCCTGCAGTGGGCAACAATACTCGTTTTTATGGGCGCAGTGCCGGCCAATTTTACCAACATCAAATCCGTACGAGCATGAGTGATAATGGCATCTGTAATCGTTCCGAGCATCTTTTCGGTGCTGGAAGTATGTCCTTTCCATCCCAAAAGTATCAAATCACAATTACGGTCACGAGAAGTCTCCAATATGGCTCTAGCTACATTATGCCCTACTCTGATGATGGAATGCACCGTTGCGCCTGCTTTTTCGGCGTAGAGTTGTGCTTCTTTTACGACGTATTTTTCTTTTTCAACTTCCTTTGGCGAAATAGACGAAGGCGCAACCTGCTCAGGCATTTTCACTACATGGAGCAGCAATAATTCTCCATTGCGTTCTGCTGCTATATTTCCAGCCATTTCTATTAGTCGTTGCGTATTTTTAGGATTGGCAATAGGCACTAATATTCTAAAACGCTCCTTGCTTTCCGTGCCGCCGCCTTGCGAATGCGCAACAAATGAGTTTAGTCCCGGAATAGCTTTCGCTTCTGGTTCTGTACCTTTCCATGCGATAAATGCCAACACGCCCAATAACATAGCTCCTGCCGCCAATAGCAAAGGCAAAGGATGTTGGAAGATTTGAGTAATCAAATAAATATTAGCAAGTATGCCCAATATTGGCAATAATGGAACAAGCGGAACTTTGAACGGTCGCTCTATATTGGGAAACTTCCGACGATGCACAATGAGTGCAGCATTGACCAATATCAAAGCAGAAAGTAAAACCGTATTGGAAAAATAGGATAAATCTTCGAGCGGTAAAATCAGCGAAAAAATAGCAATCGCACTTCCTACGATAATCGTAGAAACAACGGGCGTTCTTGTTTTTTTGTTAATCACGCCCAATTCTTTTGGCAAATGCCCCAACTGACTCATCGAAAGCATGACCCTTGCACCTGCCATAATAGAAGCATTGCTGGCAGAAATCATCGAAAATATCGCTCCTGCAATAATCACATAACCGCCTATGCCGCCAAGAAAATACTTCGCAGCTTCGCCCATAGAAGATTCTGTGTATTCTGTAATATTGGCAAACAAGACCACTAGCACCACCAAAATATATAAAATAGTAACAATCCCCATAGAAAGGAATATTGCTTTAGGAATGTTCTTAACGGGATTTTTTACCTCGCCAGCGGATGCGGCAATTGCCGAAAAACCAAAAAATGTGATAAAAACCAATGCCGCAGTACTTCCTAATGCTCCTACATCGCTATTAAATCTATTAATCAATTCTTCGGGTTCTATAAATTTCAATCCTCCGAAAATAAACCAAATCAATAGAATCACTTTCGCTACGGTCACGATGACTTGAAACTTGCCCGACTCCTTCGTTCCTCGAATATTAAGCAAAACCAAACCCGCCAAAATCACTAAGCCTGAAAGGGCTTCTATGGGAAATTCGATGATAAACTCATAAAAGTAACTGGATAGGCTAGCGATATAAAAGGCACACGAAGAAGTATAGCCTAAAAATAATGCCCAGCCTACAAAGTAAGCTAAAGGCGCACTAAATGTCTTACGAGCATACAGATAGCCTTCTCCTGTCTGCGGATAGATAGATACAAATTCGCAATAAGTGAGTGCGGTAAAAGTAGCTACGACGGCAGCTAAAAGAAAAGAGACAATTGCGCCAGAGCCAACATAGTTGATGGCGAGTCCTGAAAGGGTAAAAATGCCTGCTGCTATCATCGTTCCTACTCCGATAGCAAGTGCTGAGGTAAGCCCTAAATCCCGACTTAATTCGGTTTCTATGCCATTATGATTAGAGTGATTGTCCATTTTTGGAAATAATTTTGCGTTAGCTTCTGTTACATATAGTTTTTGCTATAATGTAAATTTACATTTATTTGACATTATTCAAAATTTTAATCATAAAAATTAGACATCACCTCTATTAGGGATAAGTTTTGGCTAATCCCTAAAATGGGTTAAAAAATAACAATAGGAAAGAGTAAAAAGGATAAGAAGTTTGAAATTTTGGTCAGCTGGGAAAGGAGTATTTTTCTGACCAGAAAATTTATATATTTAAGATTTCTAAGGCAGTTCACCTTAGAAATCTTAAATATCAGCTAGTAGGTAGCTTATCTAACCATTCAATTAGTATTCATCTTCGTTGAAAAAATAATCATCTGCCGTAGGATAGTCAGGCCAAATGTCCTCAATCCCCTCATAATGTTCAACTTCGTCTTCCAACAGTTGCAAATTCTCGATTACTTCAACAGGAGCACCCGAACGAATCGCAAAATCAATTAACTCATCTCTCGTCGCAGTGCCATGGCGCATCCTCTAAATGGTAAGCTAAATCTAATGTCCAAAACATAATCTTTTTATAATTAAATATGTATAATAAAATATTTATTTGATAATTTGTCTGAATGCTTGTATTAGTCTCTTTTATACTATTAGATAGTATTAAATATTATTTTTTACTAAAATAAATAAGCAATCAACAGTCAAAATATCTTGTATTGAATCCGTTATTTCAAAAAAAGGAACACCTCAAAACGGTCATTTTTTTGATTTTTTTAGGAAACGCCCAACTATATGAAAAGTTTCACACATTTCAAAGAAAAAAATCAAAATAGCTTATTTATATTTTTTTTGGCCTTACTCCTTTTTTCATATTCATTCGATTGAGGGGTATCGGGTTGCTTTTTTGCATAAAAAAAAGAATTGGCGAAATTTACTCATTGTTTGATTACAGGGAAGGAATAGAAAAATGGATAGGGTAGTTACTTTTCTAAAAAACTTCTTTCTTTTTTGCAATCAACAATGATTGTCATTAGATTTAATGATTCCTTTATCCTAAAACGAATTGCTATGAGACAACTCAACTTCAATCAATCTCTAATTATTGCCATAGCTATTATTGGCATAGGTATTTTTGTTAAATATTCCTTTTTTGATGCTTCAAATGAACATGAAGACAATCTACTGGAAGAAGCTGTGATTTTTGACATTGGTGATTATAAATCTCCTAAACAAGTACAAATTCCTACTAAAATATTAGTAGAAATTGAAAATGGAACTCAGGTAGTAACACTAAATGAGTTGAAGTATTGCGAAAAAAAACAAAACAAAGTTGAAATTTATACTGCTAGTAATTCAGAACCTATTGTGACGACAATGACGCTCAAAGCACTCAAAGATAAAATTCGAGATGGGAATTTTATTTATGAAAATCTAAATTCTTATATTATTAACTTTAATTATGTCAGTAAGGTAATGGGGATTCGAAATGAAAAAAATATGAGTTACTACGATTATCATATTGAAGTGGAAAAAGATAGTAATAAAATAAGGCTTCCCCGTGAAAAGAAAACCGCTTTTATGGAAGCATTGAAGGATTATATTGGAAATTAGCTGATGTAGCTAGGATGATTTTATAGGGTTTTGTTATGTGCTTACAGCATTTGGCAAACCTTTTTTTTATCCTAAAATCTAACCTCTCACGATTTACCTTTCATTTCTCATGTTTTGCAGTGAAGTTCTCATGAACTGGTGTGATGCCATTGTTTTGTATGTTTTTTACCTCCATATTTGTATCAAGATGTTTAGCTAATCATCCTTACAAATCTTATTTTTTAACATTTTTTAATTTAAATATCATGTCTAAAAAAACATCAGACAAGAAAAGCGGAGATAACAAATCTAATCAAAGCAATGCCAACAAAGGCACGAAGGGAACAAATGTGATTTATGACAAAAATCAAGGCAATCGTGGCAAGCAATTGAATCCTAATCAGAAGAAGAATGATTGAGGATAGCCTTTAATAATAGGCTACTTCTAGTCAATAGAGGTAGCCTACTTTCCCTAATTTATTTAACTGCAACACCTAAAAATCTTATGAAAAACCTTTTAATTATTTCTTTCGATTTGACTCGCAAGGGTGAAAGCCGTATGCCGTTAGCTATCGGTTCAATGCTTTCTTTTATTAAAAAGGATAAAAACTATGGCACTCAATTTCAAATAAAACACCTATCTATTAATATGCTACAATCGCCTCAAAAAATTCAAATTGAAGATTTTGAATACCAATTATTGGTTTATGACTTTAGTAAATTCGACTTCTTGGCACTTTCTGCTTATGTTTGGAATGAATATTTGACAAATGATTTGATTACACACCTCAGAAAAAATCATGGTTTTAGAGGAAAAGTCATCTTAGGCGGCTATCAAATTTCCTATTCCGAAAATCTACAAGCGGAATATCCTGATTGCCAACACTTCATTCAAGGGCATGGAGAACAACCCTTAGTAGACATATTAAACAATGATACTACAAGCACTATTTTGAAGCGACCGGTAGATTTTTCCACCATTCCATCGCCTTATCTTACTGGCGAAATCCAAATCGAACCATTTCAAAAAAGGTTGCGAATGGAAACCAAAAGAGGTTGTCCTTATCGCTGTTCCTTTTGCGCTCATCGTGATTTAGTTTTGAATAAAGTGTATAAACACGACTTAGAAAAGGTATTTCGTGAATTGACTTTATTTAAAACCAAACAAGTCCAAAAAATCAATATCATTGACCCTATTTTTAATGTGGGCAAAGAATATTTGCAGGTAATGAAAGAAATGGTTAATATCAATTTAAATTCGCTTATCAGCGTTCAAGCCCGTTTTGAAACCATTTTTGGAGAGCGAGGAGAGCAGTTTCTTGACCTATGTGAACAACTCAACATTCATTTAGAATTTGGATTACAAACTGCCAATGAGATAGAAAGCAGCATTATCAAACGCAAAAATCATCCAAGAAAAATCAAACTAGCTATGGATAAACTAAATGCTAGAAATATCCCTTACGAAATCAGTCTGATTTATGGACTTCCCATGCAAACTCTCGATAGTTTTAAGCAAAGCATTGATTTTGTGTTTGAAAATGGTTGCCAAAGCGTTACCGCTTTTCCATTGATGCTACTCAAAGGAACTGAACTCTATCAGCAAAAAGCTACATTCGGTTTTGTCGAACAGTCACAAGGTATCTATGATATTCCAACCGTTATTCGTAGTGATAGCTTTACGGAATATGAATGGCTAGAAATGGCGGCTATCGCTGAAGGTCTGATGGTTAATGAGCGAGTTTAAAACCTTATCAATCTTTTAATAAAAGCCGTTCTCTTGATTGAAGAGCGGCTTTTTTATGTTTTAGATGGGATTTCAATGAAATTTTATGATGTTTTTCAGCCTTTGAGTAATGTAGGTTGGGGTGCTTATGATGATTGTCAGGAGGTTTTTGAAGAATATATAAATAAGTAACCATACTTTTCTAATTCAATTTATTTGCGTACTTTGTTTTCTATTGTTAAAATACTTATTTGCAAATAGAAAAAACCATGTACGAAACCGAAAAGAACAACCAATCTATAAAAGTCGAATTATCCGATGGTACTATCGTTTTGATGGATTATACGGACAATGAAGGCTACGATGGGCAAGTGTCTGTTCAAGAATTGACCTATGCCGCTAAAAAAACCTTTGGAGTCATTAAAAGCCTCGCAGCAGACATTAAAGAACAAATTGTAGCTGCCAAACCCGACAAGGCAAGTATTGAGTTTGGAATAGAACTAGAGAAAAAAGGCGATGACATCTTTTCTAAAATCTGTAATGTAGGCGGAAAAGGAAGTGTGAAAATTACTTTGGAATGGGATTTTAAATCAGAGAAAGCCTAAATCATGAGTCAACTAATAACACGAACAGCTTGCCAAAACCTCCTTCAAAAATGCACAGTCAAAATTTTTGAAAAGAACGGTAAATTTATCGGAACAGGCTTTTTCATTTTGCCTAATATGATTGCTTCTTGTCTTCATGTTTTTAATAATCATCAAGTCACTCATTTTAAAATAAGTGGTCATAATCAAATTTTTTCTACCAAAGATAAACGCCCCAATGAAAAACTAGACTTGATTTGTATTCCATTAGAAAACATAGTAAATGAATATTGTATTCCATTACAAACGATTAATCAGATAAGGGAGATGAACTATGGGGGCGTTCATTCAATACTAAAAACAGCAAAACTTAGAGGAATTTAAAATGATCTCTAAACTTGTAGAAGAGGCAACCCATCAAAAAGGAAAAAGAAAATATTATAGAATTGAAGATGATGCAATAGAAACAGGAAGTAGTGGTACGCCGTTGTATTGGAATGAAAGTAAAAACATTTTCTTGGGCGTTG
>CALOED010000288.1:0-51230 GCA_942492005.1 uncultured Saprospiraceae bacterium
AATATTTCTGTCTTGTATGTTTCTGCCGGAGTCTTCTTTGGTGGTGCGGCAATGCTGCTGAGAGTCTTGGAGGCAGAAATATGAGAGTCAGAAAGATGTTTGCGATCAGGAATATTTCTGCCTTGTGTTTCTGCCGGACTCTTTTTTGGTGGTGCGCTGCTGTACTGAGAATCTTGGAGGCAGAAATATGAGTGTCAGAAAGATGTTTGCGATCAGGAATATTTCTGCCTTGTATGTTTCTGCCGGAGTCTTGTTTGGTGGTGCGCTGCTGTACTGAGAATCTTGGATGCAGAAAAATGAGAGTCAGAAAGATGGTTTGCGATCAGGAATATTTCTGCCTTTTATGTTTCTGCCGGAGTCTTCTTTGGTGGTGCGGTTGCTGTACTGAGAGTCTTGGAGGCGAAATATGAGTGTCAGAAAGATGTTTTGCGATCAGGAATATTTCTGCCTTGTATGTTTCTGCCAGAGTCTTCTTTGGTGGTGCCTTGCTGTACTGAGGAATCTTGGAGGCAGAAATATGAGTGTCAGAAAGATGTTTGCGATCAGGAATATTTCTGCCTTGTATGTTTCTGCCAGGTCTTCTTTGGTGGTGCAGCTTGCTGTATCTGAGAGTCTTGGAGGCAGAAGTATGAGAGTCAGAAAGATGTTTGCGATCAGAGATATTTCTGCCTTGTATGTTTCTGCCGGAGTCTTTTTTGGTGTTGCGGCTGCTGTACTGAGAATCTTGGAGGCAGAAATATGAGTGTCAGAAAGATGTTTGCGATCGGAATATTTCTGCCTTGTATGTTTCTGCCGGAGTCTTCTTTGGTGGTGGCTGCTGTACTGAGAATCTTGGAGGCAGAAATATGAGTGTCCAGAAAGATGTTTGCGATCAGGAATATTTCTGCCTTGTGTGTTTCTGCCGGAGTCTTTTTTTGGTGGTGCGTTGCTGTACTGAGAGTCTTGGAGGCAGCAATATGAGTGTCAGAAAGATCTTTGCGATCAGAACTATTTCTGCCTTGTAGTTTCTGCCGGAGTCTTCTTTGGTGACAACCTTCTCTTGGCTACTGGTCTTCCTTTGCGTCAGAGTATTTCACTATGTTCTACAAGTCTTCTTTAGTGTTGCTCTGTACTGCTAGAGTTTTGGAAGCAGAAATATGATAGTCAGAAAAATCTTTGCGATCAGGAATATTTCTACCTACTATGTTTCTGCCGGATTCTTTTTTGGTGGTGCATATATACAGAATCTTTGGGGCAAATATAATTATGGTTGGTCTTTATACTGTTCTGTCGTTTCTTCGATCCACTGGTATTGTTTGCTTGCTGTACTGAGAGTCTTGGAGGCAGCAATATGAGTGTCAGAAAGATGTTTGCGATCAGGAATATTTCTGCCTTGTATGTTTCTGCCAGACTTTCTGGAACCACGGGATTTCCAGGAGGCCAAAATGGAGGTCGTAAAAGAGGCGAGCTTCCAAAAAGAAGAAGAAATTAAAAACTAGAAAACTAGATAAAGATGTTACAGCCTAAAAGGACAAAATTTAGGAAAATGCAAAAAGGTCGGGTAAAGGGTATTGCCCAACGAGGCCATACAATTTCCTTTGGATCTTTTGGATTAAAAGCCCTGGAACCAGGTTGGATTACAAGTAGGCAGATTGAAGCGGCTCGTGTTGCTGTGACAAGAGCAATGAAAAGAGAAGGGCAAGTTTGGATTCGAATATTTCCAGACAAGCCAATCACTAAGAAGCCTGCTGAAGTAAGAATGGGTAAAGGTAAGGGTGCTCCAGAATATTGGGTGGCAGTTGTAAAGCCAGGAACAATTATGTTTGAATCAAGTGGCACTTCAATGAAAGCTGCACAAGAATCAATGAGATTGGCTGCACAAAAATTACCTATCAAAACTCAATTCGTAGTAAGAAGAGATTACACAGAGTAAAATGAAAAATTCAGAATTAAATACACTGTCTGTAGAAGAGCTTAATCAGCGGCTATTAAGTGAAAAGGAAATTTATCAGAAGCAAAAATTTGCACATGCTATTTCTCCTATCGAAAATCCGATGAAGATCAAAGAGACAAGAAGAACAATTGCCAGGATTCTGACATTATTGAATACAAAGAAAACTGTTGATACAAAATAATTATGGAGACCAGGAATCTTAGAAAAGAAAAGATTGGAACTGTAATGAGCAGCAGTATGGAGAAATCTATAACTGTCGCCGTCCAAAGAAAAGTAAAGCATCCTATGTACGGAAAGTTTATAGGTAAGACTACTAAGTTTATGGCTCATGATGAGAGTAATGAATGTGGTGTAGGCGATACAGTTAGGATCATGGAAACAAGACCACTTAGTAAAAATAAGTGTTGGAGATTAGTTGAAATTATAGAAAAAGCTAAATAAAATGATTCAGCAAGAGTCACGCCTCAATGTTGCCGATAATAGTGGTGCGAAAGAGGTTTTATGTATAAGAGTATTAGGCGGTACCAATAGAAGATATGCCTCTGTAGGTGATAAGATCATTGTAACCGTAAAATCCGCTCTTTCTTCAAGTTCATTAAAAAAAGGGACAGTCTCCAGGGCAGTAGTTGTTCGAACAAAAAAAGAAGTCAGACGAAAGGATGGCTCTTATATTAGGTTTGAAGACAATGCCGTAGTATTACTGACTCTAATGATGAGCCACGAGGTACAAGGATATTTGGACCTGTAGCAAGAGAGCTTAGAGATAAGCAATTTATGAAAATTGTTTCTTTGGCACCAGAAGTACTTTAATATGAGAAATCAAAATAAAAAAGGAGCAAAACTCCATGTCAGGAAAGGTGATACTGTGATCGTAATTGCTGGAGATGATAAAGGAAAGAAAGGAAAAGTTCTTGAAGTTATCAAAGCAAAAGATCGAGTAATCATTGAAGGAGTAAACATGATTACAAAACATGTAAAACCATCCGCAAACAATCCTGAAGGTGGTATTGAAAAAACAGAGGCAGGCATACACATTAGTAATGTGATGGTTGTTGATCCTTCTAACGGTGAATCTACTAAGGTTGGCCGAAAAGTAAACGAAGAAGGTAAATTGCAAAGATTTTCTAAAAAAACCGGAGAATTAATTAAAAATGTCTAGTCCAAGGTTAAAAGAAAAATACAGGAAAGAGATAGTTCCTGCACTAAAGGAAAAATTTCAGTACAAATCTGTGATGCAGGTGCCAAGAGTATTGAAAATATCTATCAATAAAGGTATAGGTGCTGGTGTAGCTGATAAAAAAGCTGTTGATACTGGAGTCGAAGAATTAACCACGATTACAGGTCAGAAAGCCGTTCAGACAATTGCCAAGCAATCGATTTCTAACTTTAAGTTACGAGATGGAATGGCTATTGGAGCACGAGTTACATTAAGAGGCGATAAAATGTACGAATTTATCGACCGATTAATGAGCGTAGCTCTACCACGAGTTCGTGACTTTAAAGGGATTAGTGAAAAAGGATTTGATGGAAGAGGTAATTATACACTCGGAGTTAAAGAGCAAATCATTTTTCCTGAAATCAGTATAGACAAAGTAAGCAGAATATCAGGGATGAACATTACGTTTGTTACTGATGCCAATTCTGATGAAGAAAGTTACGAATTACTTAAAGCTTTCGGTCTTCCATTTGCAAATAGTAAAAACTAATATATATGGCAAGGGAATCATTAAAAGCCAGAGAAATTAAAAGAGAGCGATTAGTTGCTAAATATGCTGAAAAAAGAGCAGCATTAAAAGCAGCAGGTGACTTTGAAGGTCTTGATCAAGTTACCAAAAAATTCCTTCAGCTGTAAGATTGCACAACAGATGCAAACTTACAGGTAGACCAAAAGGCTATATGAGAAGATTTGGTATTTCCAGGGTGACTTTTCGCGAAATGGCAAATGATGGAAAAATTCCAGGAATAAAAAAGGCAAGCTGGTAATTGAACTTTCATTTATCACTTTTTAATTGTACCTTTGCAGGCCATTTGAATAACAGTAAAAAATTAACGAAAATATAGATGGATCCAGTTGCTGATTATCTAACAATTATTAGAAATGCTATCAAGGCGAATCATCGCGTTGTAAACATTCCGTCTTCGAATTTAAAGAAGGAAATAACGAAGGTTTTACATGACCAGGGGTATATTCAGAATTATAAATTTGAAGAGAATGGTCCTCAGGGAAATATCAAAATAGCATTAAAGTATAACCCTGAAACAAAGCAATCCGCTATTCAGCATTTGGAGAGAATTAGTAAGCCTGGCTTAAGAAAATACTCATACGCAGGATTTGCCAAGAGTATTAAATGGCTTAGGAGTAGCGATTCTTTCAACTTCAAAAGGAGTTATGACTTCCAAGAAGGCAAAAGAAGAGCATGTTGGAGGTGAAGTTTTGTGTTACGTTTATTAATGAATTAAGAAAATGTCACGAATAGGAAATAAACAGATTGATTTGGCTGAAGGAATTACTGTTGATATTAACAAGAGTAATTTCATAACAGTTAAAGGGCCTAAAGGGAACTTTAACTCAACAAGTTGATCCTGATATAATTGTAAAAGTTGAGGACGGAATTCTTAGAGTTAGCAGACCTACAGAGCAAAAGCGTCATAAAGCGATGCATGGACTTTATCGTTCATTAATATCCAATATGGTTGAAGGAGTAACTTCAGGTTATAAGAAAGAATTGGAGCTTGTTGGTGTTGGTTATAAAGCTGCTGTTGAGGGCAAACTTCTTGAATTAAGCTTGGGGCATTCTCATAGTATCTTTTTACAAATTCCTGAAGAATTGTCTGTTTCTGCCGAGACACTTAAAGGAAAAAATCCTACGGTAACGCTGGAAGGTATTGACAAGCAATTGATTGGTCAAGTGGCGGCTAAGATTAGGTCACTTCGAAAGATTGAGCCATACAAAGGCAAGGGTGTTAAATTTGTTGGAGAAATCATCAGAAGAAAAGCTGGTAAAACTTCTGCTAAATAATTATTGAGATGGCAATAAATAAAGGTCTAAGAAGATTAAGAATAAAACGAGGGATCCGGAATAAAATCCAGGGTACAGCTGAAAGGCCTAGACTCTCAGTTTTTAAAAGTAATACTGCAATATACGGGCAACTTATTGATGATTTAAACGGTCAAACGCTTAGCGCTTCAAGTTCGAAGGAATTGGGAGATTCGAAAAATGTTACGATGGATATGTCAAAAGAAGCTGGTAAAAAATTAGCGGAGAAAGCAGCAGCAAATGGTATTGCTAATGTCGTATTCGATAGAAACGGCTATATCTATCATGGAAAATTAAAAGCATTTGCTGAAGGTGCCAGAGAGGGCGGTTTAAAATTCTAAGAAACTATGTCACAGAAAAGTATTAGATCAATAAAGGCCAGCGAAATAGAACTTAAAGAAAAAGTCGTTGCTATAAAGAGAGTTGCTAAGGTTGTAAAAGGAGGGCGAAGATTCAGTTTCTCTGCAATTGTTGTGGTTGGGAATGGAAATGGCGTAGTTGGATATGGACTGGGTAAAGCAAATGAAGTTACGGATGCCATTACCAAAGGAATTGATGACGCTAAAAAGAATTTAGTAAAAGTTCCTGTTAGAAAAGGAACCATTCCTCATGAGGTAATTGGCAAATTTGGTGGTGGATTGGTATTAATGAAACCAGCATCTCCTGGTACAGGTGTAATTGCCGGTGGTGCTATGAGAGCAGTATTGGAAAGCGCAGGAGTGAAGGATGTTTTAGCTAAATCTAAAGGTTCATCTAATCCACATAATGTAGTTAAGGCTTCATTTGATGCCTTAGCCAAGTTGAGAGATGCATTTACTATTGCTCAGACTAGAGGAGTAGAAATGTCAAAAGTTTTTAACGGTTAGAACGATGGGAAAGATTAAAATTACTCAAGTTAAGAAGTATATTGAAAAGGACCTAATGACCAGAAGCTTACCATAAAAGCTTTAGGATTGGGTAAAATTAATAGAACTGTCGAAGTAGAAGCCACTCCCCAAATAAAGGGTATGGTAAATAAAGTTAGTCATTTAGTATCTGTAAGTGAATAATAGGATGAAGATACATACACTTAAACCAGCAGAAGGATCTACAAAAAGTACAAAGAGAATTGGTCGAGGTCAAGGCTCTGGTAGAGGGGGTACATCTACAAAAGGACATAAAGGAGCTCAGTCCAGATCTGGTTATTCAAGTAAATCTGGTTTTGAAGGAGGTCAGATGCCTCTTCAAAGGCGTGTGCCAAAGTTTGGATTCAAAAATAGATTCAGAGTAGAATATAAAGGTATTAATCTGGATACACTTCAATTGTTATCAGAGAAATTGAAAAGTGATAAAATTGATATTCAGATATTGATTGATAATGGAGTTGCAAGAAAAAAGTGATTTAGTAAAAATCCTTGGAAGAGGAGAATTATCTAAAAAATTGATGTTACTGCTCATGCTTTTTCTGCAAGTGCTGTTGAAGCGATAGAAAAATCAGGTGGATCGATAAGTAAGCTTTAAAATGAAGAAATTTTTTACCACTCTTAAGAATATTTGGTCGATTGTAGAACTACGCGATAAAATTCTCATTACACTTGGATTTTTGGTCATTTACAGATTGGGCTCTTTTATTGTTTTACCAGGTATTAGATCCTGATATAATTCTTGATCCGTCGCGGAGGCGGAAGGTTTTTTGGGTCTTTTAGATACGTTTTCGGGTGGTGCTTTTAGCAATGCTTCCATTTTTGGACTTAGGTATTATGCCATATATTTCTGCATCCATCGTAATACAGTTGCTTACTGTAGCGATGCCATACTTTCAAAAGATGCAGAAAGAAGGTGAGTCTGGAAGAAAAAGAATTAATCAAATAACAATGTTTTTAACAATTTTTATTTGTTTGTCACAATCTGTAGCTTACATAAAAGGAACTATACCTAGTGAAGCAATAGTAATAAACGAATCTGTATTTTTCTTCTTATCAATGATCATTCTAACATCAGGAACTATTTTCTGTATGTGGCTTGGAGAGAAGATTACGGACAAAGGAATTGGCAATGGAATTTCAATGCTGATTATGATTGGAATTATTTCACGTTTTCCAACTCAGCTACTTGCTGAAATGGCATCAAAAGGAATGAGTGGTGCGTTATTATTCATTCTTGGAAATTGTAGCGTTATTCTTTGTGATTATGGCAGTTGTTGCCTTGACGCAAGCAGTCAGGAAAATTCCTGTTCAATATGCGAAGCAAATTGTAGGAAATAAAGTTTATGGCGGTCAGCGACAGTATATACCTTTAAGGTTAACTCTGCAGGTGTAATGCCAATCATTTTTGCACAAGCCTTAATGTTTATTCCAGGCATGTTGGGGAATTACTTTGCAGATAAAAATGAGTTTTTAGCTAATATCGGATTTGCATTTGCAAGTTTTACTTCTCCTGCTTATAACATTTTATTGGCAACATTGATTATAGTATTTACATTTTTCTATACTGCTATTACGATAAATCCAACACAGATTGCAGACGATATGAAACGAAATGGAGGTTTTGTTCCAGGTATTAAACCAGGAAAACAAACTTCTGAATTTATAGATGGAATTTTGACAAAGATCACATTGCCCGGATCTATATTTCTGGCCATTGTGGCTATACTCCCAGCATTTGCTGTATTAGCAGGTGTAACCCAAGGGTTTGCAACATTTTATGGAGGAACGTCTTTGTTGATTATGGTGGGAGTGATTCTGGATACGTTACAGCAAATAGAAAGTTATCTACTAATGCGTCACTATGAAGGAATGATGAAGTCAGGAAAGATTAAAGGTAGGTCGCAAGTTGCTGTGGCATAAGCTTATTAGATATTTGAATCATAAAAAATAAATATGGCTAAGCAAACTTCAATCGAACAGGACGGAACCATTGTAGAAGCATTATCTAATGCAATGTTTAGAGTGGAGTTAGAAAACGGACATATGGTAGTTGCTCATATTTCCGGAAAAATGAGAATGAATTATATTAAGATCTTACCAGGTGACAAAGTAAAGCTTGAAATGTCTCCATATGATCTTACTAAAGGAAGAATAGTTTACAGATATAAATAAGTTTTACTGATGAAAGTTAGAGCGTCTGTTAAAAAAAGAAGTAGTGATTGTAAGATTGTGAGCCGAAAAGGAAAAGTCTACATAATCAACAAAAAGAATCCAAGGTTTAAACAAAGACAAGGATAATTATGGCCAGAATTTCAGGAGTAGATATTCCCGATAATAAAAGGGGCGAAATAGCATTGACTTATATTTTTGGAGTTGGTAAAAGTTCAGCTCAGAAAATATCTGGACAATGCTGAAGTCAGCAGAGATAAAAAAGTGAAGGATTGGACTGACGATGAGTCAAATAAAATTCGATCAATAATCGCTGAAACCTTTAAGGTAGAAGGTGTTTTGAAATCTGAAGATACAATTGAGTATCAAGCGACTGTTAGATATTGGATGTTATAGAGGTTTGAGACATAGAAGAGGTCTTACCTGTTCGAGGTCAGCATACCAAAAATAACTCAAGGACAAGAAAAGGTAAAAGGAAGACTGTTGCCAATAAGAAAAAAGCAGTTAAGTAATAGGAAATAATTATGGCACAAAAGAGAAAAGATAAAGCCAAGAAACGCGTCGTAAATGTAGAGTCGGTTGGTCAGGCTCATATCCGCGCTTCCTTCAACAACATCATCATTTCCATGACTAATTCTGTTGGTCAGGTTATTTCATGGGGATCTGCTGGCAAAATGGGATTTCAAAGGGTTCTAAGAAGAACACTCCGTATGCTGCTCAAATGGCAGCTGAGAACTGCGCCCAAAAAGCCTACGATCTTGGATTAAGAAAAGTAGAAGTTTTTGTAAAAGGACCTGGTGCTGGTAGAGAGTCTGCAATTAGGACGATACAAAATAAAGGAATTGAAGTTACCACGATTACAGATGTAACTCCACTACCACATAATGGCTGCAGGCCTCCAAAAAGAAGAAGAGTTTAAGCATTTAATTTAGATAAAGAATATGGCAAGGTATAGAGGACCTAAGTCAAAAATAGCAAGAAAATTTAACGACCCAATTTTTTGGGCCAAGCAAAGCACTTCAAAAGAAAGCTTATGGTCCAGGGCAGCATGGTCGTGGACGAAGAAAAAAACTTTCAGAATATTCGATTCAGCTTACTGAAAAGCAGAAAGCAAAATACACGTATGGTGTTTTGGAACGTCAGTTTGCAAATTTGTTTCATAAGGCATCGCAGAAAAAGTGGAATTACCGGTGAGGTACTTTTACAGCTTCTTGAATCAAGGTTGGACAATGTTGTTTTTAGATTAGGAATTCTCCTACACGACGTGGAGCAAGACAATTGGTTTTGCATAAGCATATTTTGGTAAATGGAGAATATTGTAAATATTCCTTCATATTCATTGAAACCTGGTGATATTGTTTCAGTAAGAGAAAAATCAAAGTCATTGGAAATAGTAGTAAACAGTTTGACCTCAAACAGGTCACAAAAATATCCTTGGTTAGAATGGAATCAACTGAGATGTCGGGAAAAATGATGATGGTTCCCGAAAGAGAAGAAATACCTGAAAATATTCAGGAACAATTAATCGTCGAACTTTATTCTAAGTAGAATCATACTTTCTCATAAGTTATAATTAAGACCATTTAGATATGTCAATATTAGCATTTCAAATGCCTGAAAAGGTGACTATGGAAAAAGCCGATGATTTTCACGGTTTATTTACTTTTAAACCATTGGAGCCTGGTTTTGGAGTTACAATAGGTAATGCACTTCGAAGAATTTTACTTTCTTCATTGGAGGGTTATGCCATAACCGGTATTAAGATACCGGGTGTTTTACACGAATTTTCCACAATCGAAGGGGTTGTTGAGGATGTTTCGGAACTGATATTAAATCTTAAGATGGTTAGGTTCAAGAAAATATCTGACAGCGTAGACAATAAGATTGTTGTTCCGATAAAGGGAAAAACAAAATTCACAGCAGGAGATATTTCTAATTTTACAACTCCGTTTCAGATTCTTTTGAAATATCTGAATCCGGAACTTGGTTGAAAAATACTGTAGAAAAACAAGGGGTAGCCTCAGACGAAAAAGCAGATTTTGAAATCGGATTGTCCGTAAATTGAAAATAGAAGGGTAGAGCAAAAGAGGCTATGTACCTGCTGATGAAAATAAACCTACTGAGCAAATATTCGGATTTATTCCTATTGATGCGATTTCGTGAGCCGGAAGCTGTTGATGAAGAGATGTTGCACATGAGAAAGTTACTTAAAACTCCATTAAATGATCTGGACCTTTCAGTTAGAGCATATAATTGTCTAAAAGCTGCGCAAAATCTCAACTTCAATTTGACCCTTTTGAACATGGAGCGGTTGCCATTGAAAAACTTCAAGTAAGCTCTCCAACTGGAAAAACGATTGATTTAAACTTAGATTTGGGTGGTTTTGGACTTAGTAGGCATCGGCTTGATGATGTCTTGCAGCAAATAGCCACAACAAACGGCGTAACTATTTTTCAAAAAACCAATGTTCTGAGTATTAAAAAACATAACAGTCATTTTGAAATAGAATCTAATAAAAATGAGCCGATTAAAGCTAAAATGACCATTGGCGCATTTGGCAAAAGAAGTAATTTGGATAGAAGTCTCGAACGCAATTCGTTTTATCATCGCTCTCCATATATTGGTGTAAAACACCACATCCGACTGCCAAATTTTATGCCTTCTGACCAAATCGCTTTGCACAATTTTGAGGAAGGTTATTGTGGCATTAGCCGTGTGGAAGATGATATTTTTTGCTTGTGTTATTTGTCTCATCGCAAAAATATTAAGCAAGCAAAAACCATTTCTCAGCTCGAAAAAACCATCCTTCAAAAAAATCCAATACTTCATCGCATTTTTAACGAAGCTACATTCTTGTGGCAAAATCCATTGGTTATCAATGAAATAAGTTTTGAAAAAAAATCTTTAAAAGAAAACGGAGTATGGCTGTGCGGCGATTCTGCGGGCATGATTGCCCCTTTGTGTGGCAACGGTATGGCAATGGCATTTCATAGTTCTTACTTATTGAGCAATGCTATTTTAGATATTTTTCATCACAAAAAAACAGAAGCCGAAGCCTTTCAAAACTATCAAAAATTATGGGAAAGTACTTTCTCTACTCGCCTAGCCGCAGGGCGAAATATTCAAAAAATGTTTGGTAATAAAATACTTACCGAACTAATGATAGGCGGACTAAAACATATTCCCTCTCTTGCCCATACTTTAGTAAAATGGACTCACGGAAAACCTTTTGGTGTTTAAATATCTTGATATTAAATATTTGAGAGGTATTTAATAATGATGGTATCATTAACCAACCAAAATACAACTTTACAACTCACTAAACAGTCAATAAAACACAAATATAAGTTTTATTGAAAAAAATCATTTTTTGGAACTATTTTTGATTAAGATGTAAAAGTTAGTTAATAGTTAGCTACCCAGCAAATAAATACTTCCAAACATATATATAAGCACAAAATCTACTTCTGTTTTTTTAGCACCTGACTTATCTTGCTAGAAAAACTTAATTCATATTACAACATATTGAAAACGTGATAGGTGTATTATTTTTTAACAAAAAAATAAATGCCCTAATCATTTTTTGTACCAATGTCAAATCTTATATTTGCACATACTTAAAATATAAGAGAATACCACTGTAAAATACATGGAAAAGGCATTAAAGTACGACTTAAGAGGTGTGTCTGCTACCAAAAGCGAAGTTCATCAAGCTATTAAAAATCTGGATAAAGGATTATATCCAACTGCATTTTGCAAAATACTTCCAGACATAGCTGGCGGCGATGCCGCATATTGTAATCTGATGCACGCTGACACAGCAGGTACAAAGACCAGTCTCGCTTACTTATATTGGAAAGAGACGGGCGATGAAAGCGTGTGGAGTGGAATAGCTCAAGATGCTATTATGATGAATTTGGATGATATGGCGTGTGTCGGATGCACTGATAACATCATACTTTCATCAACCATCGGCAGAAATAAAAACCTGATAACAGGTGATGTCATTAGTGTAATTATCAATAGCACTGCAACAATAGTCAAACAGTTGGCGGAATATGGCATCAATGTAGTTTTAGCAGGCGGAGAGACCGCAGACGTAGGAGATGTAGTCAGAACAATAGACGTAGGATATACGGCTTTTGCAAGAATGAAAAAATCTGACCTCATCATCAACAATATTCAGGCAGGAAATGTCATTGTAGGTTTAGAGTCTTATGGACAAGCGACTTACGAAACTGAATATAATAGCGGAATAGGTAGCAACGGTTTGACTTCGGCAAGGCATGATTTGTTTAGCAAATATCATGCGGAGAAGTATCCCGATAGCTACGACCAAAATACCCCCGAAGAAGTAGTTTATATAGGAAGTAAAAAAATGACCGATGAGATAAAAATCGGTACTCAATCATACCCAATTGGCAAATTAGTATTATCTCCAACGAGAACTTATCTCCCTATTGTGCGTCAAGTGCTAGAAGAACATAAAGAGCAAATCGATGGAATGATACATTGTACTGGCGGTGGACAGACCAAAGTCCTCAAATTTGTGGAAAATGTCCACATCGTTAAAGACAATTTATTGCCAATACCTCCTATATTTAGACTAATACAAAATGAAACAAAGACAGATGGAGCGGAGATGTACCAAGTATTTAATATGGGACATCGCCTCGAATTCTATACTGATAAACTAACAGCGCAACGCATTATTGAAATTGCTCATCAATTCGGCGTAAAAGCTCAGGTTATCGGAAAAGTTAGCAAAAGCGAGAACGGGAATAAATTAACTATCAAATCAGAAATTGGAACTTTTGAATATTCGTAACTTCCTTTTTTGATTATATTATTAATTACATTTTTGGTTAAGCTTTTGTAAAACAATGTTTTAAAAATTAAAAACTATTTATATGTTAATTTTTAATTTTTTATGACACACAAATCATTTTATTCTTAATTATTTTAGATATTTTAGGCAGCATTAAATATCGTATTAGGCATTCTTGATGAGCTAAAAAGCGCAAAACGACCAATAAAGTATGAAGAGCTACACTTATTTGACCCTCCTTTTTCTACTCGCAAGTATAGTAGGATATGGAGGTACGAAATCTACCACTGTTGTAAAAGGACAAGTACTCAACCCACGGGGGAATACCATCAAACTCAGCACTGTTGCTGATTATTTCACACACGAACCAATGGAATACACCATTGATTTGGCTGGAGATAATCGGTTTGAATTTGAAATATCCGTTGATGAAGCTAAAATTGCCAAACTCCAACATGGCAATAGCGAAATTGAGATATTCATTGAGCCAGAGCAAGAACTCAGCTTGAGTTTCGACGCTTGGGATATGCAAGCTACCGTCATATTTGAAGGTGACGGCGCTAGTAACAATACTTACCTCAATCTCTTCGAGCAAAAATTTGCTCGATTGACGGATGAATACATTATCTACAAAATGGCAAGTATGAATGCCCAAGAGTTTAAGATAATGATGAAAAAGAAACGTCAGGAGAAAAATGCTTTCTATCAAAAACATAAAAAATCATTCAAGTTTACAAAAACCTTTGACGGTTACGCAAAAGCGGATATCGACTACTGGTTTGGTCATCACCTGATGCGTTTCCGTTGGGAACACGCTTTTTATAATGATATTCCACCGCCATTGGATTTGCCTTACGAATATTTTGACTTCTTGAGAGAAGATATAGCTATTAGTAACGACGAGGCGGTTACTAACGAAAAGTATTTATTCTTCTTAGACCAATTCTTAGAGTACGAAAATGCAAGAATAAGACGCATCGTAGGCCCTTCTTACAAAGAACCTAAATACAGAGGCGCAGAACAACACCTCACCGGCAAAGCAATGTATTATATCTTAGCCAATGAGTTGTACTTGAAATGTAAAAGCAACCAAACCTATGTCATAGGCAATGATGTAAGACGCTTTTTGGAAAACTGTGAAAACGAAAGCTATAAAGACTTAGTGAAAGCAGAATACAAAAAAGCAAATGGCTTAGAAGCTGGCGCACCTGCTCCAAACTTCTCCTTGGTAGATACTGACAATCAGGTAGTTTCGTTAAATGATTTTAAAGGGAAAGTCGTTTATGTCGATTTTTGGGCAACATGGTGTGTCCCTTGCCGACATGAAATCCTTAATAGCAAGCGATTGAAGCAAGAGTTTCAGGGCAGAGAAGTCGTATTTTTATATATCTCCTTGGATACCAACGTTGATAGTTGGAGAAGATTTTTACAAAAACACGAACTGAAAGGCGTTCACCTATTTGCAAGAGATGTGTATAAGTCAGACGTAGCTACTCAATATGGCGTGCGAGGTTTGCCGAGCTTTTTCTTGATTGACAAATCTGGCAACTTAGCAAGAGTACCCGCAAAACGCTCCAGCGAACCCGGTGTAGTCTCCGAAATTAATGAAGTGCTTGCCCGATAAGGCAATGATGATATGAATTAACTTTATTGGCAAAAGAGTGTTGGAGTAGTTCCAACACTCTTTTTTTATATGTGCTAATCCTTTGTTTTGTAATGGAGTTATTACCTTTGAGAAATTAAAAAGAGGATTGATTTTCTTATCGCCTTGTAATAAATTTATTCGTTATGAAAATATTGACTTATATCATTTTGGGCTATTTAGCCTATCGGCTTTTTTATAAACGGCGAAGAATAGGTAAAACTTCGCAACAAACTAATCATCAGAATAAAAATCAATGGACAAAAAACACTAACCCTAAAGATGGTGATTATATTGATTATGAAGAAGTGGATTAACTGCTGGTAAATCATTTTGGTTCTCTGGCAATTTTTGTGGAAACGAGAGAGATGCTAACTTGCGAAGTCCAGCAGTTTCTTGTATGGAAAGATTTACTTTATTCAGTTGATTTTTTACTTGGCCAATAGGGCAAACCACCGTTCGACAAGTAATTTAAAACCCAAATAAGAAATTGCTGTGCGAAGCCGATTGGCTTCGCAAGCCAAAAACATTGCCACAATATTTTTCAAAGAACCATCATTTTGAACAAAAAAAATCCATGAAAATACCACGTATCAAAGGTATAATAGACCGTAGGATTCTTATTAATTATCAAATTGATGAGCAAGTCTTAGCCCACTATTTGCCAAAACCTTTTCGACCTCAACTCGTGAACGGCAAGGGGATTGCGGGTATTTGCTTGATTCGTCTCAAAGGCATCCGACCTAAAGGATTGCCACAACAAATAGGCATATCTTCCGAAAACGGAGCGCACCGAATAGCCGTAGAATGGCTCGAAGGCAACGAACTCAAAGAAGGCGTTTATATTCCTCGGCGAGATACTTCCTCCAAAATCAACGCTTGGGCTGGCGGTGCTGTCTTTCCGGGCATTCATCATTTAGCTCATTTTACCGTAAAAGAAGAAGGCAACGCTTACGAAGTCGGATTTACTAGCGAAGACGGCACTGCTTTAGCCATCAAAGCTACCGAAACAACCGTATGGAATCCTAAAAGTGTTTTCAAAAACCTAGATGAAGTTTCCGCTTTTTTTGAAAATGGCTCAGTCGGTTATTCGCCTTGCAAAGGCGGTTTTGTTGGTCTTCAACTAAAGTCTTACCGTTGGCAAGTATCTCTCCTAGAGGTTGAAAACGTCGCATCTAGCTTTTTTGATAATGAAAAAGTATTTCCTAAAGGCTCAGTAAAGTTTGATAACGCATTGCTCATGAAAAACATCGAGCATGAATGGATTGGCTTGAGTAAGTTAAAATAAGTAGTCTCCTTTTTGAATCTTGATGATAAAACGTCCATTTTTGTAAAAAACAGGGCGTTTTTTTATTTATTTTAAAAAATAACCGACTGGTCATATATTTTGTTTTATATTTGTAAAATGGGCGGAATTAATAAAAGAGCGCACCTTATACAGTGCGGACAATAGCAAATTTGGGCAAGAGGTTATGACCTGTGCAGTATCAAGCACATCACGACGGCAGCCAAATTACCGAAAGGTTCATTTTACCATTATTTTGAGAGCAAAGAAAAATTTGCGCTCGAAGCCATGAATGATTTCATCAATACTTACGAAGAGAAGCTACCCGAAGGCGAAATTTCTACAAAGACACTCGAACAAGTCATTGATGCAAGAATAGCCGCTATTCTCCAAATCAATTTTGCGAAAGAATGCTACATGAGCGTGATGTGCCATGCTTATACAGAACAAGACGAGGCATTCAGGCTAGAGGTGTTGGCTGCCATTGACCAATCTAATCAAACGATGCGGCAACTCATCATTGCTTTGCAACATCAAAAGGCAATTGAAGAAACCTTAGAAGTAGATGAACTTATGGAGTTTATTGATTTTGCATGGCGAGGTGCAAGACCTCAAAGCTCGACTTCAAAAATCCATAGTGCCTCTCAATGTTTTTAAAAAATATTTATTCAAATTAATTGTAAAATAATCAAGAGATGAAACTACAAAACTTCATGGTGTTAAACGCCATTTTATTTGTCCCTTTTGGAATAGGGATGCTGCTTATACCTGGCACATTATTTCCCATATTTGAGACTAGATTTGGACGTTGACGGTATTCTGATGGCTAGAAGTATTTGGTTCGGCACTATGGATGAATATTCGACTAATGTGTTACCTTGTTCGCACCGAACCTCGGAAATCAGTAGGCATGCTAGCCATACTCATTCATAATTTTTTATTCGATGCCTTTCACACAGATGCTCCATTTCCACATTTATAACTTCCTATTCGAGACAGTTATGGTACCGTTTTAAAATGGTACTTTTTTACATCACTTCATTTTGTATTGGCACTTGGTTTTTTGTATTTTCTTACGAAAAAAAAGTAAGTGAAGAAATGAATACAAGCCCCCCTTTTCCAACTTTAACGTTTTGCCTTAAAACATTATGAATGATTTCGTAGTATAACTATATATTAGGCACATTCCAAAAATAATTTTACATTCTCTCACGGCTTCTTTATCGCTCCTTCTTCCTCAAAAAATAAACTCGCCATAGAATGTAACTTTATTTCTTCCATCTGCCTTAGCATAAAAACCAATGGACAATATTCTGTTTTGTGCCGCAATTCTCATTATGGAAATTCTATTGCCCACATCTTTAGTATGGGGATTAATGAAACTAAAGGATTTTCGGGTTTTAACCCAACATTACCTCAGTTTAGGGTTAAAACCCTGATTTTCAGATTTATTCTTTACCCCGCACTGATGATACGGGGCAATGGATAAAGCATAGTGAGAATTATTCCCTATAAGGAAAAAAGATAGCGAAAATATAAGATAGCGTTAAGATTCTTCTTTTTCCAGCTAAAAAGAAGCAAAAAGCCGTCGAAGTCGCCTCTGCTCATTGTTTTTTGCTATTCGCTGAACTGCGAGGCGCAGTTAGACTATTTTCGACAATTTTCAAGAAAAAGTACCAACTGTGATAATTTTTAATTTTAATATGTTGCCTAAAGCTATTTAATCATGTTACGGAGAGCTACTTTTCTTTTTCCAGCTAAAAAGAAGCAAAAAGTGAAATATTCTAGATAGGGAATTGCTGAGTTTTGTGTGAGTTGCACACAAAACTACTCAAAACCAGTACGTTACATTTTGCACCATACATTTTTTTCAGCATAAAGTCTAATGCCTTATGAAATCAATTCTACTTATATTTTCTATAATTTCACTCTACACTTCTGCACTAGCGCAAGAAACGCCCGATGCCGAAAAAGGCAATGAAAGTGGCATTTTGATATATAGTATTTACTTTGGGGGAGGCAGTCATTATATCGACGATAAGCAAGAGCAGGGCTTGTATGATTTTTTGGATGCCATTCCCAATATTGAAAATTATGCTATCAGTGTGCATTCTTACACCGATGATATTGGAGGCGCGAAGTACAATGAATGGCTTTCCGGGATGCGCAGCAATTCTGTTATAGGTTTATTATTAAATCAAGCTATTGAGCGCAATCGCATTTCCATACAAGATTTTGGCGAATTGAATCCTGTATATGACAACTCTACATGGGAAGGCAAACTCAAAAACCGACGAGCCGACGTTATCTTAATTCCTTTGCTTTTGTAAACTAGATTTACGCTAATCTATCCAAATTCATTTTTAATAGAAAAATCTAACTTATTTCTCTGACCATTGAGGTATTAAACCGTCATCATTACGGTTTATATTAAAATACCTTTACATTTGCGGATTATTCCAAATCAATTAAAAAGTTAGAAAATACAACTAGAGCATGGGAGCATTACTTTGGATAGGCGTTTTTATAGTGAGCTTAGCGGTGTTGGTAAAAGGGTCAGATTGGTTCATAGGCGCAGCCGAGAAAGTAGGTTTAGCTTTAGGGATTCCTTCCTTTATCATCGGTGTTACGATAGTAGCTGTAGGCACATCGCTCCCCGAATTAGCCTCTTCCATAGTGGCCGTATTTGAAGGCAATTCCGAAATAGTAGCCGGTAATGCCATTGGGTCGAATATTGCCAATATTGCTTTGGTGCTAGGCATTACGGCAGTAATTGGCAAAAAAGTATATTTTAATGTAAACTTAATGGAAGCCGACATTCCCTTTTTGGTCTGCTCTGCTTTTATGCTGTGGTTTGTCTTAGCTCCCGACGCAGACGGTACATCTACCGTTGATTTATTTGAATCAGGGTTGTTGTTGGCAGGTTTGCTTATTTTTATCAGCTATTCTTTTTCTGGAAAGGACGACGGAGAAGAAAAACCTGTACGAACCAAAATAGCTCCAAAGGTGTATGCAATGCTTCTTCTGACAGGCATTATGGTCTATTTTGGAGCTACTTATACCATCAAATCCATCATTGCACTTTCCGAAATTTTAAATATCAAATCAGAAGCCATCGCCTTGAGTGTTGTTGCTCTCGGTACTTCGCTCCCCGAAATTGTGGTTTCTGTATCTGCTATGCGACGAGGCAAACCCGAAATTGCTATTGGAAATATCTTGGGTTCTAATATTTTCAACACTTTTGCCGTCATGGGGATTCCTGCCGCTATTGCAGACAGCATGGGCGAGAGTTTGAAAATACCAGCCGTCATCACCGATTTTAGTATGCCGATGATGATTGCCATGACTTTGCTGTTCTTCTTTTTAATGATTTCAAAATCAATCAGCCGTTGGGAAGGCCTAATGTTGCTTTTATTTTATGTGTATTTTATTGTCAAATTGTTTTAAAAAATGACTACCTTTCATGTGAAAGAACGAGAACTAAAGCATATCATTACTTTCTAATCGTTACTAAGCATTAACAAAATGGGTACTAGAATAACAGAATTTAATCCAGACTGGATATTATATGAGGATAATGACATCATTATTGTCAATAAACCCAATACTATACCCATACAAGACGATAAATCGAGAGACCCTTCTTTATATTCTATCATTCAAAAATTTTGTGATTGCGATTTGCAATTGATACACCGACTTGACCGACCTGTAAGCGGTGCAGTCGTTTTTGCGAAACATTTGAAGGCAGCCATTCCGTTATTTTTGCAATTTGAGCAGCGTTCGGTGCATAAGGTATATTACGCCATTGTAGATAAAAAACCAGAACCTACAAAGGCAACGCTTCTAAATTATTTGGAAAAAAGTGCGGAATACAATCGCTCTTTTGCTCACCTCGAAGAACGCCCAAACACCAAAAAAGCCATTCTGAGTTACGAACTCATCGGTCATAACGAGCATTTTCATTTGCTCAAAGTCCTCTTACACACCGGGCGGCATCACCAAATACGAGTACAACTCGAGTCCATCGATTGTTCGATTAGGGGCGATGCAAAATACGGCTATCGAAGAAGCAATAAAGACCGCTCTATCAATCTACACGCTCGATTTTTGCGTATTTCGCATCCCGTTACTCGAAAAGAAATCAGCGTAGTAGCTCCATTTCCCGACGCGCCTATTTGGTCATCCTTCAAGCCTTACAAGGAAAGTTAATAACGACGAAAAAATAAGTTATAAAACGACGTTATCCTTAATTCGTTGGGCGATTTGCGCCAACTCTTCATGCGATATTTCGAGTTTCGGTTGCTCAAAAGAAATATCTTTCATCCTATTGATAGGTACGAGATGAACGTGTGCATGAGGCACTTCTAGCCCAATAACTACCACGGCTACCCTATCGCAAGGAAACGTCTTTTTGATACCTTTTGCTACTTTTTTAGCAAATAGCATGAGTTCCGAAATCGTATCATCGTCCAAATCAAAAAACTTATCTACCTCCTGTTTAGAAATAACTAAAGTATGTCCTTTTTGTAATGGAAAAATATCTAAAAAAGCCAAATACTTATCCGTTTCCGCTACTTTGTGCGAAGGAATATCTCCATTTACAATCTTTGTAAAAATACTTGCCATGATTTTATTTTTTCTATTCAAACAAAATATCCATCGTCAAAATATTATCTTTATTAAGTATTGCTTTTCTTACTCTATCCGATGCTTTTAGGATGCTTTTTCCGCTTTTCTACCTACAAATAAATGTTTCATCCTAATTATATCCAGCTTAAACGTTATGAAAATAGCAGTTTAAACTGAATATAAAAAGCTATAAGTAGCTCAAACTATAAAAAAAATATAGTTTGAGCTACTTATAGCTTTCAATCAGTTACAAATTTTCGATAAGAAGGACGTTACTAAGCCGCAATTGCTTGATGCTGTTCGTCGGTATCGCTAGCGTTGTTACCTTTATTAGCAGACAAAGCCGAAGCTATATCGTTGAACTGATAGCCTTTCGCTGCAAAGTGTTCCAAAATCTTTGGCAATACATACTTGATGCGTGCTTTTGATTTTTCGTTGTCGTGTAATACCACAATCGAACCTTTTTTTGCGTTATCAATAACGTTTTTCAAACAGTCTTCTTCTGATAATTTGGTATCAAAATCGCCACTCATCACGTCCCACATGATGATTTTGTAATGGCGTTCTAAAAACTGAACTTGCTTTGGCGTAAGACGACCATAAGGCGGTCTGAACAAATCCGACTGTACCAATTGTGCACAATGGCGCACATCGTGGAAGTAACGGATATTATCTGCGCCCCAGCCGTTCGGATGCGAATAGGTGTGATTTCCGATAGCGTGTCCTGCTTCGGTAATTGCTTTAAAGTTTTCTGGATGTTGTTCTATTTGTTCGCCTACGCAGAAAAAAGTAGCTTTGGCGTTGTAGGCTTCTAGCTGCTCGAGTATCCATGGAGTCAAATCAGACGTTGGACCATCGTCAAACGTCAAGAACAATTGCTTTTCAGTAGTTGGCACTTTCCAAATGAAATTTGGAAACAATTTTTGTACAAATTGCGGTGTCTTAATTAAATACATAAATAGGGAAATGGTTGATGATGAACAATATTATTTCAGTATGTTTTTTTGTTTTTCGGAATACTAATTCGTAGTATAAACTTACAAAACCGATAAATTGAATGTCTAATATTAGTTTTAATAATTACTGTCCTTTCTAAAATATTCCTACTTTTGAACAATCAAATTGAAAAATGACAGTATTTAATTTATCTATATTTTACAATGCCAAATTCGTAACGAATATTATTTGTAAAATGTTCTAAACTATGTGATTATATAGAGCATTTTTTTATAAAAGTGTAATCTTTTATTTAAATAAAAATAAAAAAAACTGTTGCTATCCTCAAACCTGTCTGCTTAATGACAAGTTTATCGTAACGAAAGTCACAGACTTTTTAAGAATAGTGTCTTAAATCATTAAAAATATTAAACGTGAGTAATAATAATGTAAGGGTTCGATTTGCGCCTAGTCCTACGGACCGCTTCATATCGGAGGTGTTCGCACAGCTTTGTATAATTATCTTTTTGCAAAAAAGCATCAAGGTACATTTATATTGCGTATCGAAGACACCGACCAAACTCGGTTTACCGAAGGGGCGGAGGAATACATCGAAGAAACGCTAGAATGGTGCGGAATGCTGCCTGAAGAATCTACTAAAATGGGCGGCAACTTTGCGCCTTACAAACAATCGGAGCGTCGAGATTTGTATCAAAAATATGCTCAACAATTATTGGATAGCGGCAAGGCATATTATGCTTTTGATACGCCCGAAGAGTTGGATGCGATGCGTGAAGCAGGATTAGCAAAGGGAGAAATTCTAAAATATGACTTTTCTACTCGTGGCGAAATGAATAATTCGCTAACCCTATCCGAGCAAGAAGTACAGGCTCGATTGAGTGCTGGTGCGGCTTATGTGGTACGTTTGAAAGTCAATCCAGAGGAAAGCATCATTTTTGATGATTTGATACGTGGACAGGTGCGTTTTGCATCCGAAGAGGTGGATGATAAGGTGCTTTTGAAGAGTGACGGCTTGCCAACGTATCACCTTGCCAATATCGTGGATGACCATTTGATGGAAATCACGCACGTCATTAGAGGTGAAGAATGGCTACCGAGTACGCCCTTGCACGTGTTGCTGTATCGTTATTTTGGCTGGGAAGATACGATGCCGCAGTTTGCTCACTTGCCTTTGCTGTTGAAGCCTTCTCCCGAAAGTTACATTACTAAAGCCTCGCTCGAACCTTTGGCAAAACGCTTAACTGAGGAGTTTTTAAAAAAACACCCAGAAGTAAGTGAAGCCTATTTTGATACCGCTCTTGCTTTTACAAAACAAACCTTTCAGGATAAGGCGAATATTGCTGCCAAACTGAAAGAGCGAAAGAAAGACAAGCCTGAGAAAAAAGAACTCAAGGCGTTTTTGAAGTCTAATCTTTTTGGAAAATTGAGTAAAAGAGACGGAGACCGTTTGGGATTTCCTGTGTTTCCTTTGGATTGGAAAAATATTAAAACAGGCGAAACGGCAAGCGGATTCCGTGAGAAAGGTTTTTTGCCCGAAGCAGTTATCAATTTTTTAGCCTTTTTGGGCTGGAATCCTGGCACCGAGCAAGAAATGTTTTCGATGGAAGAATTAGTGGAAGCCTTTAGTTTGGATAGGGTCAGCAAGTCGGGCGCAAAGTTCAATTATGATAAGGCAAAATGGTTCAATCAACAATATCTGATTCATTCCAAAGACGAAGATTTGGTAAAATACCTTGCTGATTTGGCGAAAGCCAATGGACATTCTGCTAGTAATGAATTTTTATCAAAAATTTGCGGTTTACTCAAAGAAAGAATAACGACTATTCACGAACTTTGGGAGCAGGGATATTACTTTTTTGAACCCGTAGCGGATTACGATTCTAAAACCATTCATAAAAAGTGGAAAGGCGAAATGCGCCCTACTTTTGATAATTTGGTAAATACCATTGATGAAGTAAGTGGTTTTTCGGCTGCTAATATCGAAGCTGCCGTTAAGAGCTTTATTCAGGATAATGAACTCAAGTTTGGTGATATTTTGCCTATTTTCAGAGTGTCGCTTACGGGGACTATGCAAAATTTCCAAGTATATTTGAAGTAGCTGAATTATTGGGCAAAGAAAGGGTTATGCAGCGTTTTGAGGTGGCTTACAGAGCATTTGACGAGATGGTGGATAAGTAATTATGGGAAACGCATCGGGTGTTTTTTATTAAAAACATCCGATGCTAAAATGATACAACATGGCAAAGAAAAAGAAAAAGGAAGAACCAAAAGTCCATAAAGACTTGAAAGGCTTTCAAATTAACATTAATGAGTTTGGCGAAATTAAATCTTCATTGAACATCAATGACATCAATGATTTTTTGAATAAAAATGTGGAAGATAAAAAGCTAAAAGGTTTGGAAGATAACGAACCTTTGGAAGATAGCACTTCCGACGAGAACGAAGATGAACTTTTCGGAGAGGACGAGGAGGAGGATTAATCTTTTTTCCAATAGAGGCTTGCCCCATTGTACTTTGATTTTCAATGTAAACAAGGCAGCAAGCTACCTTGGAGTATATAAATAAACTTTTGAAACACGGTAATAAAATCCAATCAATTAATTTATTCGTATTTATTCATAAATGCTTTGGGGAATGTAAGGTCTTAGCCTTGCCCTGTTACACTTATTATAAGGTTAAACCATTTTATGATAGATGTGTTAGTATTATTGCAAAAACTATTTTACAAAGAATAAGTTTAGGAAAAAATAAAATCCCAATTCTTTACTAATTGCAAGGTTTTTCAACTAAACATTATTCTAAAAAAAATACATTTATGTTGCTTGACAAAGATGCCATAAATGAAATAGTGTGGTCTGAATCAGATAACGAAGATTTTGATTTAGTCGCCTTATCTTATCAAAAGCCTACAATGCTCATTTTTTTAAGACATTTTGGATGTACCTTCTGTAGAGAAGCCTTGTCCGATATGTCCAAAGAGCAAGATAAAATCAAAAATCTAGATATTGAGTTTGTCTTTGTTCACATGGTGGATAAGGAAAGCGCAGACTTTCATTTGGGTGTTAATAATCTCTTGGGCAGCCTAAATATTAGTGACCCTAATCGCTTGCTGTACCAACACTTCGGACTTCAACGAGGCAACTTCCGACAACTATTTGGATTGAATGTAATGATGCGTGGTTTTTCTGCCGGCGTAGTCAATGGGCATGGTCACGGCATGAAGTTTATAGGCGATGGCGACCAAATGCCGGGCTTATTTATGTTATATAAAGGTAGAATTATCAGCCGATTTTTGCACAAATACGCTTCCGACCGACCAAATTATTTAGAATTTGCCGAACTGGCAATTGCAAAAAAAGATGCTAGAGAAGCCAATGATGATTGATACAACAATGTATGGCAAGCATTGTTGTATTTTAGTTTCTCCCACTGAAATGGCTAAAAAAAGATATAACCTTATTTATAAAAAAAAACAAAATCCTTATGCTACAAGCAATTCTTTTTTTTGCTTAAAAATCTCTCCCGTTCTCCGCTAGTCCAACAAAAACACACCTAAAACGTACTCCTTGTATTGAAATGTAAAAAGTGCAGCCAACATCAGAACGTGAATAAGTTCGGGCATAAATCGCTTTTTCATATTCAATAAATTGGAAGAAATGGTATAAGATAACGGAACAGCAAACAACAATAAGACTTCCAATGATACCGCCTTTTGAAATAAAAATATCAAAAATGTTACGGCAATACTCCAAAATAAAATGACAATATTTTTTTGATTTTGTATGCTTTGTTTAAAAAACAAATTGGAAGCTCGGCTAACTGTCCAAATTATAAAAATTGCAAAAAATGCTACCTTGAGGTAAGCATACGTCGTATTTGAAATTTGAATATCCAAAAAACTAGCATTGCTGTATATTTGAGAATCCAAAAATTGAGGCAATTCGTCTATCCAAAAATAATAAACGCCCAACAAAAAATAAGGCACAAGCAAACCGATGAATAATACCAATAACTCATTGGGGCGAAAAGAACGCAACACGCTCAAGCCTACTACACCCAAAACAAAATAAACGCTAATCGAAAAATAAAATAAACTCCCAATCGCCAACCAAAAGCCTACATTGAATATTTCGCTAGAGGCTTCATAATTTTTATACCATTTGAATAGCTCCATCAAGGCTATAATATAAAACGTAGCCGCCATCAATACTGGCGAAAGGTATAGGAAGTCAGGGATAGCACTCGCCAATAAGATGTAAAACAACGCTGGATAGTAAGTGCTTTCTATTGTCATTTTATACAAATTGACCATACTATTCACCATGATAGCCTGAAAAAACACCAACAACAACGCTATAATATTAGCCCATACGGATGATGTGCCAACATAATTAAGAACAACGTCACTCAAAAAATTATCGTTGGTATTCGTCCACGAAGCAGGTTGTATAAATTGGTATGACCGCAATACAAAAGCATATACCAGTAAAATGATAATAATAAGCGGCTGATTTGTTCGTACTAATCTTAACACTATACAATTATTTTAGCCAATCGGTTAGAATGATTTAATGAAAATTACCTTCCTGAATAGTTGCCCTAATAAGCGGAATAATCCACTATTTATCCATTTATAAAGTTCTCACAAATTTAATCATTTGTCTCCAACATATTCAATTTATATTAATAGAATATTGAATTTGTATAAAATACATCCACTCTTTACCGAAATATATTTTCGTTTTTTTTTAATCCTCAAAACCACTTTTAGATTTTCATCCACTTATTTATGGTTTCCTATCCAAAATAGCACGCATTCTAGTCTTTAAAAGTAAGTTGAGAGATTTTAATTTGATTGATTTTAATTTTCATCAATCTCTAATTCGCTGTTGTATAAAAATTAATCTCAATTAAAAGGTAAGGAATCTCAAACATTTAGCTAGATTTGTTAAAATTAAAACCAGTTAAAACCTAGTCTTATGATGAAAAGAATTGTCGAATTATATTGCCATTTGCCCAAAGGCATACGCAAGCCCTTGTGGCAAGTTTGGCACAATATGATTATCAAATTTGATAAAAATGCCGATGCCGTTTTTATGAATTATGGCTATGAGCCACAGAATGGCGGCTATCGTCCTACGCTGAAAACCAATGACGAAATCAATCGCTACTGTATTCAGTTGTACGACCATGTAGTCAATAAGGCTGATTTGAAAGGTAAAGCAGTAGTAGAAGTCGGCTCTGGGCGTGGAGGTGGTGCATCGTACATTTCTCGCTATTTTCAGCCTAAATCTTATCTTGGTGTAGATATTTCGCAGGGTGTTATTGATTTTTGCAATAACTTCCATCAAGTAGAAGGATTGTCGTTCAAAAGAGGAATTGCCGAAAATTTGCCTTTAGAAGATGCTACTTACGATGCCTTAGTCAATGTAGAATCAGCACGTTGTTACAGTTCTTTAGAGACCTTTTTCTCTGAAGTATATCGAGTATTGAAGCCTGGCGGCTACTTCTTATTTGCAGATATGATTGAGCAAGAAGACGTAGAATCGGTAGATAATACACTCAAAGCATCGGGCTTAGAATACGTCTCTAGCACGGATATTACTGAAAATGTCGTTCATGCTTTGGATAAAGACCACGCAAGAAGAGACGGAATGATTAGTCATAAAGTGCCGGGATTCTTAAAAGGTGCTTTTGCCGAATTTGCTGGCACTAAAGGAAGTAATCGTTACGAATTATTCGCTTCTGGCGAAATGAGGTACAAGCACTATATTATGAAAAAACCAGCGTAAGTGCAGTGAGGAAATGAATTATTGAAATCAAAACATAGAAAATAAGAGTCTGCCCGATTTCTTGACATTCGCTCAAAAAAAAATCGGGCAGGCTTTTGTTATTGAAGTAACGTCCCAAAAATAATCCATTTTTTATTCCCTAAATGGATTAGTATATTTTGCTTCTGTTCCAAAATCGGAGTCGGTCAGTGTTTTCATAAAAGCCACCAAAGCCGCCTTTTCGGCATTCGTAAGGTTTAGCCTTCTCGGCTGCCCTTGTCCGCCGCCGCCGTTATTTCTCAATCGGTTATCCAGTGTCGGGCTATTCTGAACGCCGCTATTATAATGCTCTACCACTTCTTCGAGCGTAGCAAAACGTCCATCGTGCATATATGGCGCAGTCAATTCGATGTTGCGAAGAGAAGGCACTTTGAATTTTCCGTTATCATTTGCATTACCCGTTGTATTGCCCAATCCATCATCTACAATCACTGCATCAAGTCCATTGTTTCTAGCCTCATCGCCTACGAATAAATCCGTTCGGTGGCAATTATCACAATTTGACTGATTGAAAATACGTCGCCCTAAATTCTCCTGAGCCGTAAATCCGGGAATATTCGTATTGTTATTTGGTGGATTATTCAACTGAGCCAAACCTTCGTCATACTTAGAATCGAAAGAAACCATAGAGCGTACAAATTGCGCTAACGCTCTCGAAATTCGGTCTTCCGTAACGGTTTCGCTACCAAATGCTTGATTAAACAATATTTCATAATAAGCTTCTCCTTGTAATTTTGGCACGAGTTCTTCGAGTGTCATGCCCATTTCTACATGGTCTTGAATAGGCATTAGCACCTGTTCTTCGAGTGAACTCGCCCGCTCATCCCAAAAAAATCGACCATTTCGATAATAGCGAGCGTTCGCCAATCCCATAGAATTTCTTCCTGTCAGCCCACCTTCAAACCCCACGCTAAACTGCCCAGGGTCAGCAAAACTGTTTTCTTGCAAATGGCACGAAGCACAAGCAATGGTGTTATTTTTAGACATTCTGGGGTCATAAAATAACACTCGCCCTAGTGTTGCGCCTACATTCGTGATACGGTTATTATTGGGTTCATTGTCTTCATTTCGAATAGCGTTATTATTGAGATGTGCTGGCAGAGTCACGCTATAATCAAAAAGTTGTGTGGGCAAATTGAGCGTCTGATTCAAAATCACTTGGTCATCTACATTCGTTGTACCAGTATTATCCTCTATTACAATATCATCATCACCTAGTATTTCTTCTCCGTTACAAGCTACAAAAAACAGCGACACTACCAATCCGAGCATGATTAAAAGCTGGTTCGTTTTCATAAGTATAATATTTAAAACGTGATGGAATTTCATTCTAATAGCCGGCAAGAGGTACAAACTGAGGAGTTTTTTTAGTATTAGGAATTTTCGTTTTCCACTAAAAGAATGATTACAAAAGTGTAGCTGTATTTTCGTATATGATATTGGTTTTAGAAGGTATGACGACGGTAAAAAAGAAAACTTGCGATTCGTGTCATTTTTTTTCACAAAAAAGAAAAGGGCTAATGCCAGAAGAACGATTCGTCTTTTTTAGCATCAAAAACAAGCAAACCTTTCTATCCTTGAAATTTATCTTAATTTCGATTACCATAAATTAATGACGCATTATTATTTGCCCTATTTGCCCTTATTAGACTTTATTCACAAAACTAAATTCTATTACGTAACTAACCGATAATGAAGATGGACAAAGCAGCTTCGCCGCTTTGTGAATAATAGCTATTTTAAAATAAAAATAAATGAGTCCAATAGAAGAGTTAGAGCAACTCAAAACGCTGCTACAAATAGAAAAGGAAGAAGATTTTGAGCAATTCAAAACACTTGTAGAAAGTTTGTCATTGTCTGAGCGCAGAGAGCGAGGCATGACTTGGCATCCCGTAGAGATTGCCAAAACGGGCTATTCTATTGGAGATAGAGCTTATGTCACCGTCAAGCGAAAAACACAACTCAACGAGCCTCATCGGTTTCGTTCGGGTGGCATCGTCAATTTGGTTTGCCATCATCCTGCTGTGAGGCGTGGCGAAAAATCAGGCGTGATAAACTATGTGGATAGGAATAAAATGAAAATCATTTTAAATTCCAGTGATTTGCCTGACTGGCTCGATAAGGGAGATATTGGTGTGGATTTGCTTTTTGATGAGCGGACTTACCTCGAAATGGAAAAAGCCATCCGTCAAGTTATCAAGGCACGAGGAGACCGACTAGCAGAATTGAGGGATATTTTATTGGGCGAAATAGCACCTACTTTCCATCCTGTGGCGCATCCGATACAGATTCCTACACTCAATGAATCTCAAAACGAAGCCATCAATCAGATATTAGCCGCACGAGAAACTGCCATCGTGCATGGACCTCCGGGTACTGGCAAAACCACTACTTTGGTGCAAGCCTTGAAGCTCATCGTCAAAAATGAAGGCACGGTGCTAGTCTGTGCGCCGAGCAACGCCGCAGTAGATTTATTGACTGAGCGCATTGCCGAACAAGGCATGAATGTAGTGCGGCTAGGGAATATTTCGAGAGTCAGCGAAGACCTCATTCGACACACTTTAGATGGGCGCATGGCAGGACACCCCGATATGAAAAACATCAAAAAAATAAAAAAACAATCGGCGGAGGCTCGCAAAAAAGCCCAAAAATACAAACGGTCTTTTGGGCCTGCCGAACGTCAAGAACGCAAAGAACTCAAAGCAGAAGCCAGAGACTTGAACGACTGGGCAAATCAAATGGAAAACCAACTGATTGATAGAATTTTGTTATCTGCCGAAGTCATTACTTGCACCATGGTAGGTGCAGTAGGCAAATATATCGACAAGATGAAATTCCGAACTTTGATAATTGATGAGGCTGCTCAAGCCCTCGAACCCGCTTCATGGATACCTATTGCTAAGGCTAGTCGGGTGATTATGTTTGGCGACCCTTTGCAATTGCCGCCTACGGTCAAATCTAATTCGGCTCAACGGAAGGGTTTCCATATTACGCTCATGGAAAAAGCACTCGAACGCCACCCTGCAGCTACTTTTTTGCTCAATCGCCAATATCGAATGCACGAAGAGATTATGGGGTTTTCTAATCAGCAATTTTATAACGATGAACTCATAGCGGATAATTCTGTTAAATCACATTCTTTGGAATTGGATGACGAAATGAATCGGGCAGTAGAATTTATTGATACGGCAGGTTGTGGTTTTGATGAAAAAATGAATCCCGAAGTAAAAAGCAGGTACAATCCTGATGAGTTTAACGTACTTCGAGAACATCTTTATCAACTCCTTTCAGCACTCAACGAAAAAGAAATGCCAACTATCGGTATCATTTCACCGTATAAAGAGCAGGTCAATTATATGACGGATGAAATGGCTGCCGATTCTCAGCTTGCCAACTTGAATTTTGATATTAATACGATTGACGCATTTCAGGGCCAAGAGCGTGATGTGATTTATATTTCGCTGGTGCGGTCTAATGCGAAAGGCGAAATTGGTTTCTTGAAAGATTATAGAAGGATGAATGTGGCAATGACACGGGCGAAGAAGAAGTTAATCATCGTTGGAGATAGCGCAACTCTAGGGAGCGATGATTTTTATCAAAACTTTATGGTGTATTGTGAGAACATAAATAGCTATCGGACAGCTTGGGAATTTATGGCTTGATGCTCCAAAGATTGAATTATTTGGCTAGTAATTACCCCTTTTTTTATAAAAAAAGTGTCAATATTACTAACCCATAAGTCGATTAAGAATTATAACAATCATCTTGTTTCTCTAAAAACTATTCAAAGTTTGTTTATTTTTAGAGAAATATTTCAATTATTACATAACTATTGCTTTAAATCACTTCAAGTAATTTAAGTTTAATAAAATCTCAATAAATTTGTAAGTAGTTAGACAAAATTATTCCCAACAGCATATTGTCTAAGTAATTGATAGTTCAAAAACTGTTGATTATTATTTATTCACCTAATTATTAACTATAAAAAATCGTACAAAAGACTTTATAAGAGACAAGACGAAAAGAACAGAGAAATGAACTAAATCAGATGTACAATTTAAGGATCTACTAACCCAATATTTAGTTCAACATCAAATAAACCATTAAATGAACGTAGCGTCACTTACCACAACTACAATTATCTGTGCGATAATAGGGTTTCCTCTATTTGCCATAGGGCAACCTCCGTCTGTCTATCTTTCCAAAACTTCTGAAGTCATCGTGATTGACGGCGTTTTAGATGAAACATCTTGGGCAACGAGCCAACCTGCCAAAGATTTTTGGCAATACTTTCCGAATGATAGTATGCCGTCTGAACTAGGAACGGAAATATACATGACTTATGACGACAACAACCTTTATATAGCGGCTAAATGCTTTGCTAAAAATAAAGATTATATCATTCCTTCTTTGAAAAGAGATTTTCGAGCAGGCGGAAATGATAATATTACTTTGCTTTTCGATACTTTCGACGACCAAACGAATGCCTTTATGTTTGGGATGAATCCTGCTGGCGTAAAGCGAGAAGGTTTAATCTCAAATGGCGGTTCTCGCATTCAAGATTTCACGACTTCTTGGGACAATAAATGGACAGGCGTATCAAAAATATATGACGATTACTGGGTTTGTGAATTGGCAATACCGTTCAAAACACTTCGTTTCAAAGCAGGTAGCAGCAAGTGGAGATTCAATTCGTATCGCTTTGATACACAAATAAATGAACGCACAACTTGGGCTCGCATTCCTCGCAATCAATGGATTTTCAACCTCGCCTTCATGGGCGATATGATTTGGGATGCGCCATTACAAAAAACGGGCAACAGCATTACGGTTATTCCTTACGCTACGGGCGGACTTCAACAAGATTTTGAAGCAAACCCCACCGAACAAGTTGCCCTTTACAACTTTGGAGGCGATGCTAAAATAGCCGTTACTTCGGGTTTGAATTTAGACCTTACCATCAATCCTGATTTTTCGCAAGTAGAAGTAGATAGGCAAGTGACGGATTTGAATCGGTTTGAGATTTTCTTTCCAGAACGTCGGCAGTTTTTCTTAGAAAATGCGGATTTGTTTAGCAGTTTTGGCGCAAATCGTATCAATCCTTTCTTTTCTCGGCGTATAGGAATTGCTTATGATACTTCTGATAATGTAGTTCAAAATCCCATTTATGCTGGCGCACGATTGAGCGGAAAAATTGATAACAATTGGCGAATTGGCTTGCTGAATATGCAAACGGGCGAAAATAATGATATTGGGATTCCAGGCTTCAATTATACCGTGGCAGCCGTTCAACGCAAAGTATTTACCCGTTCCAATGTAGGCGCAATCTTCGTCAATCGCCAATCTTTCAATTCTGATAGCACCGATTATGACGCTTATAATCGAGTGGTGGGAATAGATTACAATTTGGCTTCTCCTGATAATGTTTGGACAGGCAAAATATTTTATCATCAAGCCATTACGCCAAATACTGAAGCTACATTTAAAGGAGCGTCGGGTGTGCATTTGCACTATCGAGTCCGAAAATGGCGAGCAGAATATATGCACCAAATCGTTGGCGATGGATTTGACCCACAGGTTGGATTTTTACCTCGTCAAAACTATTTACGCTTTAGCCCAGAGTTGGAATTTTATTTTTATCCACGAAATAAAATTTTCAACCAACATAGTATTGGTGCAGATATAGAATTTCTCTTTCAGCCCGAAACGGGCAAAACTGACCAAATTTCGGAGTTGTTTTGGGACTTAGAGTTTTCTAATAATGCTAGGTTGCGCCTTTCTGCACTCCAAAATTATATATACTTGACCAGCGATTTTGACCCTTCTGGTTTGGACTCTATTCCGCTTGCTAGTGGCACGGATTACAATTATTATAATTTTAGTGGCAGTTATAGTTCAGATATGAGAAAAAAATTATTCTTTAATATTTCACCGAATTTGGGTCAATATTTTAATGGAGAACGCTATGGCGTAAATGGTTTTTTGACCTATCAAATACGCCCGTATGGCTCTATTTCTATGAATTATAGCTATAATTATATTCGACTCCCTACTCTCACTTCATCGCTTATCCTCTTAGGGCCTCGATTGGACATTACGTTGAATAAGTCCGTTTTTCTCACTACTTTTTTTCAATATAATAACCAAACCGATAATTTCAATGTGAATGCACGCCTGCAATGGCGTTTTCAACCTGTTTCAGATTTCTTTTTGGTTTATACCGATAATTATTATGCCTCCGATTTTACTAAAAAAAATCGAGCCATTGTTGCGAAATTTACTTATTGGCTGAATTTGTAATAAAAAAGGTATTAGCTGAAACTTTTCAATTCCGACCAATACCTTTTTTGAATGTGAGAGTACGATTAGCCTACTCTCCCATAATATTCAAACTGCCCACATAGAAGTTGGGATGTACTTTAAAAGTCGCATTTTCGGGAACATTTTTCAAAATTCCCCATGCCGTACTCACGTCCAACCATTCCTCTTTCCCATCAATAATTACCTTTACAGGCATTGTAAACCCTTTCACACAATTGCCCCAACGATACGTCAATGCGCCATTAATCAAGCGATATTCCAGCGTTGGGATGCGTGTATCTCTCAGGTATTGGTCAAAAATAGGCTGCAAGTCTTTGCCTGATTCTTCTATCATATAGGTTTCGATTTGCTGCGTCGTTACCGTTTGATGATAGAAAGTTTCGTTGAGTCCTCGCAGTATTCTACGCCATTTTTCATCATTATTTACCACCTCTCTAATGGTCAATAACATATTTGCGCCTTTATAATACATATCACCAGAACCTTCGTGATTGACATCATAAATTCCAATTATCGGTTTGTCATTGGCAATACTCGTTCGAGTGCCACGAGTATAAGTATAAGCATACTCTTTGCCGAAGTGATATTCCAAATACAATGACTCCGAATATGCCGTAAAACTCTCATGTATCCACATATCCGCAGCATCTTTGTAAGTAATATTATTGGCAAACCATTCGTGACCCGCTTCGTGAACGATTATAAAATCAAACAACAATCCAATACCTGTCATACTCAAATCTCTACCTCGATAACCATTCTTAAAACCATTGCCATACGTTACCGAACTTTGGTGTTCCATGCCCAAATAGGGAACTTCTACCAGTTTGAAGCCATCTTCGTAAAACGGATACGCTCCAAACCAATGCTCAAAAGCCTCTAGCATTTTTGATACTTGCTGAAACTGCTTTTTCGCAGCCTCCAAATTATCTCTCAAAACATAATAATTACAATCCAGTTTCCCTTTTTCGCCTGTATAGATTTCTCCAAAATGCACGTAATCACCAATGTTGATATTCACACCATAATTATTAATCGGATTATCTACAAACCAATGAAAGGTCTTCGTCTTTTTGCCCTCTTCTACCTTTCGCAATCGCCCATTTGAAACATCCGTTAGGTTTTTCGGAACAGTTACGCTTATCAACATACTATCTACTTCGTCGTAAGCATGATCCTTGCAAGGCCACCAAAGACTCGCCCCGTCACCTTGGCAAGAAGTAGCTACAAAATGATTATCATTCGCATCTTTTTGCCACGTTACGCCACCACTCCACGGCGGATTTTTACTGATTTGAGGATTGCCTTCGTAATGAACCACTATTTCATTTATATCATTGACTTTTTGCTTTTCGGTTAATTTTATAAAATAAGAATAGCCATCTTTTTGGTAAGTCAGCGTTTTTTTGCCCTGAGTGATTTTTGTAATTTCCAAAGGTGCTTGCAGCTCTATTTGGAGTAAATCATGCGCTTCCAATACTTTGTACTGTATCCTGTTTTTGCCTTTTATAAATTTCTTATCGGGCTGCACTTCAATATCTAAATGATAATACGTCAAGTCCCACCATGCTCGCTCAGCAGTAATTGAGCCTCGAAGCGTGTCTTGATGTGTAAATTTTGGCAATTGAGCAACTGCCGCAACGCTTATCCACAATAATATAAAACTACTGATATATGCTTTCTTCATCATATTAAATTGTTATCTTTTGCTAAGATGGCAAGTGCATCTAGAGTGATTTTTTACTTTTAAAACAATATGTCAAGAACAAAAATAATAATAGTTCAAACTTTAGTTCCCACAACACTTCATTGAAAAAAATCAGGTTAAAAAAATCGTTTATTTTCACAATAACAAATAGGTCTTTTATTGGCCACGCATTGGAGCATCCAAAATGAAATTTTTAGAAATATTGACTACAATCATTTTTTACTAAAATAATTTCATCAACCAAAACTGCAAGAATTCGTTTATTTTTGTGAATTATTCAGAGCAATAAGGAATGCCTTTGATTGAATTGCTCCATTCTGCTATCTAAAAGTAACGATATGCCAAAATTTCATACACTAAGCGTAAAAGAAGTACGAAAAGAAACCGCCGATACAGTATCCGTCGCATTTGAGGTCCCGACTGATTTAGAATCAGAATACAATTTTATTCAAGGTCAGTATTTAACCTTGCGAGCTGATATTAATGGAGAAGATGTGCGTCGCTCCTACTCTATCTGTTCGAGTCCATTGGACGGAGAGTTGCGAGTAGCTATCAAAAAAGTAGATGGCGGACGTTTTTCTACCTTTGCCAACGAACAGCTCAAAGCAGGCAGTAGCTTAGAAGTAATGACTCCCATGGGGCGTTTTTATACAGATTTGAATGCCGACAATACCAAAAGATACGTAGCCTTCGCAGCAGGAAGCGGCATTACGCCCGTGATGTCTATTATGAAAACGATACTCAAAACCGAGCCTCAAAGCGAGTTTATTCTCTTTTATGGCAATCGAAAAACGGATTCCATTATTTTTAAAGAAGAAATAGATGCACTCAAAAGCGACTACATGGAGCGTTTGAGCGTTTATCACGTTTTGAGTAGAGAGGCATTGGGCAGTCCTTTGTTTGAAGGGCGAATTGACGGAGAGCGATGTGCGAAGTTTTGCAACTTGCTTTTGGATGTGAATAGCGTGAATGAGTTTTTCTTGTGTGGCCCAGAGGAAATGATTTTTAGTGTAAAAGACCAACTAAAATCCTTAGAGGTAGATGAAAAGAAAATACATTTTGAGCTTTTCACCTCGCCTGTTGGTAAGTTAGGAACTCCGAAAACTAGCATCAAAAAAGAAGTTTCCACAGAAGGTTTTAATGATGTCAGCATTATTCTCGATGGCCATTCTTACAATTTCAAATTAGAAGAAGGTGGCGAAAACATCCTTGACGGTGCGTTGGCAGAAGGGGCAGACTTGCCTTTCGCTTGCAAAGGTGGCGTATGTAGCACTTGCCGAGCAAAACTAGAGGAAGGTACAGTAGCTATGGATGTAAACTATTCGTTAGAGCCGTGGGAAGTCGAATTAGGTTTTATATTGACCTGTCAGTCGCATCCTACCTCTAAAAAAGTCGTTGTAAATTTTGATGTAGCCTAAAGCGATTTGGTTATTTTTTAAAGTACTTAAAAAATACTTTGCTATTTAGAAAAATTCTACTTAACTTGATAAGTGAATTTTCGCTAAACAAATTATAACCTTATTTTTGTTATATTCTTTATAAGGTAGAATGCTATTGGTCGATGTATGAACGAAGCGCATTCTGTATTTTTGTATAAAACCACGAGAATGGCTGCGAGGCGGTCTTTCTCCTAAAAAGATAGATGATGCCTTTAACAAAAGAACAAGAATTTCAAGCTAAAATAGATGCTGAAATAAAGATAGAACCCAAAGATTGGATGCCTGAAGCGTATCGCAAAACTTTGATTCGTCAGATTTCGCAACACGCACATTCCGAAATTGTGGGAATGTTGCCCGAAGGAAATTGGATAACTCGTGCGCCTTCGTTGCGCAGAAAAGTGGCATTATTAGCCAAAGTGCAGGATGAAGCTGGACACGGACTTTACCTATATGCTGCTGCCGAAACACTAGGCGTAGAACGAGACGATTTGATAAATCAACTCTTGGAGGGCAAAGCAAAGTATTCAAGTATTTTCAATTATCCTACTTTGACTTGGGCTGATATGGGCGCAATCGGTTGGCTAGTAGATGGCGCAGCAATTATGAATCAAGTGCCGCTATGCCGTTGCTCTTATGGGCCTTACTCTCGTGCGATGATTCGAGTTTGCAAAGAAGAAAGTTTTCATCAGCGTCAAGGCTATGAGATTATGATGACTTTGGCAAAAGGTACGCCCGAGCAAAAAGCCATGGCGCAAGATGCGCTCAATCGCTGGTGGTGGCCGTCTTTGATGATGTTTGGACCACACGACTCGGATTCTCCAAACTCTGGAAACTCTATGAAGTGGAAAATCAAGCGTTTTTCAAATGATGAATTGCGTCAGCGTTTTGTAGATGCCACAGTTTCTCAAGCTGAATTTATTGGTTTGACTATACCCGACGAGGATTTGAAATGGAATGAAGAGCGAGGTCATTATGACTTTGGTGCAATTGATTGGGATGAATTTTGGAATGTAGTGAAAGGTAATGGACCTTGCAACCGTCAGCGTTTGAAGGCACGTCAGAAAGCCGAAGAAAACGGGCAATGGGTAAAAGAAGCGGCAATGGCTTATGCTGAAAAAAGACGCAAACGCCAACAAGAAATAAAAATGGCAGCTAATAAAGCAGCTTAATCGTATTGAACCAAGAACTTGAGTAAAGAAAAACCTAGACCTCATTTTGAATATTATTTAATTGACTTATCCAAATATGAAGATGACGCTATATTAAATCTAAAAACGCACTTTCTGATTAATGCACTTTTAGCATTCAAACATAAAAATGACGATGATTATGTTAGAAAGCATTTTCTTCGTCTATTTTACAACCTAGAAAAGTATAGTGATACAGAGGCAGGACAGCGATTTACACATTATTTGAGTGTATATTTAGTTTATGCCACTAAAATTAGTAGTAAGGAAGTGAAATCAATTTTTCAAAAATTACCACCTAAAATAGAAGATTTAGTTATGAGTACTTATGATAATATATTACTGGAAGGACTGGAGCAAGGTTTAGAAAAGGGCTTAGAAAAGGGCTTAGAGCGTGGAAGCGTACTTGAAGTTCTCAAAGGGGGAATTAAATCTTTGGAGAAAAGTTTAGATAAAGATTTTATTCTTGAAATTTTTGAAGCGTTAGATAAAGACACTTTAGAGATTTTAGCGGTGAATGTTACTAATGATTTCAAAGTTCCTGTATTCCAAAAAGCACTTGCAGCACATTTAATTTTAACATTCAAATGCTTAACCGAAGAAGATATTGCAATGTTTTCAAAGTTAGAATTGGAAGAAATTTCAAAAATGAAAAATAACCAGTAAGCTCCTCGCTTACTGCCAACTAAATAAAATATGAGTAAGAAAAATTGGCCCTTGTGGGAAGTTTTTATTAGAAGCAAACAAGGCTTGAGCCACAAACACGCAGGAAGTTTGCACGCTGCGGACGAGCAAATGGCAATTGAGAATGCCCGTGACGTATATACTCGTCGGATGGAAGGTATCAGTATTTGGGTAGTAGAATCCAAACATATTCATGCGAGCAGCCCCGCCGAAAAAGGCGAACTCTTCGAACCTGCAAACGATAAAGTATATCGCCATCCTACTTTTTATGATATTCCAGAAGAGATTGGACATATGTAGTTATTAATTTTGAATAAGTGAAGGATAGAATGAAAAAAGAATTACTTGATTATACGCTCCGATTGGGCGACACGAGCTTGATTATGGGGCATCGCTTATCCGAATGGTGCGGACATGCCTGTATTGGAGCAAGATATAGCTTTGATAAATATTGCTTTGGATTTGGTGGGGCAAGCCAAAAGTTTTCTGGAGTATGCGGCAGAGGTAGAAAACAAAGGACAAGATGCCGACGACTTGGCTTACAAGCGAATAGAGCGAAACTTTAGAAATATTCTGCTTGCCGAACAACCCAATGAAGACTTCGCATTTACCATCGTTCGACAATTTTTATTCGATGCTTTTCAGCAGCCTTTTTATCAGCAATTGACGCAAAGCAAAGACGCTCAACTCGCTGCCATAGCTGCCAAATCGCTCAAGGAAGTCAATTACCATTTGCGGTTTTCGTCGGAATGGACCATCAGATTGGGCGACGGAACGGCGGAAAGTCATCAAAAAATGCAAACCGCTCTCGATGAACTTTGGATGTTTACGGGCGAGCTTTTTGAAATGAATGAAACGGATGCCGCATTGATTCCAGAAGGTATCGCAATAGATTTAAATCAAATTAAACCTATTTGGGATAAAAAAGTCAGCGACATTTTGAAAGAAGCTACTTTGCAGCAACCTGCGGACGGCTGGATGCAATCGGGTGGAAAAAAGGGCGTTCATACTGAAAACTTGGGCTATATTTTAGCCGAAATGCAGTATTTGCCACGAGCCTACCCCGATGCGAAATGGTAATTGAAGGCGAAGTTTTATAGAATTGAATTATACAGCAAACAAGAAGCGTTTTTTAGTCCCCCTTATCGTTATACGATTAACGAATACTTCTTAAAATCAAAACCTGTGAAATATAAAATTTTTCTACCTGCTGTACTCTTTTTAATAGCTTCTAATACATTTGCTCAAAATGTGCCGTTTTCAGATATAAATCTAAAAAACTATCTCTTGCAAAAAAATTGCATCGACACGGATGGCGATGGAATGTATGACGCAACTGCGGATTTGAATAATGACAATGAAATACAAATTTCGGAAGCGGAAAGTATTTTAGAATTAAAAATAGATGACCTTTACAGGGAATATTACATCAAATCCATTCAAGATATTGCTTACTTTAAGAACCTCAAAATTCTTAAAATCTTTGCCAATGACAGCTTAGAATATATTGCTAATTTGGATTTGGATAGTTTGACGCTTTTTTGGTTGGATGGTTCAGGATACAGCCTAACGAGCTTAGATATTTCTGATTTACAGCAAATTACGAATTTAAGAATCGAAGGGCCCATGAATTTGAGTTACCTCAATATTCAGAATGGAAGTTATGCTTCAAGCTATTTTTCCTTGTTTTATACCGAACAAATTCAATCCGCTTGCGTGGATAGTATAGCCGCAGAATACGACGAAGTAGTTTGGCACATGGTTGCTGGCGTGTTGCCTCAAACGGCTTGCACTCCCGTTAATAATAGGAATGTATTTCTATCCAACGAATTTCAAATTGCTCCAAATCCGACTACGGGAAACCTGAATATTGAAGCAAAAAATCTGCAAATTAGCCAAATATCCGTTTTTGATGCTTATGGCAAATTATATTTGGAGTTTGAAAATTCGAGTTCTCCAATCAATATTTCCCATTTGCCCACAGGCATTTATTTTATAAAAATCACATCGGATAAAGGCTTTTTTAGCCAAAAAATCATCAAACAATAACCTATTGAATACATGGAAACAATCACTAAACAAGACATTTTCAACATACTCGAAACCGTCTCCGACCCCGAAATTCCCGTTCTTTCAATTACCGATATGGGTATCATTCGTGATGTAAAATTCCATGATAGCCTTGTAGAAGTCGTTATTACGCCAACTTACTCTGGCTGTCCTGCCATGAATGTGATTGAAATAGAAATTTTAGCTACTTTAAAGATGAACGGTATCGAAAATGTAAAAGTCTCGACTGTACTTTCGCCGCCGTGGACAACGGATTGGCTTACAGAACGAGGCCGCCAACGATTGTTAGAATACGGCATTGCGCCGCCTGTTGGCAGTTCTGTGGATAAAAGGGCTTTGTTTGCCGATGATAAAATAGTACCTTGCCCACAGTGTAGCTCTACCAATACTAAAATGATAAGTCAATTTGGCTCAACGGCTTGTAAGGCAATGTATAAATGCAAAGACTGTTTAGAGCCTTTTGATTATTTTAAATGTATATAGGGATTCATTGTTTCATTGTTTCATTGTTGCTCCGCTGTTTGTGTAGTTTTAAAGGGCAATTTTTAGATAAAACAGTAAAATTTTATGAACCAACCAAATTAATAATAAAACCATGTCTTCAATTCTTTTTTCAGTAGAAAATGGCGTAGCCCAAATTACGCTCAACCGCCCGAAAGTGTATAATAGTTTTAATCAAGAAATGGCGTTTGCCTTTCAAGCTCGCTTAGACGAATGTGCTGCTGACGATAGCATTAGAGCCATTTATCTCACTGGCGAGGGCAAAGCCTTTTGCGCTGGGCAAGATTTGGCAGAAATAGTTGCCGAAGATGGTCCCGAACTCACCGATATTGTATCGAAGCATTACAATCCCATTATTCTAAAAATCAGAAACCTCGAAAAGCCTGTGGTTTGTGCTGTGAATGGCGTAGCAGCAGGCGCAGGCGCAAATATAGCTTTGGCCTGCGATATTACAATAGCACGAGAAAGTGCTTCGTTTATTCAAGCTTTTAGCAAAATCGGCTTAATTCCCGATAGCGCAGGCACGTTTTTCTTACCTCGCATCATCGGTATGCAAAGAGCTGCCGCACTTCAAATGCTAGGCGATAAAGTTTCTGCCAAAGATGCCGAAACGATGGGCATGATTTATAAAGCTGTTTCAGATGAAGAGTTTCAAGATTTTACACTCAAAATAGCTCATAAATTGGCTAAAATGCCAACCAAAGGTCTAGGACTGACGAAACGCTTGTTGAATCAATCTTACTCCAATAACTTAGAAGAACAGCTCAAACAAGAAGGAATTTGCCAAACTGAAGCTGGCATGACGGATGATTATGGCGAAGGAGTTAATGCGTTTTTAGAAAAACGCAAACCGACTTTTACGGGTAAATAATACTTAGGTGGCAAAAAAGTATTTACAATGAGTATCAAAAAAAGAATAACAAAAATAGGCATCGGCACTTCCATATTTAGTCTCGGAGTGGGCTGCCTGTTTGTTATCTCTTTTTTGTTGAGTGGTTCGAGAACGGCTTCGGGAGTAGCTATATTTCTCTCGACATTTCTATTATTGTCTTTGTCATTAGTATTAGGATTTTATTACTTGTCTCAACATTTGGATACCAAATACTATCTTATAAAACTATACACCGCTATCGGTTTTGGGAGCATTATTTTTATAATTTCGCTTTTGGGAACGCCTTTCGCTTTACTAAAAACTCTTAGTTCTTTTCAATATCTGCAATACAACCGATTGCAAACCCAGCAATTTCAAAAATACTCAAAAGGCAAAGCTCCAATAGAAAATGGCGTTTGGGAATATGCACCAAAATATTACGACTATTCATTTCATTATACTAACCCTATTCGACTAATTGTACCGTGTCAGAATGGGAAAATACATGGAAAGGTGGTAGATTTTGATAATGAAATAGACTTGTATTATCATCAAGGTGTTTTGGATAGCACGATTCAACGTTCTAACTTTGAGCCGCATAACAATTAAGGAAATATAACCAGAGTTTCATGTTTACTAAACTTTAGGAGTAAACATCTTACTTGAGATAAAACTTTAAAAGATAAAAAATGATAAAAATAGGCGTACTAGGGGCAGGTTCGATGGGAAGTGGTATTGCGCAAGTAGCGGCTACGGCAGGGCATGAAGTCGTTGTGTTTGATACTTTTACAGCATCATTGAGTAGAATGCAGCAAAAACTCGAAAAAATCCTCAATCGCTTGATTGAAAAAGGTAGAATGAACGAAGTTACCCGTGACGAGATTTTATCTCGTATCCACTATGCGGATTCTATGGAAGGATTTGCGGAATGTGGTTTGGTGATTGAAGCTATTATTGAAAATATTGAAATCAAGAAAAAAGTATTTGCGCAATTGGAGAGCATCACCGCTACCGACGCTATTCTAGCCTCTAATACCTCTTCCCTTTCCATCGCTTCTATTGCGGCAGCTTGTCAGGACGCAAGTAGGGTAATCGGCATTCATTTTTTCAACCCTGCTCCGCTGATGAAGTTGGTTGAAATCATACCTGCCGTACAAACGAGCGAAATCACTACTCAACGAGCCAAAACGCTCATTGATAGTTGGGGCAAACTCACCGTACTGGCTAAGGACACGCCTGGCTTTATTGTCAATCGTATTGCACGACCATTTTATAGCGAAGCCTTGCGCATTTTGGAAGAGGGTATTGCCGACGTAGCAACGATTGATTGGGCAATGAAAACCATTGGAGGTTTCCGAATGGGCCCTTTTACGCTCATGGATTATATTGGAAACGATGTAAACTATACCGTTACCGAAACCGTATTCACGGCATTCTATTTCGACCCTCGCTACAAACCCGCATTCACTCAAAAACGCCTTTCGGAAGCAGGCTATCATGGCAGAAAAACAGGTAGAGGATTTTATGATTATTCTGAAAATGCAAAAAATCCGATACCGAATGAAGATAAAGATTTGGGAGAACTAATTGTCAATCGAGTAGTCTGTATGTTGATAAATGAAGCCATAGATGCACTTTTTTGGCAAGTAGCTACTCAAGCAGACATCGAAACAGCTATGACCAAAGGCGTGAATTATCCGAAGGGATTGCTTGCATGGGCAGATGAAAAAGGCTTAGAAAATGTACTGAAAACGTTAGAAGATTTGCAATTTGAATACGGCGAAGACCGATACCGCCCTAGTCCGCTACTGAGAAAAATGGTCAGAAATGGAACTGCTTTTTTTGAATAGACTTAATATGTCTTGGCATTTTTGATACAAAAAATATAGATTCTTTGACAATTTTTGCCAGAAAGATAGATTTATTCACCCAATGGAGGCTTGTCCCATTGGACGAGTTGGCAAAAACTATTCTCACGAGGTTTATCCGAGTAACTGTCAAAGCCCCTCTAATATACTACTAGAATGCCTCTTGAAACTTTCAAAGAGGCATTCTAGTTTAGAAACAAAAAATAATTCTATTAAAGCGAAACATTTTAATAAGAATGCCGTACCATGTCGAAATGCGGTATCCCGTCTTCTAAATACATATTACCTTCTGTTTTGAATCCGAATTTTTCGTAAAAACTCATCAAGTAAGCCTGTGCGCCAATGCGAATGGGCAAAACACCAAATAATTTTTCCATTTCTTGAAGTGCTGCGACAAGGAGTTTACTGCCTGTGCCTGTACCTCTAGTTTTTGGATGCGTCATAATACGACCAATGGATGTTTCGTTAGGGTACGAGATACCTTTAGGGATGAGTCGAGCATAAGCAATTAAATGTTTATTTTTGTCCCATCCCATGAGGTGATAAACCTCTACGTCTTTACCATCGGCATCTTGATAGGGACAATATTGCTCAACTACAAATACACGTTGGCGCAATGCCAATACTTGATACAATTCCATAGCGGATAATTGGTCAAAAGATTTACAAGTCCATCGTATCATAATAATATTACTATATAAATGCTTGAATATGACCTAAAAATAGCCATTCATATTTTGAAATGATTAAAAACTTTGCTTTTTTTGATAAAAATTTACACTAACAATATTAACAAAACTACACTCATGATAATAAACAAAAAGATAAATAGACATATACATGGCGTAAAAATAAAGCTGGAGTCTATTTTATTTGTACTACCATTATCTCAACTACAAAGCTCTAAAATATCATTAGCCTTTATCCCTATTTTTCTTTTGAGTATAGGCCAAACTTCTAATAAATCCATTCACTCTTTTACGGTCAAAGATATTGACGGCGACCAAATAAACTTATCTCAATACAAAGGTAAAGTTTTAGTCATTGTGAATGTAGCCAGCAAAAGTCCGCTAACGGTGCAGTATGAAGCACTCCAAAAACTCTATACAGAATACAAATCTCAAGGCGTTGAAGTTTTGGCTTTTCCGTCTAATTCTTATAAAGGAGAATTGAGTACGGATAAGGAAATTAGAAGTTTTTGCCGGTCGAAGTATAAAGTCACTTTCCCGATGTTTTCGAAAGTAGATGTAAAAGGAAAAAATCAGCATCCGATATTTAAATATTTAGCGGATAAAAATGAAAATGGTGTGATGGATGCTCCTGCCAATTGGGATTTTCAAAAATACATCATTAATAAAAAAGGAAAACTGGTAGAAACAATTGAGCCTAATGAAGATATTTATAGCAGTAAGGCTATTTCTTTAATCAATAAATTGATTAAAGAAGCAGCTTAAAACCGCTTCTTTACTGGTAAGTAAGACGATATTACAACGATTCTTCATTTGGCTTTAATTGTTATTTTATCTATTGCCCCTGCCGATTACTATCGATATTCAAGTCGGGTAGGATGGAAAAGATAAAATCTTCAACCCCAAAAAATTGTAAAATGTGGGGTTAAAACCCCAAAAACTATACATCCATGAAATCCCACACTAAAGATGTGGGGCTATATATTTTTCCAAATGAAAAATCGTTGCGATATTATTTTCGATTAATGAATATTTTAGTCATCGTAGTTGCATTCTTAGAACTAATTTTAAGCCAATAAATTCCATTCTCATAAGGCTGGGTTTCCCATGTAAAAAACATATCTCGCAGGCTGTGGTCGGCATGAATGATGTCGCCTTCTGCATTAAAAATCTCCACATCATAACTGGATGTAAACTTCGATAAATCCATCGTAAAATAGCTCCGCTTCTTATACGGGAATGCGTGTAAGTCAGACGTGTTCAGTTCGTGTGTGCTATAATTCGTAATCGGATTTGACGTAAATTGGAATGCGCCAATATCAATTCTAGTTTCGTTAGAGCGTTCTTTTTCTAAAAAATCTCTGAATGCACAGGGTATTTCTATTCCATTATCCAATACCAAACTAACAGAATCCAACTGAAAATCAATAGGCTGCGTCGGTTCTTCGGCTATAAACGGATGCACATACGGGTAGATGTTTCGCTCGTCGGTAGTGAAATTGCCTTCATTGAACACGATTCGCAAATCCATAGCATCGGGGCTATACACCAAATTATTGGCAACGAAGGTGTAAGCGATATTTTTATCAATGCGAATACCTGTCATTAAATCGACCCATTCTTTTTTAAAAATAGTATTATTGGTAATATTTATATTTGAAATATACACCGAATCCGATGGATGTCGCACCCAAATTCCTGTAAAGCGACGATAATTGCCCCCCGTTCCATTAATAATATTGTTCTTAATGGTCATGTTATCAGCCGAAACCATCATACCTACTTTCACTTTTCTTCCTCCAATGGCATGAATATAATTTCGGTCAATAATCACATCTTTCATTTCTTGCTGATAAGCATAAAACTTTCCTATCCGAATAATTTCTTTGACTGCGCCATCTGTTTCAAAATAATTATCTGATACGATAATTTGATTAGCAATAGATAAATTCGTTGAGTTTTTCTCGATACTCCACGGCGAAAAATCGAAGCAATGCTTGTTTTTGCCTGCATTATTTAGCCTATTGCTACTAATCACGGCTTTTTCTGCCCAATGTATGCTCAATACATCGCCCGCTTGCAAATGATTGTCCAACTGATTGCCAATCACTGCAATCTTTCTCCCATTCATTTCTACCAAATCACCCTCTTGCGACGAATTATTAATCAAACAATCCGCTATTACAATTTCCTCAAACTGATATTTTGACTCCTTATCCTTGACTTGATAATGTACAGGCTGGGCAAATCCATCTATTTTCAACCTATACATCAAGTTATTTTGCACCGCACCTTCCGCCAAAATTGCACTCGAAGTATTGTTGTTATTTTTATTAAAAAAGTAAAGTTCTGTGATTTTGAGATGTTGATTGCGCTGCAATGTATCGGCAGGGCTAACCACAATTAGCGGCTCTTCGCCTTCCATTACCACCACAGGCGCATTGCTCGAAACACCCAAAGTATTGATTTTGAGGCGGTGTCCGTAAGCTCCAATAGTCAAGCGACTAAAGCCCGAAAGGTCAAGCCCTGATAAGGCAGGAATCGTGTCACCTCTACGGAATAAAATTCGCACGCTATCCGCCAAATAAGGCTCTACTTCTGCCCATTCATTGATTTTTACTTTTTTGGCAGCATAAGGCACATCTGCAAAATCACCTGAAGTAGAAAAGCAAATCGTTTTTTCGCCAGCATAAAAATCATTTGGATTTTGGATTTTAATCGTAATCGGTTTGAGTACCGAATATTCAGAATTTTGGAATACTTCTAACTCTATCACGTGCAGCCCTACGCTATCAAATACGTGGGCAGCAAGCGGAGCGGTAGCTCTGTTTTTTGACTTAGGTATGGTATTCCAAACACCCGAATAAAAATCTCCAAAGTTCCATTGATAATGTAAATCGTGAAAGGTACTAATCAGGTCATTATTGACGGTAGAAGCCGTAGCATCTAAAAATAAGGGCATAGGTGCTACACCCACAATGGTTGAGGTTTCTACTCTAGGATGAATAGAAATCTGAGAGAATGCCATTGTGCAGCAGCTACTAAAAACTAGGAGTGTAAACCATCGCACCATAATCGTTGATATAAATAGGCTTGTATCTCAATACTTTACAAAGATAATATTTTTAAAATTATAAAAATGTTAAATGTTTAATAGTCTATTGGCAAAACACCTATAAGACGAAGCGACTAGAGACGAGTAACTTTTTGTAATTGTTTTCACAAAAAACGTTTCATTATTCTAATTATCGCAAAGTGCATACTTTCATGCACATTATTGAACGCAATAGCATCTTCTACGGAGCGCAAAGTCATGTTGTAGCTCGTAGAATAAGTTTTGAACTGATCCACCCGAAAACACTCCGCTATTATAATCAATTTCCATCTGATTGACCGTCGTTGTCAAATACTCTACTATTTCTTTGGTGTCCGTTTGAGAATAATAACCAGAAGGTTTTGTGCCTTTTTTATTGGCATCTATGAGCGGCTTTGGTACTGTAAAGGGCGTTTTAGATAAGCCATAGACCAATAATTGTTGGGTCGCAATTAAGTGCGCCACATTCCAAATGATATTGTTATTGAAGCCTTCGGGGATGTAATTCAATTGGTCATTAGACAAGCCTTTGAGTGTGTCTATTACATTGTTTCGAGTGACTTGCAAAATGTCGAATTGTACTTTCATAAATCTATAAATTAATGGTGTAAGTATAAGTATTAAGTGTTTTTTCTTCCGCTTCGTCGGTTTGTTCTTTGTTTTTTACAATCGTATAGGCAATTTGCTGTACCGGTTGTGTTTGTATTTTTTCTTCATCGGTAGGCAATGCAGCAGCTTCTTTTACTTCATCGGTCGGCAATCTGAAATGAATGCTCGATGTCTTATTGAAGATGAGTTTTAGGTTTCGTTTATTTTTTGGAATTTCAAATTTCAACATTTTTACCAATCGAATAGCCTCTTGCTCCAAACCATAGCCGTGACTCGTCAATGCTTCTGCTTTAAACACGATGCCTTTCTGATTGATATGATAGCGCAGATGCACCGTGCCTTCTATTTTGTTGGCAACAGCTTCCTCCGGGTATTTCAAATTTTGTAAAATAAAATCCTTCATCGCCTCCGAACCACCTTTATAAAAGGCTTTTTTTACAAAATCTTCTTGTTTTCTTTGCTTCCTTGCCATTCTTCGGATTTTTTCTTTTTTAAATGATAAATGCTAAGATATGGTTTTTCCTGCTTATCAAGTGTAAATGAACGCTTAGCCACGAAAGTTTTTAGCCGTATTTTTATAAAAAAACGCTACTTTTTTGAAACTTATAATAGACTTTATTCACAAAACTAAATCCTATTACATTACTAACTGATAATGAAGATTCACAAAGCGGCTTCGTCGCTTTGTGAATAATGGCTAATAAACAAAAATCGCTTTCAGACAGAAAATTTTGAACCTATCCAAAACTTTTTTTCCTTGATTACGGCACTCATAAAATTCCTACTTTATAGCAGCAAAAAAGCCTCCATAACCGTTAAATGAAGTAAGGGAGCATGAAAACACAAAAAATATAAGCTATGAAAAATGTAATCGCATTAGTATTTATTCTTTCCTTAGTATTCGCTTCATGCGAAAAAAAATGCACCGCACCGAATGCACCTGCGGAATGTGCTGAAACTGTACCGACCGACGAACTTTGCCAAGCGTATTTTGAAAGTTGGTTTTACAACAAAGACCTAAACGCTTGCGAAAAAATCGGCTATTCGGGCTGTTCCGAAAGTGGTTTTCCATCTCAAATAGAATGTGAAAGTTGTATTTGTATCAGTATCGAATAGTTTTTGGCGGCATTTTAGAAATAAAAAAACAAAGCATTGAGTACTTTCAAAGTATTTGATGCTTTGTTTTTTTATTTTTGAGAAATGGCAAAACGCTCTTCATCATTCATCATCCCTAACGGGTACTAAAAGCCAATAATGACCATTGAACTAAAACAGACGCTTTTTGGGATGTGCGAACAACACATTGACCAAAAAATACAAATGGCTCAGAAGAATATCCATGATGCGCAATCATCCGCTAATACAGAAACCAAAAGCAGCGCAGGCGATAAATACGAAACGGGGCGAGCGATGATGCACCTCGAAAAAGAAAAATACACCCGACAGTTGGCGCAAGCCTTACAACTCCGAGAGCAACTCGCCCAACTCAAACCCCACCTCGCCAATGAAAAAATAGAATTTGGCGCACTAGTCAAAACCTCAAATGGTTCTTTTTTTATCTCCGTTGGCATCGGAAAAATACAAATTGAAAAAGAGGCGTACTTTGTGATGTCGCTGGCTTCTCCGATAGCGCAAGCCCTCAAAGGATTAAAAAAAGGCGACAAAGGAACGTTTAGAGGGCAAATGATTGAAATTTTAGATGTAATTTAGCCGTAGAGGAGTTGGCAGTGTGCGGCCGCAGGCGGCAGTTTTTCAAAGCGGTATCAGGCAAAATGTTATTTTTTTTAGTTTTCAAATATTCAAAATATGACCAAATACGCATTTTTCGACGGTAAAAAAGTGGCTTACGCTACGATAGGGCAAGGCTTACCTTTGGTTTTTGTACACGGATTTTGCGAAGACCGCTCTATTTGGTCAAGTTTTATCACGCCTTTTATAGAAAATCATCAAGTCGTCACCATAGATATTGGCGGATTTGGCGAATCGCAAACACCCGAAACCGCTTCGATTGCCACTATGGCAGAACAAGTATTCGTTGTTTTAGAACAAGAAAAAAATATCGAAATGTATTTTTATATGCTTCATTCGATGGGCGGCTATGCGGCAATGGCTTTTGCCGAAAAATATGCCGACTATTTGGAAGGAGTAGTGATGTTTCATACGCATCCGTTTGAAGATGTGGCAGAAAAAAAAACGGTGAGAGACAAGGGAGTACAATTTATAAAAACCTATGGTGTCTCTCATTTTGTAACGCCCCTGATACCCAAACTTTTTGGAGATGCGAAGCGAGAAACCCTAAAAAGAGACCATCAAGCAACTCATTGAAAAGGCGCAAAATTACTCCTCCGATGCGATTATTAACGGTTTGAATGCCATGAAAAATCGACCCGACCGAGCTTCGGTTTTAGAAAATATCAATTGCCCTGTTTTGTTTATAATAGGAAAACTAGATGGCGCAGTGAGTTGGGAACAAAGCATGGCGCAAACCAGCTTGCCTAGCGTTGCCGACATTCAAATACTTGCAGAAGTAGGACATTGCGGAATGTTTGAAGCCCCCGAATCTACTCAAAACATGATTGCTGATTTTGTTGATTTTATTTCAGATTAAGTTTTCGCTTTATTCCTTTGAATCAAAAAGCCTTCTCATTCAATTGAGAAGGCTTTTTGATTTAAATCATTTCACGCTAAACCTAGATATATATAACACCTCTCGCTTGCCTTCTTTTCTAATCATCAAATAATACAAGCCTTTTTCCAAAGGAATTTGAGCATTGAACCTAAAATGATATTTTCCGTTTTTTTCTTTTCCCGTAATGGCTTGACTGAGTATTCTATAATCATTTTCAATCTCGTACTGCTTATTAGAGTAGATAATAATGCGATAATCGGGCGGTACATTGGTTGTGCCTGTGAGTAAAAACGGGATAGTAGTACCCGCTTTGAATGTAGCATTCATCAATGGCGCAGCT
>CALOED010000289.1:0-3771 GCA_942492005.1 uncultured Saprospiraceae bacterium
CGATGGCTCTAACTGCGCCATAGTTGTAGCAGTTGCTTGTTTATCAAATATCTTAGCTTGTTCCGTTTTATCTGATTGTATCGGTGCTTCTTGTTTTGCATTATCCGATTGCCAAAGCGGTTGTATATATGGATAAGCTGCCATAAAAGCAATACTTATACAAATAGGAACAATCCAGTGCATATAATTGAATATGGCAAATTGAACTGGCTTTTTCAATTTGTCTTTGCCAATAAACTTAACGGACAGGTCTGGAGATAGAGCCATGTCATTAAACATAGCCACATCTTTGGCAACCTCAGGATGGAGCAATAAAAACTGTTCCATTTCTGCTACCATATCCTCTGGCAACGTACCATCTATATAGTCTATAGCATAAACTTCGTAATTCAGTTTATTAATTTTCATATGGCTTTCTCTACGCTAACTAAAACTTGCTGTAATTTTTTTCTTGCACGATATATATACACTTTAACTTGTGATACCGTGAGTCCCGTTATTTCGGCAATTTCTTTGTAGGCATATCCTTCGTAATCTCTCAATAGAATGACTGATTTTTGAATATCTGTCAGTTGGTTCAATCCCAAATTCAAAGAATCTCGCAATTCGAAGCTCTTCGTAGTAGAATGTTGAATTTGTTCTGGCACATTTTCTACCCAATCTATTCTTTTTACTTTACGAATAATATCTATCATATTTCGGTAGGCAACTGTGAAAAGGTATGACCGTGCCTTAGTGAAAATAACTTTCTCTCTATTGAGCCAAAGCTTTTCAAAGGCATTTTGTACTACGTCTTGAGCATCTTCGTGATGTTTCATATTTTTCACGATGAAGCGATAGACCCTATCCGTGTACAAATCAACGCACGTATTGTATTCTTTTCGCGTCATTAATTATTCACTCTCACATCAAGACGTGTCATGGTCTTGGTTAGTTGGAAAAAAGTAGGTTTGTGTAAAATTTCTAAATCATTTATTGCCTTTTCGTTACCAAAATTATAATAGTTTTTTTCCTAAAAATTGCTTTTCAGAAAAGGACGTATTGTCTAATTTCTGTTACTGGAACGGCTAGGCTATTTTTAAAGTTACAGCTAAGTTTTTTTTAGGCTTTTTTTTTAGGCACACTTAAAATAATTCACGAACAATTTTTGTTCAAAATCACCAGATAGCCTTTAAAATTTAGCCTCCCTCCTTTTTATATTCTACAATTGAAAGGCGGGAATACTCTTTTTATTGCTTATCTTTTAATATTTATAAGCAGAATAATTTTCATTCCTTTAAATATTTGCTTCTTTTGCCTTCTCAAAAGAAACCATACAACAATGCAAGTAAAAATCATCAACACATCGACCAATCCTTTGCCTAAATACGAAACGGAAGGAAGCGCAGGAATGGACATTCGGGCAAACCTTAGCGAGCCTATCACGCTAGAATCATTGGATAGAAAACTCATTCCTACGGGGCTTTTCATAGAATTACCTTTAGGATATGAAGCCCAAATGCGCCCTAGAAGCGGCTTATCTTACAAAAGAGGGCTTTCGCTGCCCAACACGCCTGGCACTATTGATAGCGATTATAGAGGCGAACTAAAAGTGATTGTGATTAATCTTTCCAAAGACGCTCAAACTATTCAGCACGGAGATAGAATAGCTCAAATGGTCATTGCCAAACACGAAAGAGCGGAACTGATAGAAGTCGCTTCGCTGGATAAGAGTGAAAGAGGCGCAGGCGGATTTGGAAGTACGGGCCTAAAATAACGTTCGGAAATTTTTAAAAACTTCTTACCTTTATAGTTGTTAGATATTATAAAATGTAATTGACAACAAAAACATAGACAACTTAATTTTTTTCATCATAATAAAATCCTCATAATAATGGCGTTTAAATTACCGAATTTACCTTACGCACACGACGCTTTAGAGCCGCATATAGATACTAAAACGATGCAAATACATCATGGAAAGCATCATGCTGGCTATACTAGTAAATTAAATGCTGCCATCGAAGGCTCTGACCTTGAAGGCAAATCTATCGAAGATATTTTAGCTAATGTTTCAAAACAGTCTAGCGGCGTTCGCAATAATGGCGGGGGCTTCTATAACCATAGCTTATTTTGGTCAGTAATGGGCCCGAATGCAGGTGGCAATCCTAGTGGAGGTTTGGGCGCAGCTATCGACAGTACATTTGGCTCTTTTGATGCGTTCAAAGATGCTTTTAGCAAAGCAGCAGCTACTCGATTTGGTTCGGGTTGGGCATGGCTCGTGGTGACGGCTGATGGCGAATTGGCAGTAACCTCTTCTCCAAATCAAGACAATCCGTTGATGGATGTAGATACGGTTGCCGTAAAAGGTACTCCAATTTTAGGTCTTGATGTTTGGGAACACGCTTATTACTTGAACTATCAAAACCGCCGTCCTGACTATATTGACGCATTTTTTAATGTCGTAAATTGGGACGCAGTAGCAGCACGTTACAAAGCAGCGAAGTAATTGACCAGATATTTAGCCATGGCTAATATATAAAATAGGTCTTCGGCAAGGTTCGGTTTATATGCTTTGAAAAGTAATAAACGAACAAAGTCGAAGACCTGTTTTCGTAAAACCTGTATCCGTATGAACGAAAAGAAAACATTTCTACTACAAGAATTTCCAGCATTGATAGCCGAGCTAAGGGAAGATACAACGCCTAATTTTGGTCTAATGTCGGCTCAAAGAATGGTCGAACATTTGGCAATGGTCATCAAATCGAGCGTAAAAAGATATGGAGAACCCGAAAATCCGCCAACGGAAAGGCAACTAGGTTTCAAGCGATTTATAGAAAAAGGAGCAGTGATGAAGCACCGCCCTAGCACTAAGACCAAAGCGGACTTATCTCCTTTGAAATATGAAACTTATCCAGAAGCCGTTAGCCAAATCCCTGTGGCAATCGAGCGGTTTTACCATCATTTTGAGGCTCAACCCGACTTTATATCCTATTCCCCATTTTGGGGCGAATTGAGTTTTGAAGAATTGGAGCATCTCCATTTTATGCACACACGCTATCACTTGTGGCAGTTTGGAAAATTGGAAGTGTATCCATAATTGATTTTATATTTAAAACCATACAAAACGAAAAAACATATTAAAACCTGTCTCCCGACAGGCAGACACAATAGGCACATTTTAAGGCTATAAGTGCTAGGACAGATTTATTAAAAACTTAATCAATTGATTATTAAAGACTTAAACCAAAATTATTTTGCAAATAACTGCCTCTCCCCTCCAATGGATTTTAACCCATTGTTTTTCAATCAATTAGTTCACAATGGGTTGAAAACCATTGGATATACAATTCTGTCCGAGCACTTATTTTACTTGTTTCAAACTAAAAAGTAGATCTTTTGCCTTGCTTGTAACTTTATTTTTCAAAGAAAAAAACTAGCTATTTTTTATGTCCCTATTCTGTTTTTTTGAAACCATACAACTTTATAAAAGGGGTTGTGTAAAAAGTCGAAAACATACTTACATCCGTCAGACTAAAGGGTAAAATAGCCTTAAAAGCCCTGTAAGGGGAACAAATATTAATTTAGTGCTGAAAGAGCGTAGGCATGAACTCCGATTTTAGGCTCACGCCCTTTCAGAACAAATAAACAGACGTTTAACGCTTAGCCTGACGGTCGGCTATGGACACAGTCTTCAATTTTATATTTATCAAGTTTGTAACTTGACACACTATACTTTGTATGGTTTTAAAAAATTAAAAAAAGAAATGTCGAATAATTAACTTTCGAGCT
>CALOED010000290.1:0-7889 GCA_942492005.1 uncultured Saprospiraceae bacterium
GCATAGTAAGGCGAATATTTGGATTCGCAAAAGTAATCTCCTAACTCTAAATGCTCACCAATAAGTAAAAAAATCGCTGCTAAAACTTCAAAAAAAAACACGCTGTTCAACAAATACAGATAAATGAACAATAAAGTCTATTTAAATAGTCGAAACAATCCAATCTTTATAGAAAATAAACCGCTGGCGAGTGGCGGAGAGGGCGATATATATCGTATCGTTTCGCCTTCCCAATATGCTGGCTATGTGGTAAAACTTTACCATAAAGAGAAGCGAACGGCTCAAAAAGAGGCTAAAGTTAAGTTTTTGCTCCAAAACCCGCCCGAAGCGCAAAACAATAATGGACACAATTCCTTGGTATGGCCCGCAGGTATGATTTACAATGAGAGGGGGTTTGCAGGTCTGATGATGCCTTTTGCAAAAGGAGATAAACTGGTCATACTTGGCTCGAATAAAATTCCTCGAAAATATACCAGCAAATGGCAGCGATTTTCCTTGCAAAATGCCGATGCAATGGATATGCGCTTGAAAATTTGCTTCAACATTGCGGCAGCCGTTTATCAAATCCACAATACTGGAATGTACGTTTTGGTAGATTTGAAACCCGACAATATACTCATACAACCGAACGGTTTAGTCGCAATTGTGGATGTGGATTCAATGGAAATTATACAAGGCGACAAGGTACTTTTTCCTGCTGCAGTGACTACGCCCGAATTTGCGCCACCTGAGTTTTATAGAAATGTACAACCCGAGGAAAACACCTATTTTTAATACGTGGGATAGGTATTCGATGGCTATTATTTTCTATAAATTGTTGTTTGGTATTCATCCTTTTGCGGCAAGTGCTAGACCGCCTTATGACAAATTGGTTTCTTTGCACGAAAAAATCGAACATGGTTTGTTTATCCATCATCCCGAAAAATCTTCTGTTTTTCAGGTAGTGCCTCCACCGCACAAGCGTTTTTATGCTTTAAAGCCCGATATTCGAGAATTGTTTATTCAGTGTTTTGCTGATGGACATTTGGCGGAAGCACGTCGTCCGTCAGCGAATGAATGGTGTTCGGTAATTTCTGGAAAATCGTTGGTACACGTCAATCGTCCTTTGCCTTCACGCACACTTGCCCTGAAAAATATTGATTATACACGACCTCGACCTTTGCCTATACCTAGTACGAATGCCGTCAATACGAAGTATCAGCCGAAAGTGCAAAAGCAGTTGCCCGTTCAGTTTAAAAAACAGCGATATGCCGAAACCATAGCTATGGCAAGTTTGGGAATTGTTGGTTTTGCCATTACCAAATCCTTTATGATAGCGATGCTTTTGGGACTTGTGGTTTTAGCGGTAGCATATAATTTCAGAAAAGAAGTGGTTCAAAAACGCCTTGTAGCCCAACAACATCATTCCCTTACTCGACGATTGTTTCAGCAAGAAACGAAGGTTTCGGATTTAAGGCGAGCTGTTTCAAAATATAATTTGTCTTTCAAAAATGAAATAAAAGAACTTTCTACGCATCAATACCAACTATTGCAACGAGAACATCAGAGTATTGATGATTTGCGCCATAGTTTTTTTAAAATACTCAAAGAGAAAGACGAGCGTTTGATAGAATTGGAAGAACAGGAAAAGGAAGAAATTGAGCAATTAAAGGCTAAATATCCGAATATTGAAGATGTGGATGAGGTGGATGCAACAGAGGTAGCCGCTATGAAAAATGAAATGGCTCGCCTTACGAAAGAATTGGCGGAGATTAGGGAAATGGAAGAAGATACGTTTCATCTTAAAATAGCTTCTAAACCTTACTTACTCACAGTAGCCCATAAACTTCGCAAAGCCAAAGAGGAAGAAAAAGCCGCTATCAAGCGAATAGAGAAGGATTTTGATAAACGAGTGTCGATGGAGAATAGAAAATTGACACAGAATGAACACGCTGGCTTGGTAGAAGGTATTCAAGATAGGGTAAAGGAACTGAGGGCATTGGAAGAGCAGCAAAAACGAGACTTATTGGAGGATGATTTCAAACGCAAAAGAGCGGAAATTCTAAAAGACAAAGAACGTATTCTTAATCGAGAGCGCACCAAAATCCGCAAAGAACTCATGGACCTTCAACGCCAAATTGAGGAAGCAAAGAAAACGAAAATAGCGGATGAAGAATTAGTGGCTTTTGAGGAAGCGAAAAAGTTGATAGAAGAAAAATATAACAAGGAATATCAAATAATTGTAGAAGAAGGTAAGAAAAAACAAGAGAAAATTCAGCAACTCATTCTGGAACAAAAAAAGGAGACGGAACAAAATGTTACACAGTTATTCTCTAAAAGTATCATTCCTTATGACGCTGGCACGCAGTTCAAAACCTTTGAGCAAGAGAGCCAAAATTTAGTAAAAATGCGTCTAGAGGTTGCCAAATCAAAGGGTAAGATGGATAGTTTCGATGAAGTGAATTTCTGGAAGTATATGGAATTGATCCTCACTTGGGGGTGAAATTGACTTGTTGGATTGTTGGATTGCCTGCCTGTCGGCAGACAGGTTGGATTGTTGGATTAGGCATAAAAAAACAGCAACATAGTTTTAAAAACTATATTGCTGTTTTTTTATGTGTACTCTACTGAAAAACTAATTTCTATTCTTCAGTTTTTGTTTCCTCTTCGTTGCCTTCTTCAGCTTCATTCACTACTTCTTCTTCCACTTCATTTTCAGTAGTTGGAGTTTCAGTAGCTGTATTCGTGCTGCCTCCGCCTCTTCTGCGACGACGAGTACGTTTTTTCTTACCACTTTCGTCAGAAAGCATAGTTTCGTTGAAATCAACAAATTCGATAATTGCCATATCTGCGTTATCTCCTTGGCGGAAACCAATTTTGAAAATACGCAAATAGCCACCTGGACGAGTTGCCACTCTAGTAGCAATTTCGCCAAAAAGCTCTATTACCGCTTCTTTGTTTTGTAAACGACTAAATACTACTCTTCTTGAGTGTACTGTATTGTCTTTTGCTTTAGTAACGAGAGGCTCTAAGAATATTCTCAATGCTTTAGCCTTAGCTACTGTTGTTGTAATGCGTTTGTGCTCAATCAGAGAGATAGCCATGTTTCTCAACATTGCGTGTCTGTGTGCTTTCTTGCGCCCAAGATGATTAAACTTTTTGTTATGTCTCATCGCAAAATGAATTTGTTATCTTCGCAGCACCGCCTTTTTTGAATGATTAAAATAGCTATTGAAAGATATTTTAATTCAAACCGGTAGTTACTGCAATTATTAAATAAAACCGAACGATATTCACGATATTTATCATAAATATCATTCGCTTATGTTTTTTTACTCTTCGTCTAACTTATATTTCGATAAATCCATACCGAAAGTCAAACCTTTTTCAGCCAAAAGTTCTTCGATTTCTACCAAAGATTTTTTACCAAAATTTCTAAACTTCAATAATTCGTGGGTATCGTATTTGACCATTTCTGCCAAAGAGTTGATTTTTGCTGCCTTCAAACAGTTGTATGCTCTGACAGACAAATCCAAATCTTCCAAAGAAGTCTTGAGTAGCTTACGCATGTGTAAGATATGTTCATCTACGATGTTGTCTTCTTGACGAGTAGGCTCATTAGGAATCAAGTTTTCGTCAGAAATCAACAATAAGTGATGAATCAAGATACTAGCAGCTTCTTTGATGGCATCTTCGGGGTGAATAGTTCCATCCGTTTTAATTACGATGTCCAATTTTTCGTAGTCAGTACGTTGTCCTACACGAGTGTTTGACACTTTATAACTTACGTTTTTGATTGGCGTATAAATCGCATCAATAGGAATAACGCCAATTGGCGCATCCTTTGGCATATTGTTTTCAGAACCAACGTATCCTCGTCCTTTAGTGATGGTCAATTCCATTTCTAAATTAATAGAATCGTCCATTTGACAAATCAATAGATTAGGGTTCATGACTTTAAAGACATTGGTGTGTTCTTCTATTTCACCTGCTCTAAACTCTTCTTTGCCACTAATAGTCAAATATATTTTTTCGTTTGAAACATCTTCATCTGAGATAAGTTGCTTCAAGCGAACTTGTTTCAAATTCAAAATGATATCCACTACATCTTGAACGACACCTGTAATAGTTGAAAATTCGTGGTCAATACCAGCAATACGAATTGCAGAGATAGCAAAACCTTCTAAAGATGACAATAGCACTCTACGCAAAGAGTTACCAACGGTTTGACCGAACCCTGGTTCTAGCGGCTTAAATTCAAAAAAACCTTCAAATTCATCTGCTTTATGCATTAAAATTTTATCAGGTCGCTGGAAATTTAAAATGCTCATATATTTATGATTAGCTTATAGTGGATAATAAAATGGATTAAGTGAAATTACAATGTTAATAAAAATAAACAATCAACGTTACACATTCAAAAAACTACAATTCATACCACTCTAACTGCTTGTTATTTTAATTTAAATCTTCATTATAATTCACACAGTTCTATATACAACGATAGAGAATTGAAAATCATGGTCTGATTTTAACGTCAGAACCCATTGATTTTCAATCCTCAACATATAAGAACAAATTACTTTGAGTAAAGTTCGACGATTAATTGCTCGTTGATATTCTCAGGAATTTGGTCTCTTGAAGGCATTGCCATAAATCTTCCTGTCATAGAAGTAGAATCAAAATCTAACCATCCGAAATTTCTAACATCCGATTTTTTAGATATAGAGTCTTCAATAACATTCAAACCTTGAGACTTCGCTCTTACAGCTATTACGTCACCCGGACGCAATTGGTAAGAAGGAATGTTTGTCAAAACGCCATTCACTGTAATGTGACGGTGAGAAACCAATTGACGTGCTGCTCTTCGAGAAGGTGCGATGCCCATACGGTAAACCGTATTGTCTAACCTTGCCTCCAAAAGTTGTAAGAGGATTTCACCTGTTACACCTGATTTACTGGCAGCTTTTCCAAATAGATTTCTAAACTGACGCTCTAGCAAGCCGTAAGTATATTTTACTTTTTGCTTTTCTTTCAATTGAGTCGCATAGTCAGAACTCTGTTTTCTTCTACGAGTGTTACCATGCTGACCTGGAGGATATTTACGCTTTTCGAATGCCTTATCTATTGATTTAAAAATAGATTCGCCAAACGAACGAGATTTTTTAGTACGTGGACCGGTGTACCTTGCCATACTATTTTAAATTTTTGTTAGATGTTTATATTTCCATTTGCCGTATTAGCCTTTCTTCGTTGGAAGAAGCGGATAAATAATAAATCACCTAAAATCACTTACTCACAAAACTTCAGCACCATTAGCGATAAGTGGGTGCGAAGCACTGACAACGTGCGCTGCCGTGTGAATAAAAATAAGTTAAACTCTTCTTCTCTTAGGAGGACGGCAACCGTTGTGAGGAATTGGTGTCACATCAATAATTTTGTGAACTGAAATTCCTGCTTGGTGAATCGCTCTAATTGCCGCTTCTCTACCTGACCCTGGGCCTTTACATATACTACACAACTCTTCATCCCTGCTTCGTTAGCAGTTTTAGCTGCATCGGTAGCTGCTATCTGTGCTGCGTAAGGCGTGTTTTTCTTAGACCCTCTAAAGCCAGATTTACCAGCAGAAGACCATGAAATAACTTGACCTGACTTGTTGCAGACAGATACGATGATGTTGTTGAAAGTAGCTTTTACGTAAGCAGTACCTTCTGAGTCAATCCTAACTTTTCTTTTTTTGACTTTCTTCGTCGCTTTCTTAGCCATATTTCAATATTAATAATAGTGGCTTTTCTATAAAATATTAGCCTTTAAATTGCCAATATCCAATAATACCGAAAAAATCGGTAGCCAACTGAATAAATTACTTCTTCTTGTTTGCAACCGTTTTACGCTTACCTTTTCTTGTACGAGCGTTAGTTTGAGTACGCTGACCTCTCAATGGTAAACCTCTACGGTGGCGTAAACCTCTATACGATGCAATATCCATCAGGCGTTTGATATTAGTTTGAACTTCGCCTCGCAAAGCACCTTCTACCTTAAACTCATCACCAATGATTCGTCTGATTTGCTTGATATTATCATCCGTCCAATCCTTAACACGTACACTTTCATCTACACCCGCACCTGCTAGAATTTTTTCAGCAGATGTTTTTCCGATGCCGTAAATGTAGGTTAATCCAATAACTCCTCTTTTATTCTTAGGTAAATCTACCCCTGATATTCGAGCCATAATTCAACATTATTTAAAAATAATCCAATAAACTAATGTTTGCCAGCAGTACTGCCAACTTTCCCTCTACAAACTCTATCCTTGACGTTGTTTAAATCTTGGATTTTTCTTATTAATCACATAAAGTTTGCCGTTACGCCTTACAATTTTACAATCAGCACTACGCTTTTTGATTGATGCTCTAACTTTCATTATTAATGATTGTTGTGATTGTTTAATTGTTGCGATTGTTTGATGCTTATTGATTGATGTTATTTTTTATAAAATAGTATTAATCAATTTAGCAATTCAACTCTCTAACAACTTAGCAATCACTATTATTTATATCTGTATGTTATTCTTCCTCTCGTCAAATCATAAGGTGACATTTCAACTTTTACTCTATCACCTGGCAAAATTCTAATATAATTCATGCGCATTTTGCCTGAAATTGTTGCTACAAGCTCATGGTCATTTTCTAATCGTACTCTAAACATTGCGTTTGAGAGTGCTTCTGTTATTGTTCCGTCTTGTTTTATTACTTCCTGTTTAGCCATATTTTAAATTTGGTCTGCAAATATCCGACTTTTTAATGAAACTTCCTTAATATTTGGGTTATTTTTAATAGCTTCCTCTACATACTCATGCGAACTCAAAATATCTGCTTGCCCTTTTTTGACGGCAATAGTGTGTTCGTAGTGAGCTGAGGGCTTATTATCTTTTGTTAGAATTCCGAAGCCATCCTTTGCATTTTTAATATCTTTTGTACCCATATTTACCATAGGCTCAATAGCAATGACTAATCCTTCTTTCAATACTATACCTTTTCCACGTTTACCGTAGTTTGGTACTTGAGGCTCTTCGTGTAAGTCTTTACCTACTCCATGCCCTACTAATTCTCTTACAATACCGTATTTATGCTTTTTGCCAGCATATTCTTGAATGGCATACGAGATATCACCTAATCTTCTGCCTACTACTGCTTTTTCTATGCCTTTATACAATGACTCATTTGTCACTCTCAATAATTGCATTATTTTTTCGTCCACGTCTCCTATCGGGAAGGTATAAGCACAATCCCCATAGAAACCATTCATATACACTCCGCAGTCAATAGAAGCTATATCTCCATCCAAAAACTCTCTTTCGCCCGGTACTCCATGCACGATGCAAGAGTTCAAAGACATACAAAGCGTATTTGGAAAATCGCCATAGCCTTTGAAGCCCGGTTCTCCGCCGTGGTCTCTGATAAAAGCTTCGGCAGCCTCATCTACTTCTTTACCAGTAATGCCTGGTCTAAGCATAGAAGCAACTAATCCGAGCGTCTTGCCTACTAATAAACAACTCGCTCGAATTAGCTCTATTTCTTCTGCCGTTTTATAATAAATCATTCCTTATTAATTACATTGATGCTCCAATAGGCATTACTCCGCCTTTTCTACCTCCAATTCTGCCTGATTTCGTCAAGCCGTCATAACGACGCATCAATAAGTAACTTTCGATTTGCTGTAAGGTATCCAATACCACACCTACCATAATCAATAGTGAAGTTCCTCCAAAGAATTGAGAGAACGAGATGTTTGCACCAAATAGGTTCACTGCAAAGGCAGGAAGTATGGATACTAAACCTAAGAATATTGAGCCTGGTAAGGTAATTCTTGTTGTTACTGCATCAATGAAGTTTTCGGTACTCTTACCT
>CALOED010000291.1:0-8980 GCA_942492005.1 uncultured Saprospiraceae bacterium
CATTGATTTTTTTCACAACTAAACACAACGGATTATGAACCAGTTGATTGAAATGTTGTCATGATTTTGAGAGTGAATTTTGAATGAGTGAATAGGCTCTTGTAATAGCAACAAATAGCGGTAGCCTATTCATTCATTCAAAATTCACTCATTTCAACTCAAAAACTAAAAGCCGCCAAAACCTGATAAGATATATTATCTTGAAAATTCTCGAATTGATGAACACCATGTCTCATGTATGCACCAAATCCAAGTCCAAAATAGCCGACATTGAGATAATTCATTCGATAGAGATTATTCACTTCTACGCCACTTTCAAAAAATCCTTGTTCTAGTGTTTTAAAATCGCCTTGATGATTGTCTAAATCATTGAGTTTGCCCCACGCCTGATTGTGAACCAATGATAAGGCAGGTTGAAAAGTAACGGATGATTTGGTTAATCTTCCGATGTTGTACTTTAGGAAAACATGAGCAAACTGATTGGATAGAAACTCATTCGGCAACATGGTTTGAAAAGTATTCCGAATATTAATACTTCTAAACCCAGTACCTAAACCATTGCTATTGAATAGCTTTGTCCACGGCACATCTCCATTCACTAACCCTGCTTGAATGTGATAATTAAAAGTTCCTAAACGATGTAAAGACACATTTTGCTCCACCCCTAAAACTACTCGTTGATAATTGATATTTGTATTTTCCCAGATTCCAGTTGTGAAATTCAGATGAAAAATAGGTGCTGAAGTTACTGTCGGCAACTCAACGCCAAATAGCGAAGTGAATTGTTCACCATGTGCATAACGAAGCGTCGCTTTTATTTCTTGAAAATCATAACGGGTGTATTCATCAGCATTATGACTATAAGTGTAATCGCCATTGGGTTGAATCGTATGGTCAGAATATTGAAGTTTGAGCTGCCCATATCTCATGATTTTACTTCCTAATTCCGCATAAATGCCTTCAAAATTATCCATCACGGGCTGAAACCAATTCATCATATCATTCGTCAGCGAAGTTCCCCAATAAGGCAATTCCAAATTGCCGGGCGATTTTAAATCTTTAATATAGCCAGCTTTGAGGTATAGTTTTCGTCGTTTTGAAATATCCCAACGGGCATCGCCGCTGTATTTAAATGTTTTATCGCCAAAGCCATAACCGACGTAGCCGCCAATCGAGAAATTTTTGATTAAGTCATCATTGGTGCGTAATCCGATTCCAACTCTTAATTTTTCGTGTTCATTATAACTTAACAGTCGATTGAGTTCTAAGTCGAATTTCCCTAAATCCACTTTACCCGTTACAGCGATTTTTAATATTTCCAGTTTTTCTTCTAGTTTGTTGGCTTTTGAAATACTATCAATAAAGTCGTAGGTTTTCAATTCTTTGAGGCTTAAAGTATCAATTCGTTCTTGATTCCAACCTTTTTCTTCGAGTTTAAATATATCATCTGCCAGTTCATACTTTTGGCTACCAAAATCTCTAGCCCTAAGGTTAGGATTAAAATCCACGGTTTTGATATAACTCTTGCCATCGACCAAAACGCCGTCGTACTTTGCAGGATAATCAGTCAATAGCCATTCTATATTATATTGCTCAGGAAACCATTTTTGAGCCGCTTCATGGTATTTATATTTCTGTTCAATTTTGATGGAAGTTTGGACTATATCGGCAGGTTCAGCGATGACATTTTGAATGGCATATTGATTGGAATGAATGTATAGTACGCCTTTCAACCCTTCAAAGGTTGTTCCTTTCTTTGGTTGATATTCTATCACAAAAACGCTATCTGAGCCATTTATAATCGTATTTGTCCAATTGAAATAATAGATTTTGGTACTGCCTCGGCTGATGGGGTTGATGTATTTATTTTCATAAATATGGATTTTCGGTTCGTAAAATGAGAAAGGTTGAGCGTCTTTAGCTAATGAAATTAATTCCGTTTTTTCAAATCCTGAAACTTTATTATGCAATACAATTTCTCTATGCAAATCGGGGGAAATGAATTGTTTTTCAGTAACGGTTTCTATAATTCCAAAGTAGAATTTTTTAGAAAAGTCCGCATATTCTGCCATGTCTTTATCTTTCAAAAGTTGTTGTTCCGTTGGTGGATTTTCTCGCTTTTCTACCACTTCTTTGAGATATTTTTCATAGTCTGGCACAAATGAAAACCGCATTTTATTATAGGTATTGCAACTAAATTTCGGATAATTTTCTGGATTGTTCTTCTTACGGTTTTTACTACTTCTCGGATAATTCGATGTGCTGGATTTTCGCCTGCTACGATAGTGATTTCTTCAATCTCATAACTCACCTCCTTCATTTGAATGTGAAGTTCAGGTTGCTCAAAATCTGTTTTTTTAATCGTATAAACCAACGATTCATAACCAATATAAGACAAGTGCAATTCGTCGCCTGTTTGAATATTTTCAAACACAAAAAGCCCATCAATATCCGTGATTGTTCCATTTGTATTATCGCCATTCACTAAGATATTTACAAAGGCTAACGGTTTACCTTTTTCATTTGAAATGCGCCCCGTGAGCGTATTTTGAGCAAAAAAAGAAGTATAGCAAGAGCAAAGCAGAAGCGTTAGTAATATGTTTTTAAGCATTAGGTACGAATTTAATTCAAAAAAAATAAAGCATATTTTATAAAAACTCTAACGTATTACAACCTGTAAATGGATTAAGTTTTAAGCTTTATTTTTTAAAATTAAAAACGATAAACGCCTTTCGTACGATGTATCGGGAGACTTGCTGCTAAGGAGGAAATAATATTCTTCCGTTATTCAATAGACTTTATTCACAAAACTAAATCCTATTACATAACTAACTGATAATGAAGATAGACAAAGCGGCGAAGCCGCTTTGTGAATAATGGCTAATATTGTAAAGTTTTGGTTCAGTCCTTACAATGATTAATTTGCCATGAATTTATCTAGCCTTTTGTTTACTGTTTTTTGAATTTTATTTTTCATAAAAGAAGACCAACCCATCAAATATCCAGTTGTACCCATTGCTTGCTTTGTCCATTTCCACAAATCAAAAGTATCAATATGTTCGATGATTTTACCATCTTTAAATTTAAAATTAGCACTGATATTATTAACCACTTTTCGTTTACCATAATAATATTCTGCCACCCAATTAGCCTTTCCATTTTCAGTAGTTGCTTCAATAGAATTAAAACTAATTTTGATGTCCGATTTTTTTTGAGATAATAACATTTCCCACATTTTGGCGGCTCTTTCTCCTTTCAATTTGCCAAATGCCGGGTCTTCAAATACTATATCTTCGTGATAGCATTCTACCATTCCTTTGAAATCGGCATTAGAAAATGAGGTGTAAAATGTTTCTATTAATTCGCTGTTATTCATTGATTTTATTTTGCTGGTACTACATGAATGATTTTACAAGGTAAAAACAAAAAACGTGAAACGGAGATTTTTTCTCGGTATCACATTTCTTTTTCCAGCCATTTTTACCTAAAAGCGATGGCTTGAATCATACTCTAACCGAAGGCAGGCAGGTTTTAAAAAAATGTATAGTAGTATGCCTTGGTTCTTTGACAATTTTTGCATTTTCGTCCAATGTGGTTTTAACCCATTGTCTTAATTAATTGGTAAACAATGGGTTAAAACCACATTGGATTGAAATTTCAATCTTTTGGCAAAAATTGTCAAAGAGCCTATGCCTTTTTTTATTAAAATTCAAAATAATTTACTTCTGAGAAAAGCGAAAGCCCTTTGCAATCACACTTTCAGCAGGTTTGCCTAGTGGCGTAAAATCCAAATTATTTCGCCCCTTAGCACTTTCAGCGTCATTGCTTCTCACGCTCCAAATATGAACACCTGCAAACCACTCTTTCCCCCAAACGGTATTGAAAAAGGCTTCGTAACAATTCGCTTGCGTTTCCGCCGAAAAGGTTTTGTGGTCGCTATACGGGTTGTCCATCCATTCCCAAGGAGAAATCGCACTATCGGCAGTGCTTTTATAACCTAGTTCGGTAAATAGTATTTTTCGTTGGTATTTTTTATAAACGGATTTGATAGTAGGAAGGTGTTTTTTCCAGCCTTTTGAAATTTGTTTAACGGTAGGATATTTATTTTTTGCCAAAGGAAAATAGGCTTGAATGCCGATATAATCTAAATCTTCCCAAAAAGTTATTTTTTCAAATTCATTGTACCAATTGGCAGCATAAGTCAGTTTGCCCGAATAAATAAGGCGAACATCTCGAATAAGACTTTTCCAAAAAAGCGGCTTTTCAACGGACAATCTCGAAAACTCCGTTCCGATACAAAACATCTCAGCTTGCGCCTGCTCTGCCAAATCCGCATAGCGCAAAATAAAATCACGATAACTTTTTTTCCACAATTCCCAGTTTTGCTCGTTGGTTGGAAAAACGTCAGAACGCCATTTGCCATCGCTAGGCGCATCTATCCAAACATGAGGTTTCACAAAAAGCTTAAAACCTGCAGAACGCACCGTTTTCAACTCTCTCAGCCAATTAGCGTTACTTTGACGCAGCCAAACACTATCTCCGTTGTGATGATTTACCATCGGGCTATCGTAATCATCCTGTGCGCCCCATGCCACTAAAGTTACCCATTCCACATTATTTTGGGTCAAAAATTGAACATTCGAGGAGTCAAACGTCCCAAAAACATGAGCACCCCTTTGCTTAGCATCCGCAACATTTTCTGTTTTTATGCAACTCGCACTGTTTTCTGTCGCTACCTTCCAAAGGTCATTTTGCCACTGCATTCCTACCAACATTAAAAATAACAACCCAATGACTAAGATAATTAAAATGCGGATGTAGTTGTTTTTCATTTGGATGCCATTTAGTTTTGGTTGTTGGATTTTATTTTAGAAACCCAATATACAACTTTATAGCAAACAAATAATACACGCAAAAAAAATAAAATGCCACAGAATATACCTCAAATTCCCAACCCTCCAAACATTTATTTTGAGAAACAAAAAAATGGCAGTAGCTTAGTGCAAGAGATGACCTCGTTTTATTTGTATAAAAGCCTAGAACCTAACCAAATGCCTAAGCAGCCCGTAATATTATTGACCTTCGCCAATGACGAAGACGCTTATCTCGATATGCTCAAAGCGGAGAGTACTGCCGTGTATGATGCGTTGGAAGATGTTCAGAATGAAGACCTTGTGGATATTAAGCGAGAAGAAAGTGCAACGCTCGATATTATCGCAGATAGGTTGAATAAGTATCAAAATAGCATCACGATTTTTCATTATTCTGGTCATGCGAGCGGGCAACATTTGCAACTCGAAGGCGATACGGCAAACGCTGACGGACTGGCGAAATTGATAGCTGCTGCGCCCAATATGCAACTGGTGGTGCTGAATGGCTGCGCTTCTCATGGGCAAGTAGAAGCATTACTCAACTTGGGCGTAAAGGCGGTGATAGCGACTACGGCTGCCATAGGCGATACAAAGGCAAAGGAATTTTCGGAAGAATTTTATGATGCCCTAGGCGAATATAAAACCATTCAGCAGGCATTCAAGCAAGCAATGGCATTTTTGGAAGCCAAATATAACGCTACGGATAAGGAAGCTGCTACGCCAAAAAAGGGCTTAAAATTTCGTAGGAAATCGAAAGAAAATAAACAAGATATGCCGTGGGGATAGTACTATGAAGACGAAAAAGCGTTGGAATGGCGACTGAGTAACAACCTCAAATTTAAGTCGATGTTGCGAGTAGGGGCGAGTAGGTATTACCAAAAATTGATGCAATCTCGGTTTGAAAATTTAGAAATATCAAAAGACCTAATCGCACAGGTCGAAACGGAATTGGGCAACGAAAAGACTTTTTTAAATGCCAAAACCACACCGCTCGAAACCTGTTTGGAGTTGGCAAAGTCGGAAGAAGTGCGCCACCTTTTTATTACAGGCGAAAGCGGCATGGGCAAAACCACTTCGCTCCTTAAAGTTTGGGAAAATGGATTGAGTGCTTCCGACTGGAATCAACCTATACCGATTTATGTGGCATTGGCGGAATACAATACCTCTAGGCACAAAGAGGAGTTTATTTTTCATACCATTGCGACCAACTATTTGGGCAAAAAACGCCCAACGGATGATGATTTTAATATCATCTGGGATGTTATAAAACATCCTCACAGCAATGAACCTTACCAGCCTTCCATTTATTTGCTCCTCGATGGTATTGATGAAATTTCGGCGGATAGTTTGGGGCTTTTATCTGAAATAAAAAACATCGTGGAAGAAGGAAAAGGAGCGCAAATAGTGGTGACTTCTCACACGGAGTTTTTCTTTTCGTGGATGAAAAATTTCCATACCATACCATTGCAAAAACTGACGAAAGAACAAATCACAAGTTTTTTAGAGGCTTTGGGTGTGGCAGTTCCTTCCAATAAAGAATTGTTGGATTTTATCAAAACGCCTATGGTTTTGACGCTTTACGCTACCTCTTCGAGCATGACCAATCAATATATGGGCGACGACCGCCTTCAGTTTCGACACAGTATTACTTCGTATAGCGATTTGGTTTGGAACTTTACGGAGTCCATGATGGCGCAAAGAAGCCAAGATTTAAGCCCTATTCAGTTTCAATATATGAAATTTATGTTGAGACATTTTATCCCTTATATTGGATTTTATATGGCAAAAATGTCCAAACAAGTACTTTCAGAAGATGAATTGATAATGGCGATTAACGAGTCTTCTTCCTATTTATACCAAAAACAATTTTTAAAATCATTCCCCGATTTTATTCCTTCTTTTAGAATGTTCAACATTATTTCGGAAGATTGGCTAGGCGAACTCGAACGGTATGAAAGAAAAGCAAGGTTTATCACAAAGCAATTGCACTTAATGGCAAGAGAGGAACACGATGGTCAAATGTTCTTTTTCTTTCGACAAAGCCAATACAGGGATTTTTTCGCAGCAGTCCATGTTTATAATGATTTAAAATTAAGTAAACATACGGGTACATTGCCGCATTCTTTGTCGCATTTCAAACTTTCTGGCTACAATCAAGTTGGGCAATATATTGGCGAATTATGTGATGAAGAAAACAATACTGCCGATGCGCTGGTAGTGCGTAGAACTTGGAAACAGACCAGCGAAACCTTACTAAGCGCAACCCTTGAGCATTGTCGTGGAAAATTCAACGAAGAATCCACAAAGCACGTCGTATGGAATGTTCTCACGATTTGGAAACGGATTAGAAAACATTTCGCTAGTACGAATTTGAAGGCTTTGGATTTACAAGAATTTTTATTTGACGAATTGCCATTGCGCCATTTTAGAAAATATCCAATTTATCCTGCCAAATTGAATGGAAGTTTAGTTCACGAGAATAATTTTATATCACAAGGACACACCAAAGGCGTAAATGCAGTAGCTTATAGCCCCGACGGGAAAAAAATACTTTCGGCTTCTATTGACCATACTATTAAGGAATGGAGCGTTTCGTCGGGTAAGTGCATTCAAACGCTCGAAGGACATACGGATGTTGTGAAATGTTTGGCGTATAACAGCGACGGCACAAAGGCGCTTTCGGGCAGTGATGATAAAACCATCATCGAATGGGATTTGGAAAAAGGCAAAGACATTGAAACTTTTAAAGGTCATAATGGAGCGATTACAACGCTTCTTTATTGGCAAAATGATGAAAAAATACTCTCAGGCGCATTGGATAAAACAGTGAAACTTTGGGACGTGAAATCGAATAAATGCCTGAATACGTATTCTAAATTTGATGGTGCTGTGGTAAAAATCGCCATTCATCCGAATGGAAAACAATTCGCAGCCGCCTCCAGAGAAAAAGTGTTTCAGGAATGGTACATCGAAACGGGCGAAACGATTCAAATCTATATTGGGCATCAATTGCCCGTAGAAAGTCTGGATTATAATAAAGATGGCAGCCGTTTGGTCTCTAGCTCTTACGATTCCACGATTAAAGAATGGGATACCAAAACCAGCGATTGCACGCAAACCCTCAAAGGGCATTTAGGTTCCAGTGATACAAGTGATGTACACGCCAAACAACGAAGGCGTGATTTCGTGTAGTCGAAATAATATGATAAAAGAATGGTATTTGGCAACGGGCGAGTGCATTCGTACACTCAAAGCAACGGGCGTAAGTAGCATTGATTATCATCATAATAACCGGCGATTTATTGCAAGTTCGTGGAACAATATGATTTATGAATGGGATACTATCACGGGTAAACTCTTGCAAACTTTTGAAGGATATAGCAATCAGGTGACGGCTTTGGCGTGTAGTCCAAATGGCAAGTTTTTACTGACCAGCTCAACGGATAATGCTATTCGCAAATGGGATATAGAGTCGGGAATTTGCGTCAGCACGCTCGAAGGGCATCAGGATACCGTCATTTGTTTGGACATCAGCCGAGATGGTAGGTATTTATTGTCGGGCTCAGATGATAAAACCGTAAAACTTTGGACGATTGCAAACGGAGAATGCCTCAAAACCTTTGAAGGGCATGAAGCCGATATTCAGAGTGTGGCATTTCATCCTAAGGGACGAAAATTTATATCAGGCAGCCACGATACTACGATTAAGGAATGGAGCATTCGGACAGGAAAATGCGTGCAAACGTTCCAAACCGAACCTAAAAATGATATAGTAAATTGTGTGGCATATAGTCCTGATGGCGTGTTGGTCATATCGGGGCATAATGATAGTGCTATCAAAATGTGGGACGCAAAAACAGCGAAATGTTTAAAAACCTTTGGAGACGAAAAAACGAAACATTCTTTGATGGTGTATGATATAGCCATTAGTGCGGATGGAAAATTTTTGGTTTCTGCATCGGAAGATAGGACGGTAAAAGAATGGAATATTGCCACAGGAAACTGTATCCGCACCTTTCAAGCGCATGACAAACCCATTGATACCATAGCTTATCATCCGAATGGAGAACACATCATTACGGGGTCAAGGGATAAAAAAGTAAAAGAAT
>CALOED010000292.1:0-37346 GCA_942492005.1 uncultured Saprospiraceae bacterium
GAATAATGCTAGCAGAAATCAAACAATAAATAATTTTTCCATTTTTAGTTAGCAAAGGAGCTTCAAAATCTTTGGTAAAGGAGTTGGCGAGCATTTCTTCTTGAAAAGCTATTCTATCGGTATCCGATTTGAAAATATCCGAGATGTTTACGGTTTTCAATTCTTCCAGTGAGTAGTCCAGTAGTTCTGCTGTTGCTTTATTATAGTCTATTAAATTTCCCTCTTTGGTAGAAATATAAATAGCATCTTTCGTCTGCGAAAAGATAGATTGATAGCGTTCTTGACTTTTGACGAGTTCTCTTTCTGCCTTTTTTCGCTCGGTAATATCTTGTAAAATACCGCTATAATATACGCCTGCTTGATGCTCGTACCGTTTGCAAAGCAAGTAAATATTGCGAAACTCGCCGTCGTTCTTTCTTTTTATTTTAAAATCTCGACTGACTTCTGACTGTGTTTCGAGGGTTTCTACCATTTCGGTAAAGTAAGTCAAATCGGTGCCTGTTAGGTGTTCTTTTAGTAAGTCTTCGGAAGGTGAGATATTCTTAGTATCGTAGCCAAAAATTCGATAAATCTCGTCTGATGCCTCAAAATGATTTTGAGAAGGGATAAACATCCAGTTGCCGATATGAGCTACTTTTTGAGCCTCTTCAAGGCGGCTAAGTACGTTTTTTCGCTCTATCGAATAGCGCAAAGATTTGGATAGCTGCTCGGAATCAAAATCTCCTTTCACCAAAAAGTCTTGCGCTCCAGCTTTTACCGCCTTTAGCCCAAGTTCTTTTGCAGCAAGCCCCGTTAGTACTATTACATTGACCTCTGGCGCATTAGCTATCAGTCGCTCTAGCGTCTCAAAGCCTTTGCTATCGGGCAAGGTCAAGTCGAGTAAAACTACCGAATAGTCATTCTCCTCTAGGGCTTTGAGGCCTGCGGATAGAGTCGTTTCATTCTGAATTTCGCAACTCAGGTCGGAGTCTTCTAGCAGTATTTCTACCAAGCGAGCATCCCCCGGATTATCTTCAATTAAGAGTACCCGATTGATAGCTTCATATTCTGAAAGCGTGTACATATTGGCAATAGAAGTTTTCTTTTTTATTTTATTTGGGAACATGAGGTTTGAAAAAATAATCACATAGGTGATGTTATTAATTGCTTTAAGTTCTCCGTATCCTAAGGTCTATATTTAAAAAATATTTAACATAGCGTGATTTTTCAAAGCTTATCTGGCGTGAAGGCTTTTATGAAGTTTATTTAGAAACATTCAAACATATAAAATGTTCTTTGCTGTTTCTAAGTGTAGAAAAGCTACACAAAATATACCAACTTGACAAACAATTCCCATTATATTATAACCTCTCTTACTTTTACAATACAATGATTTAAAAAAATAAAAACTAGCGATAATATAATTCCGTCTTCTCAAATATATAAGTATAATGTTAAAAAACAGGATTATTCGTGAATAAAAACCAAAATAAGTAACGACTAAAGAATAATCACGAAAAAGTAGGAGTTGTTTTTTCTACACTACTAGAATTAAAATTCAAAACAAAGAACGGTTTCACCATTCCACTTCTCCCATATTTTAATAGCTAACTTCATTATCACTTACCGCATCTCCTTTTACCCTTTCTGGATAAGGATAAAACACAAATTCTGCTCCTGTATCATCTGCTACAAATACGCACAAAAAATCCTCTGGTGGCTTATATATCATCTTAAAATCTTCCAAACGCTCCATGGTTACTATATTTTTAGCCACGAGTTCTTCTAGCGTAGTCGCTTTATACGACCAATTTGAGCCAATTAGATTCTTATCCAACAAAGCTATGCCTATTTCGACATCGTGCTGATGCGCAACAAATACGGGATAGTTCGACACATCCTGATTAATAATCGTCTCTGCTGCTTCTTGAAGCGATGCGCCTATCCGCTTGATGTCCGCCTCTAGCGTCCGTAACTTTATTTCTTTATCCTTATCCATTATATTTTATTCAATTCTTTTTTTTATAAAATCCTACAACATTCTACCATACAACGGCAATTTACATACCGATAACTATTCGCTATGCGAGTCGGGCGTTATCAACTCCAATAATGCAATATTTTCTATATGATAAGTATGCGGAAACATATCTACCGGTTGCATTTTCACCACATTGTATTTTTCTTTTAGCAAATTTAAATCCCTTGCCTGAGTAGCAGGATTGCAACTTACATATACAATTTTAGGCGCAGCCAAATCCAAAAGTATCTGAACCACTTTGGCGTGCATTCCTGCGCGAGGCGGGTCAGTAATCACTACATCGGGTTTGCCGTGCATTGTCGAAAATTCATCGGTTAGAATGTCTTTTACGTCGCCAGCATAAAAGATAGCATTGTCAATCCGATTGAGCGCAGCGTTCGTTTTTGCATCTTCAATGGCGGCTTCTATTTCTTCTACGCCCACTATTTGCTTACAGCTTTTAGCTACATACAAAGCTATACTTCCAATGCCTGTGTATAAATCATAGACATTCTCGTTGCCTTGAAGTTCTGCAAATTCTACTATCTTATCATATAAAACAACGCCTTGATTCGAGTTGGTTTGGAAAAAAGATTTTGGTCCAATCCTGAACTCTACGGCTCTAAACTGCTCTACGATATACGCTTTCCCGTAATAATGAACATAATCCAAATCAAGTATAAAGTCATTTTTTTTAGCGTTAATCACATAATAGAGTGAGCTAATTTCGGGAAAGGTTTTGATGGCATAATCCAGTAGCGTTCTGATTTTTTCGGTGTCGTTTTCAGAAAAACTAACCAATACCATGACATCGCCCGTAGTTGTAATGCGCATCATTAGGTTTCTCAATAGTCCTGTGTGCGCATTTACATCATAAAAAGAATAATCTTGCTCAATCGCAAAATCCCTCAATCCGTTGCGAATAGCATTAGAAGGGTCGGGTTGCAAATAACATTTTTCAATATCAATGATTTTATTGAAGCCGCCCGGCTTATGGAAGCCCAATGCTTTCCGATGTGCAAACTCAACGCCTTCATCTACTTCGGCTTGCGTTATCCATCGCTTATTAGAGAAAGTATATTCCATTTTGTTGCGATAGAACGTCGTTGGTTCTGCACCTACAATGGGCATCAGTCGCTCAATATCCACCTTTCCGATGCGTCGCATGGCATTTTCTACCGTTTGTTGCTTGTGCTTTAGTTGTGTTTCGTAAGCCAGATGCTGCCACGAGCAACCGCCACATTCTTCAAAATGCTTGCAAAACGGCGCAATTCTATCATCAGAACGCTTATGAAAATGAATGACCGTAGCTATATCAAAGCCCGACTTCCTTTTTGTCACTCGCACATCCACTACATCGCCCGGCACTGCACCTTCTACAAACACTACTTTTTCCTTGTATCGCCCTACTTCCCTGCCTTTGTCTGCAATGCCTGTTATTTCTACTTCTTTAAAAATTTTCGGTTTTCTAGCCACGTTTCTTGTTTCTGATTTTGAAATAATTAGAATATCGTATTATTCCAAAATACATTTATCATTATTTTTAAAATACAAAAATACAATTTTGAAATTCTATTTACCTTTGCAGCAGAAATAAAAATCTAATAAACCGATGGAAAATTAAAATGTGTTAAAATATTACAGTGTTTCAGAAATAAGTTAATCTTTTCTCCAATGGTGGCTTGCCCCATTGTACTTTGGTTTTCAATGTAAACAAGACAGCAAGCTACCTTGGAGTATATAAACAAACTTTTGAAACAATGTAATATAATTGCCCATTTTAGTTTTTTTATAAATAAAATATAATGAGTCACAGACCAACAGCTAGTGAATATGCTTCCTTTTATCATACCTATGTGGGCAAAGTGCCTGAAGGTGATTTGATAAAAATGTTAGAAAATCAAGCGTCCGAGACATTGGCTTTAGTAGGCGATATTTCTGACGAAAAGGGATTGTACCGCTACGCAGAAGGCAAATGGAGCATCAAAGAGTTGATGTGCCATATTATAGATACGGAAAGGGTGTTTGCTTATCGAGCATTGCGCATCAGTAGAGGCGACACTACGCCTTTGCCCGGTTTTAATCAAGATGATTATGTAGCCGCATTCGATGCAGATGCTCGAAGTATGGCAAGTATTATTGAAGAATATCAATCGGTAAGGCGGGCAACTATTACGCTATTTAAGAGTTGTACAGATGAAATGATGCAGCGTATCGGTACAGCAAGCAACAGCCCTGTTTCTGTGAGAGCGTTGGGTTTTATTATTTTGGGGCATGAGTTGCATCATCGGGGTATTTTGAAAACGAGATATTTATAAAAATATAGAATATGTCAAGAACGGATGTAAATAAATTGGGGGAGTTTGGATTGATTGAGCATTTGACAAAAAAATTCCAAACGCAACAGTCATCTACCCTAAAAGGCATTGGCGACGATGCTGCGGTAATAGATAATGGAAATTTCAAAACGGTGATTTCTACCGATATGCTTATCGAAGGTATTCATTTCGATTTGGCCTATTCGCCTTTGGAGCATTTGGGCTACAAGGCGGTAGTGGTCAATCTATCGGATATTTATGCGATGAATGCCTTGCCAAAGCAAATTACGGTAAGTATGGCATTGTCGAATCGATTTTCGGTAGAGGCACTGGAGGCGGTTTATAAAGGTATTTTTCGAGCGTGTAGTTTCTATGGCGTGGATTTGATAGGCGGCGATACTACGTCTTCGCCAAAGGGTTTGTGTTTGAGTATTACGGCTATCGGGCAAGGAGAGACGCAAAAACTGGCTTATAGAAATGGCGCAAAAGTAGGCGATTTGCTTTGTATTACGGGCGATGTGGGTTCGGCTTATTTGGGTTTGCAAATCCTAGAGCGAGAGAAGCGCATTTATATGGAACATCCAACGGTTCAGCCCGATTTGGAAGGCATGAACTATTTGGTCGGCAGACAATTGAAGCCCGAAGCTCGTCGAGATATTATCAACCTATTCAGCAAGGCAGAATTAGTACCTACTGCTATGATTGATATTTCGGATGGTTTGGCTTCGGAGCTGTTTCATATTTGCAAAGAGTCGGGCGTAGGAGCGATTTTGGATGAAAATAACGTACCGATACATCCGCAGGCGGAAGAAATGGCTTTGAAATTCCAACTCGACCCTATTACTTGCGCATTGAGTGGCGGCGAGGATTATGAATTGTTATTCACGATAGACCCTAAGGACTTAGAAAAGGTCAAATATATGCCCGATATTTTTATCTGCGGTGAGATAGTAAATGCCGCAGATGGTATCAAGCTACACACCAAAGGCGGAAATATTCACAATATAGAAGCGCAAGGTTGGCAGCATTTTAGTGTAGAGTAAGCAGTGCGCTGCATTTCAGTGGGCTGTATATTTTACTGCCCACTGAAATATTAAATATTTAAAATGCGCCTATTCCACGAGCCATCAAAGTAGCTAAAAGCGGCATTATAAAAATCAACAATAGCTGCATCCGAATAAACATGATTATCTTTTTGGGAACTTCTACTGTTTCTTCGGGGCTGCCTTTTCTATTTTTATTAAAAAATAAAGTAGGCACAATGGAGAGCAAACCCACGATTACAAAAAGCCCAATCTTTGTGTGAAATATCCAATTGCTAGTGTAAAATTCTGCTGGCTTTCCTACGGCAAACCACAACGTAAATCCTGCTGCCAATAACAAAACCGCACAAACGCCGTAGATGCCATCAAGCGTAGCTATTCGTTTGATTTCTTGGCGTGTCATCTTGGCTTTCAGTAGCAAATGCTCTCCCGTAAGCGTGCCGACTATTCCAAAAATACACAGGAAATGAACATATTTGATGATTACTTCTAAAGTCATATTGAGTAAGATTTTTTTTGATTGTAAAAAAAATAAAAACACACACACGAGTCATAATAAGATAAAACATCAGTAATTCTCGGTTTAAAATATTTCGTCAGCCATTCTCATAATGGCTGACAGTCGTATGACACAAAATATAACGCACTGGTTTTGAGTAGTTTTATCTAATGTTTACCGCATCTTTTTAGTAAATACGTGTTTTATTTCTGTCTTACAGACCATAAATAGCACCATATTTTTTCTTAGCATAATCCATGAAGTATTTAAAATTCAGGGGTTCGCCTGTAATTTTGGCGCAAAGCTCTTCGGCAGTATAAAGCTGTCCGTACTGATGAACATTGGTGCGAAGCCAGTCCAACAAAGGCTGCGTATTGCCATTTTCGATATGCTGGGTGAGGTTTGGAATATCTTTTTCTGCTTGCTGAAAAAACTGAGCGGCGTAGAAACTTCCAAGCGAATAGGTTGGGAAATAGCCCATACTCCCATGGGACCAATGTATATCTTGCAAAATGCCATTATTATCATCTGGCACATCTACGCCCATATATTCTTTGTATTTTTCATTCCACACCTTATCTAGTCCTTCTACTTCCAGACTTCCTTCGACCAAACCTTTTTCGATTTCGTAGCGAATCAATACATGAAAATGGTAATTCAATTCATCGCTTTCGGTTCTGATGAAGTTTGGCACTACTTTATTCATGCCTTTGTAGAAATGTTCAAGGCTAACCTTATTCAAATTATCGGGGAAGATACTTTGCAATCCAGCGTATCGGGGTTTCCAAAAAGCAAGACTTCTGCCAACGTTGTTTTCCCAAAGGCGAGATTGAGATTCGTGAATGCCCAGCGAAATATAATTGCCCCTCGGCAAACCGTAATATTCAACTGGCAAACCTTGTTCGTACATCGCATGGCCTGCCTCGTGAATGGTGCTCCACGTCATATTTGCAAAATCATTTTCATCAATTCGAGTGGTCACTCTTACATCTTCTGGGCTAAAATTGACTGAAAATGGATGCTCTGAAATATCCTGACGACCTGCCTCGAAATCGTAACCAATGTCTTTGAGCAATGCTAATCCATATTGCCATTGCTTATCTTTAGGATAGTGTTTTTTTAGAAAATCATTATCAATTTGAGGGCGAGTGTTGAGTTGTTTTGAAAAATCAACCAACTGTTGGCGCACATCAGCGAAGAGTTTGTCTAATACACTAACGGTCATTCCCTTTTCGTAGCGGTCAATCAGCGGATTGTACGGATGGTCGGTATAGCCTAAAATCTTAGCTTCTTCACGAGTGATTTTTACAATTTCGGTGAGCGAATCTTTGAAAAGGCTAAAGTCATTGGCTTTTCGGGCATTCATCCAACTTTGGAAAGCTAGTGATACGACCTTCGAGCGATGCTTGACAAATTCCACAGAATATTTTTTAGATTTTAAATATTCATCTCTTGAAATTTCAACGTTTTTAAACTCTTCGTGGCTAAGGTTTTGCTTATTGGCGTAAAGATTTTCCAATAAGTCGCCCAAAGCGTCGCTAGTAGAAAGTTCGTGCAACATTCCCGATAAGGTAGAAAGTTGTTGCGCTCGAAACCTCGCTCCTTTTGGCGGCATTTTGACTTCTTTATCCCACTGCAGCAGTGCCAATACATGATTGACATCCGCTATTTTCTGCATTTTCAGCTACATATTTCTGATATTCGTTATTCATTGCTGTCAGTTGTTGTTGGTTTGCTTTTTTTAAAATCCGTATAATTTTTTTATTAATTCATTATTTTGGGTTTCCAATACAAGGTTGAAATTTCCATTCTTTTGTACTTCCTTTATGATTTTTCGGGCATTCTGATTAATATAATGAAGGGTTTCTTTATTGGGAATTATTACAGGAATTTTCTTTATATAGTTTGATGAATTGTTTGTTGAAGGATTAATCGTTCTTATTAATTCGTTGCAAGTTGGAGAATTAAAAAAACATAACAAAAAATAAATGAGTGCTTCATTTCTAGGAAAAATACCAACTATGGATTGGTCAAACAATCTATTTTCTATCAAAACGCCTGTTATTGACGAAGAACTAACCATAGGTACGCCGATACCTTTTCTGAAATAGAAAGAAGAATTCTGGTATCTTGCTTTTTTATTTTTTTTATAAAATTGGACATCTTCTTTTGACCATTTCATAAACCAATTATCAGGTTTATAATACTTCGTGTTACCTCCTTTGACTATTGGGACATAAGTTTTACCTTTTGATATTCCAGTTGTCATTTTAGAATTACATTCAAATTCTACTTTTTCAATATCAACAGTTTCATATCTTTTTGAATTACGAATTTCCCTGTTTCTAACTTTTAAAAAATCTTTATCATTTCCAGAATAAAAACCTGTAACACAATCGCAAATATCTCCAATGGTTAGTTTTGTATTCCGAATTAATTTGGACAATTGAATATTGTCCGTATTGATAAAGGCATGATCACTATTTTTATAAACTTCTTCTTGTTTTAATAAATTTCGCTTAATGTGCTTTAGTTTTTTGTGGTTTAGTTCTTCTACTGATTTGTAGCCTTTTACTATGCTAAAGCTGTTTTTGAGGCATTCTTCTTGATTAGAACATTTTTCTAAGGCAATGATAGACAAATTTGCGTATCCAAAGTTTACGCCAGGGAAGTATGATGAAGGGAAAAGCGCAATTTCTTTTATCTTAGTTCTTGTTAGAATATACTTTCTTATGCCTTTGTGCGTATGAAGATTGAGGTAAGTATCAGGAATAATAAATACTAATTTTCCTTCCTCTTTGAGTGCTTCGATACTCCTGTAAAGAAATAAAGAGTAACTCTCTTTAGCATAAAGACCATTATAGATTTTCTTTAATTTTTTTCTTTCCGAAACATCTCTCCACGCACCATAAGGAGGATTTGCAATAACTGCATCATATTTTCCTCCCATGGAACAAAGTAGTTCTAAATCAATATCCGTTAAAGTATCAGTTTGTTTAATTTTTACATTTTCAAGTGTTGAATACTTACTCAACAAGTTTTGAAAAGAACTTTTATTTAACTCAAAAGCATCAATCTTAATCTTTTTATGTTTCTTAATAATCGAATCAATAAAAACTCCGTCGCCAGCAGATGGTTCCAAAATATTTTCGTCTCCTGCTAAGTTTAGCAGGTTAATCATATACTCAACAATTGGTTTTGATTTAGTGTAATATGCCTGATATGTTCGATTTTCTGCAATCATGGTATTACCAAGTTAAATATTGAAGTAAGTCGTTCTTTTCCAAATGACTTACAAATTCTTCGTTCAAATCTTCTATCCAGTTCATATTTTCGTTTATCCATCTTTGAATATCATATCCCGAATATCTATATAATTCTGCATAAGTAGCTTCGCCCGAAAAAGCACTCCAAATTCCTGAATTTTGTAGTGTATTAAAATAGTTATTGTTTTCGGCAGACCTTACAAAAATCAAAGGATTATAGCCATCTTCAAGATGATGATAAATGCTAGCGACTAATAATAACCGATTGGTATTACCTTTCTCATTAGAACCAAAGCCACTTTTAAAATCAACCACATATTTCTTTTCTTCAAAAATAAAATGCAAATCAAGCTCTAGTTGAATTTCTCCAGACATTACCAAACCCCACACCTTATCATAATACCTTATTAGCTGCTCCTTTTCACCATCATTTAAATTCAACCCATTAATGTACTCTTCAATTTCATCTGCAAGCATTTTTTTTACATCTGAAAATAATGGTGGAACAAATAATTCCAAATCATTGATGGAATGCTCAAAGGCTAATTTGCAAAAGGCTCCCATAACTCTCCAACTCTTCGAGAAAATGCCATATACTCATAAGCCCAAACAGAATGCCTTACTTCAAGCATAACCACATAATTACAATAAGTAATCATTAAAATACATTCTAGTACTTCTTGGTTTGTCCAGTCTTCTTTTTTTGCCTTTTGTAGAATGATTTCAATCAGCGTACACCTTGCTTTAACCAGTAAAGTATTCAGTTTTTTTGCCTTTTTCTTGTACTCGGTATCCCATATTTATTATTTACTTCGGCAAGAAATTCATTTGACCTATCTCTAAAGTATTTCAATAAGCCAACTTTACCCTTTCGAGTATCTTTTGAAATATTCATTACTCTTTTGTTTTTGAAATATTTTTCATGGTAGATATTCTTGGTTGCATGGAATACCTACCAAAATTGCAAATACCCTTTACAAATACGCTCCTAAAAATCGCTCCATAGCTTCATAAAACTCAAAACGATTTTCTTCATTTCTAAAACCATGACCTTCATTTTCTTTGAGCAGATATTCCACATCAATACCCTTTTCCTGCAAGGCAGCCACCATTTGGTCGGATTCTGCTTGGGCTACTCGTGGGTCTTTTGCGCCTTGTGCAATCAGCAGTGGCGTTTTGATTTTGTCCACATGAAATACGGGCGAAGTAGCTGTCATTCGTTTTTTATCCTCTTCGTCGTCGGGGTTGCCCACCATCTCATAAAGCATCGCTCTGTAAGGTCCCAATACGGCGGAATGGTATTCATAAAGGTGAACAAGCTAGAGACACCAACATAATCCACAGCGCAGGCGTACAAGTCGGGCGTGAGCGTAATGCCTGCCAATGTAGCGTAGCCGCCATAACTGCCGCCATAAATCGCCACTCGGTCTTTGTCTGCAATGCCTTCATCAATGAGCCATTGCACACCGTCGGTGATGTCATTTTGCATTTCAAGTCCCCATTTTTTGAAACTAGCTTCCCAAAATGCTCGCCCGTAGCCTGTACTGCCACGGTAATTCATTTGCAAAACGCCATAACCTCGATTGGCTAAAAACTGAACTTCTGGATTGAACGTCCAATTGTCTCGCACCCACGGCCCACCATGAGGATTAACTACTATCGGTAAATTCTTGGGTTCTACGCCCACAGGCAATGTCAAATATCCGTGAATTGTCAATCCGTCTCGGCTTTGGTATTGAACAGGGCGCATTTCTGCGAGTTCCTCTTCTGGTAGCCACGGGCTAACGTCGGCTATCTTCTGGAGTGTGTCTTCTTGTTTATTATAAATGTAATATGCGCCCAAAGAACGGTCGCTGTACGTTCGGACGAGCAGAACGTCTTCTTCTTTATTATTACTCACAATAACGATTTCGCCTTTCAAGTCTCGCTCTAAGCGGCGTTGGAGTTGTTCTCTTTCTTTGGAAAGGAAATGATACTGGCGTTTCCAAGTGGTGTAAAATATTAGCGTGAGTTTTTTCTGTTTTCGAGAATAAGACATATCCATCACATCCACTTCTGGATGCGAAAATATTTCTTCTATTTCTTTATTATTATTTATATCATAAACCACAATAGCGGCTTTGTCTCGCCCAAGATTAGAGGCTGCGTAAAGGTGCTGATTATCAAAAGTAAAGAAAAGAGGTGCGAGCGTTTCTTTAAAACTGGTGGTAATCACGGGGTGAAAATCATCTGCCTCGGTTGCTCGATATAAAATGCTGGTGTTTACGCCATCCGTTGCCATAGCAATTCGGAGTTTCCCGTCGTGGTCGGTCATCCAACCCGTTATGTTGCCTGGGTTTTCGGCTATCATTTCCAATTCGCCCGTATTAACATTTAGTCGATAGGGGTCAAAAAAAGCAGGATTTCTTTTGTTCAAGCCAATAATGATATAAGTTTCGTCATCTTCGAGTTCGTCAATAAATTGCGCCCTTACGCCATCGAAAGGCGTTAAATCTACATCGTTCGTGCCATCAATATTGGTTGCTAAAATGTGGAAATTTTCATCTCCGCCAAAGTCACGAGTATAAAGGATGCGAGAATCATTAGCCCATACGAAACCGCTTATATCTCGGTCTTCCACCTTTGTCACGCGGGTGACTTCGCCTGTTGCTAAAGCCTGAACGTGGATGTTCATTCGTTTTTTATAAGGCGCAACATACGCCAAATAAGTGCCATTGGGAGAAAGTTGGTATCCTGTTGAGTCTGGATTTTTAAAAAAATCCTTTAAAGGTATTTTCATTTTATTTGGTGTCTTTAATTTTTTTTAAAAAAATGTTGTTCTTTGTTGTCAATTACAAAAACCTACTCTTCAATAATTAATTCTTCAAAAAGTTCATCTAGTTCGTCGAATGATTTCACTCCTATGGCTTCCTCTTCGCCTCCTTTTACATTGATTCCGTAAGGCGCAATGGTTGCCAAAAAGTCTTGAATATCCGAAGGTTTGATTTTAATATCAATAATAATTTGGTATTTGGCGCACATTTCTTGCAGAAAATCACGATTGGAGTTGTCTTTTTTAATAATATCCCAATCTAAATCTCCCTTTATCAAAAAGGTTTCCACATAATTAGAAAACATAAACAAATGCTCTCGAATGGCTTCTTGATTGATAGCTCCATCTATGACCATTTCTTTGATAAGGCTAATGCCTTGGAGCGGCAACACTTGGTCAAGCGTGGCAAAATGCCCCACTTGCACTACATCTAAGCCAATCATTTCTACTGCCTGGCGGATGGTAGCGGCATCTTGCATTCCAAACTCTCCAACGGTCTTTGGACCTTCTACCCATTCTTTAATGGCAATAATATTCTGGGGTTCTATGTATGTTTCTGCGCCTTTCTCTAGGTGATAGCCTAACCATTCTACCTCTAAGGCAGAAAAATAACGAGCATCCGTTAGGTTGGTAATATGACTAGCTTTTACAAGTGTTTTTAACATAAAATAATTGTTTTCAAATTTTGATATGATGTTTTTAGTCGTAGTAGAATAGACGCAAATATAATGATTTCTTCTACCTTCATAAGTAAACGTAAGACTTTATCACACGTCACAAAATGGTCAAAGTTCATCTTCTTATTGCTAAAAGCCGTTAAAGTATTCCATATCTACTTTCTCTGTATTGCTTTACATCTGTATTTTTCTTATGTTGTAAATTACATTTTCAAAAAATACAACACTTCATGTCTAAAGAAGCACCTAACTATTACCAACAAGTATTTGAAGTTACTCGTTTGATACCTTACGGACGAGTATCGACTTATGGTTCTATTGCAGATTATTTGGCTTTGGGTTCGGCTCGAATGGTGGGCTGGGCATTGAATAAGAGTTTTACGGGCGGTTCGGATGTGCCAGCGCACCGGGTTGTCAATCGAAAAGGAGAACTCTCGGGGCGAGTGCATTTCCCTTCTCCTACCATGATGCAAGAACTTTTAGAGCAAGAGGGCGTTGAAATAAAAGACGACAAAGTACAAAATTTCGAAAACCTGCTTTGGAAGCCTACTGATGAACTGTGACTTTAAGATATTTTGGCGAGAAAATTGTTAATTATCAAGTATTGCAAGATTTTATTTTTTTATACAAAACTCAACACCTACTAGAAATGGAAACTTAAATTAAAATTTCTACTAGAATACAAAACAGAAGAGCTTATGAAAGCACCACAATTAACGTTATACCTAATGCTTGCAGGTATTTTAATCATAGGGAAAAGCAATACGAGTTCGAATAACATGATTTATTGGAACGAAGACAGACAACTCACTTGGGACGATTATCAAGGCACACCTGATTATAATTACGACGAAGTCAGTGCTTTAACCTCTTCTGGAATTATCCACTACAAAGGCTGCGAAGACGGTCAAATCATTTATAAAGTTCAGGCTTTTTTTGAAAAACAAGACTCCTGGGTAAAGCCCGAAGCCTATACCGACCATCATCTCAAACACGAGCAAATCCATTTTGATATTACAGAACTTTACGCACGAAAACTGCGCAAAGAACTCGCTAAGCGCAATTTTAGATGCGGACAAGAAACGGATTTGGATGAATTTGTGGCTAATTTTTTAAGAAAATGGCAGGTAGCTCAAATCAAATACGACCAACATACGCATTATAGTATGCGCCCAAAAAAACAAAAATCGTGGGAATATAAAATCGCTATGGAATTGTCGATTTATGATGAGTATAAATAATAGAAATGCTCAGAGAGTCATAAAAAAAGGGTAGATTTTTAACTTGTTGTTAAAAATCTACCCTTTTTTTTGAAACCTTACTTCTCTGGTTTCAAGATTATTTTAAAATAATTTTCGGTATCAAAATATAAAGAAGCTGCCCTCTGAACATCCGCAGCTCGAAGCATATCAATATAATCTTCCGTATAATCAAGTATATCAGAAAAGGCCATGCCGCCATACTTGTAAGTATGCTCCAACTGACCTTGCCAAAAACTATTTTCCTTAATTTGTCGCTCTCTATCTCTTCTTTGCGTTTCCTGTACTTTTATTAAATTTTCCTTGCTCGGGCCCGTAGTTTGCAATTTTTTGATTTCGCCAATAGCCGTACTCACGAGTTCGTCCACATCATCGGGCGCACACATAAACGAAATAGAAATAGAATAACTCGATTTTGGCTCACGATTCAAAGTAGGCGAAACACTTACGCCATACACGCCACCTTTCTCTTCTCGCATGGATTCTCTGAGCATGATACGCAATACTTGCACCATCGAATTGAAATCATAAGCATTTTGAGCGTTCATCTCAAAGTTGCCATAAAACTCCATAGCTACCATGCTTTGTGGTTCTTGCCCTTTTTCGACTACTTTTTCGATATTCCCCGTTGCTTTTTCGATACCCAAATCTATGAAGTAAGCCGTAGTATCGGCCGACTTGTCTCTTGGCAACGAAAAAATATAATGCTCAATGAGTGGCAGAATTTTCTTTTTATCAAAATTTCCTACAAATACGAAAGTAAAATCATTGGTGTATTGAAAACGCTCTTTGAAAATACTGTATCCTTTTTTGACATTAACTTTATCATAGTCCGATTCGTCTTTTATCGTTCTGCGATAATTATCCTTATACAAGATTTTATACATTTCGTCATAAAAATGAAAACGAGGGCTGGCAGCTTGATTTTTGGTTTGGGCTTTGAGTTTCGATACAAATGAAAGTGCGGCATCTATATCCAGATTAGGCGCAGAAAAATACAAATTCACCAATTGAAACATGATTTCCAAATCCTTTTTGGACGAATACCCCGTAAATCCTTCGTACAATTCGCCAATATATGGATAAACCGCCACGGTTTTATCACTCAAATATTTTTCGAGTTGGCTGGCTTTATACTCCAAAATACCCGACTCCGTGATAATATTATCCGCCATGATAGCACTCATATAGTCATCGTCAGCATACAAAGAATGTCCACCTTTGCGAAAAGCAGTCATTTGTATTTCGTCATTTTTAAAGTCCGTCGGTTTCAAAATCACTTTAACCCCATTCAAGAAGGTAATTTCTGTAACGCCAACATCTTTAAATTCTTTCGTGGTGTAGAGTTTACTACCCGTTTGAGGCCTGTCCATCAAAGAAGTAATTATTTCTTGCTCCAGATAAGGCTTCACCTCCAAGTCATTCGCTTCTTCTATCCATTTCAAAATTTGAGCTTTGGTAGGTATTTCTACGCCTTCTTTTTTAGGCATCGTCACGACTATTGCCTGATTTTTATCCGTAATCCATTGGTCGGCCAATTGATTTACCTCTTCCAAAGTAATCGTTTTAACCAATTGCTCTGCCAGCATTTTTTCATACTCAATACCCGGAATAGCGGCTTTTTCAAGAAAATGATAGACATATTCCATGACATATCTATTCGATGGCGTTTTATCTTTTTCTTTGTAATTATTGCTGACGCTATTCAAAATACTAGATTGCTGACGCTCAAACTCATTTAATGTAAAGCCATGTACTTTTACCCGTTTGTTTTCTTCGATTACCGTTTTTAGCCCATCCTCAATGCCATTATTCGGAACTAATACATACGAGAAATAAGCATCTTTGGAGCGAACTAAGCCACTATATCCCGAATAAGCATAGATATAAGGCGGCTCTGCATTGCGAGTCAATTCATCCAGTCGTTGGTTGAGCATTCCGTTATACATCTGATACATCAGTTGCTTTCTGAAATCATCGACGGTAATTACAGGCTGGCGGTCATGTTTGTAAATAATCTGAACGCCTGTGTTCGTTGCTTCCTTATCAGCAGCAATAGCTACCAATACTTCATCGTGATTAGGCACGTCATATTCTTTGCGTTCGATGGGCGTAGCGGGTTTTTCGATGCTACCAAACTGCTTTTTGATAGTAGTTTCCATCTTATCGAGATTAAAATCTCCGACCACAGAAATCGCCATCAAGTCTGGACGATACCACTTTTCGTAATACCGCTTGATGGTTTCGTAACTCGCATTTTTGATAATATCTGGGTCGCCTATTGGCAAGCGTTCAGCGTATCGAGAACCATAAAACACTATCGGAAACCACTGATTGCGCATCCGTTCTTGTGCGCCAAGTCCTGTTCGCCATTCGGAAAGTACTACTCCTCGCTCTTTGTCAATCTCCTCTTCATCAAAAGAAATACCCGATGCCCAATCTTGTATAATGAGCAAACCTTGTTCGAGTATTTTAGAATCATCGGTAGGAATTTGGAGCATATATACCGTTTCGTCGAAGCTGGTATAAGCATTCAAATCGGTACCAAATTTCATCCCAATCGACTCCAAGTAATTGATAAGTTCATTTTTTTGAAATGCGTAGTTCCGTTAAAGTACTAAATGTTCGATAAAATGCGCCAATCCTTTTTGGTCATTGTCGTCCTGCATTGCGCCAACATTTACGGCAAGGCGCAATTCTGCCCGTTGTTCAGGTTTTTGATTCCTGCGAATGTAGTATTTCATGCCATTTGGCAACGTTCCCATTCGCACATTAGGGTCTATTGGCATTTTGTCTGTGCGTTCAAATTTCTTTTCTACTATTTGAATAGACGCAGAACCATCACTTTCTACTTTAGGTGTAGGATTGTCTTTTTTAGAAACTTCATTGCCCACTTTGGGAGAACAACTTAAAATAATGAGCAGACACAGGCTCAAACCCCATGCAAGTACTTGTTGTATTTTCATTTTTAACGATTTATTTTCATGGTTTCATGGCTGTTGCCCTATTTCTAACCAAAGAAATAAAAACAGACAATATTTTTTTTGCAGCAATTCTCATTATGGAATATTTAACTTTTTGCTTCTTTTGGCTCTTTGACAATTTTTGCCAAAAGATTGAAATTTCAATCCAATGTGGTTTTAACCCATTGTTTACCAATTAATTAAGACAATGAGTTAAAACCACATTGGACGAAAATGCAAAAATTGTCAATGAACCCTTCTTTTTAGCTGGAAAAAGAAAAATAGCTCTGCGTAACATGGTTAAGCAGCTGTATGCAAGATATTAAAATTAAAAATTATCACCGTTAGTACTTTTTCTTGAAAATTGTCGAAAATAGCCGTCGCCATTTTTTTTTTCTGTTTTTCGGAGAAGCCGAAAATCGCCTAACTGCGCCTCACAGTTCAGCGAATAGCAAAAAAAAATGAGCAAAGGCGACTTCGACGGCTTTTTGCTTCTTTTTAGCTGGAAAAAGAAGAATCTTAACCCTACCTTATATTTTCGCTATCTTTTTTCCTTATGGGGAATTGCTGTTTTTTGTGTGCGGCGCACACAAAACTACTCAAAACCAGTACGTTACATTTTTACTATACCATTTTTTTTAGAATAAAGTCTAATGTCAAAACAGTAATAAAACCATGAAACCGTGAATCTTACTTCCCTTTAAATTCGTCCATAGAAGCGTAAACGCCCATTTTTTCTGCCACAAAATCAAACACTCTAGTTGGTAGTATGCCACGTAGAATAGGAACTGATTTTACGATAAATGGCGCACGCAATATAATTTCGTTTTGCTCCACTGCCTTAATAATGCGATTGACAACATCATTTGGCTGCATAATAGGCGTAAGCATCGGTGCTTTTACGCCGTCAAACATTCCTGTATTGATGTAACTTGGCGTTACGGTCAGCACTCTAAGGTCTTCCTCTAGGTCTTCTAGTTCCAGCCTCAATGATTCTGACCAGCCTATCACAGCCCATTTGCTAGAAGCATAAACGGACATATTCGGGTTAGGCACTAAGCCTGCCGCCGATGCAATATTAATAACATGACCATTGCCTTTTGCTATCATAGTAGGCAAAAACGCCTTGCAAACTCGCATGACACCCAATACATTAATATCAATGGTTCGTTGAATTTCGGCATCAGAATGTTCTACAAACGATTTGCCGATAACGATTCCTGCATTATTAAATAAAATATCGACACTGCCTACATGGCTCAATACGTCTTTAGCCGCCCATTCTATATCTTCAGCATTTGATACATCTACCACATAAGGATGTACGGTGTAGCTCAATCGCTCAAATTCCGCAGTAGTAGCGTTGAGTGCTTCTTCGTTGATGTCCCAAAGCACAACTTCTTTTGCGCCACGTATTAAGCATTTTTTAGCCAAAAGCTTGCCCATTCCACTAGCTCCACCAGTGATAAGGACGGTTTTATCTTTAATTTTTGTCATTGTGTAAATGGTTGAATGTAAAATCATTAGACGATACAAGATTGGAAGGGAAGGCGTAAAATTTTGAAATTTCGTTGAATGATTTTCAAAATAGTTATTCATCTAAAATTCAAAACACCCTTATTTTAGGTATTCCACTAAATTCGTTCCCACATCTCTACCTTATAACCTCTATTGATATATAGTTGTTATTCAGAATAAAATAATTTCTTTTATACAAAGATAATCAATGATATGTATAATGTATATAACAAGAAAAGGAAGGATTTTCTTTCAGTATAGTAAGTTTAAATAATAAGCGAACCTAATAGTTGGTAGCATGAAATTAAGTAATAATTATAGTTTGAATTATTATTATTCTTAAAATTCAATAGAAAAACAAAGTATTTATTGAAAAATACGAATGAAATATTATGAGAAAGAATATTACTGTATAAAAATTTCAGATAGGAAAATCTTGAAATTGAAGTGTTAATCAAACGTTAAAAAAAAGATTGTGGAATTTCAAATATGTAGATTATCTTTGATGCTTTATTGTTGAAAAAAGGTAGGCTAGTCCCATACAAAAACCATTGTAGGGAATAAATTATAGTTGTCTGATAAATAATTTCACTTTCTATTTTTGAGTATAGTGAAAGGATGGTAAAAGTACAACAATTAAAAATAAAATTCAAAATTTTTAAATCTTTTTTTTAAAATATTTTTAGAATGGCTAAGTATAAGTTTGAATACATTTGGCTAGATGGATATAAGCCAGAAGCAAGACTTAGAAGTAAGACTAAAGTCTTGGAATTAGATTTTTATCATGGCGATGTTTCTGTTTTGCCAATGTGGTCTTTTGATGGTAGTTCTACAAAACAAGCGGAGGGTTCTTCTTCTGACTGTTTGTTGAAGCCTGTTGCAGTTTATCCAGATGCTGCTCGCAAGAATGCGTTTTTAGTAATTGCAGAAGTTTTGAATGCTGATGGCACTCCACACGAATCTAATACAAGAGCGAAATTCGAAGATGACGCTGACTATTGGTTTGGCTTCGAGCAAGAATACGTTTTGGTAAAAGACCATTTGCCGTTAGGCTTCCCCGATAAAGGCTATCCAGAACCACAAGGCCCTTACTACTGTGCGGTAGGTACAGGCAATGTATCTGGTAGAGACATCGTAGAAGAACATTTTGACCTTTGTTTGGAAGCAGGTATTCACCTTACAGGTATCAACGCAGAAGTATTACTTGGTCAGTGGGAATATCAGTGCTTCGGAAAAGGCGCAAAAGCGGCTGGCGATGCCTTGACCCTTTCAAGATATTTGTTGCATAGAGTTTGTGAGAAATACAACGTTCATGTAGAATTTCACCCTAAGCCTCTTAAAGGTGACTGGAATGGTTCGGGTATGCACGCTAACTTCTCCAACAAAGAAATGCGTGAAGTTGGTGGCGAGCAATTGTTTATTGACATCTGCGAAAAATTGGCCGCTAGACACCACGAACACATCGCTGTATATGGTGCGCATAATGAGCAACGATTGACTGGTATGCACGAAACTCAGAGCATTACTCAGTTTTCTTACGGCGTATCTGACCGTGGTGCTTCTATCCGCATTCCAGTTCCAACCGCTCAAAATTGGAAAGGCTATTTGGAAGACAGAAGACCTGCTTCTAACGCTGACCCTTACGAAGTAGCAGCTATCTTGATTGAGACAATTAAAGGATAATATCGTTCAATGATAGAATGAGATGAATGAGTTCAGATTATTTTATCCTACTATTTATATTTGAACAGAAAAGGTGTTTGTCTTTCGAGGCAAGCACCTTTTTGTATTTACCGCAGTTTCTTATTTGGTTTTTATTCTTTTATCCAACGGTGGCTTGCCCCGTTGTTTTCCAATGACAATATGTTTTTTGCACGCCTAAGACGTGAGAAATAAAGAATTTCAGAGTCGCTGCGCTTAACGCTGAAACTAGCGGAGGTTGATTCGATAAAATGAGAGATTATTTTAATTAATAATTGCTGTTGTATTTATCAAATGCCTTTGAATTTGTTGAGTAACAGCGGTTTAACTCTCATTAGTTTTGTCAAAAAAATGTCATTAGTCAAAATTAATATTGGAGTATTTATTTTTACAAAAAATGATATAGTTTTAAAATATTCTTATCTAAAAATTTTAATTTGCTATTCCTCTAATTTCCCATTTTTTAATTAGCAATTCTACAATTTAATGCTCTTTTATCTAAAAAACAGAATTTCGATAATTCTAATAATATACCTAATTTTATACTAGAGATTTAAATAAAGCTCTTTCAAGTAATTGTTTTCAGAACGAACAATTACTTTTTTTATAAAATTTAAAATAGCCTACCTCCATTATTTCATTATTCTAATACTTCGTTTAAAATTATGAAAAAAGTAGAAGCCATTATTCGTTCTTCAAAATTTGAAGACGTGAGAGACGCATTAGGGAAAATAGGTATTCATTTCTTCACCTTCATGGAAGTGAAAGGATACGGTCATCAGAAAGGCGACCACATCACTTATCGAGGTGCGGCTTATGATATTGGTTATATCGCTCGCTTGAAATTGGAAATTTTAGTATCCGAAGAAAAGCTAGAGCATACCATTGAAACTATCTGCAAAGCTGCCCAAACGGGAGAAATCGGGGATGGCAAAATCACGGTTTCCAATATCGAACACGTCGTTCGTATCCGCACAGGAGAAAAAGACGCTGAGGCAATCAATTAACGATTAATTACGATTGACAGCTTTTCTCCAAAAAAAATCTTCACACTTATAAAAAATACGGCTCTTTGACAATTTTTGCCAAAAGATTGAAATTTCAATCCAATGTGGTTTTAACCCATTGTTTACCAATTAATTAAGACAATGGGTTAAAGCCACATTGGACGAAAATGCAAAAATTGTCAAAGAATCAAAAATACGGCTTGAGCATCTGAAATGATGGTCAGCAGATAAAATATTTTTCAATATGGACATTTTATTATTAAATAATCTATCAACGCTAGAGAATGTTGCGAATCAAGGCCTATATACAGCCAACAATACGTGGATGCTGGTCTCTACCGTTTTGGTTTTTATGATGCACTTAGGCTTTGCAACATTGGAATCGGGGTTTGTGCGCTCCAAAAATGTAGTTAATATTCTATTCAAAAACTCAATGATTATCGCCATTGGTTTATTAACCTACTTCTTAGTTGGTTTCAATTTGATGTACCCTGGCGACGTTGGCAATGACTTTTTTGGATTTGCAGGATTTGGATTGTCGTTGCCCGAAGGCGATGCTGGAGGTATTGATTATACTGGCGGTGCTTATAGTTATTACACCGATTTTATATTTCAAGCTATGTTTGCCGCTACTTGTGCTACTATCGTTTCGGGCGCAGTGGCCGAGCGTATTAACCTAAACTCATTCCTTATTTTTTCTTTAATCTTTGTAGCCATTTTTTATCCAATAACGGGAATGTGGCATTGGGGATACGGCTGGTTAAACCCCATGAATGCCGAAGGAAATGCAGCAGGTGTATTTTTTGAAGGCGTGAATTTCCACGACTTTGCAGGCTCAACGGTGGTTCATGCCGTTGGCGGCTGGGCAGCATTGGCAAGTATTATCTTGCTCGGCCCACGCTTAGGCAAATATACCTCCAAAGGCATTGCTCCTATTCCGGGTCATAGTATGCCAATGGCAGCCATTGGTGTTTTCTTATTGTGGTTTGGTTGGTTTGGATTTAATGGCGGCTCGGTACTTTCGGGCGACCCTGATATGGTTTCCTTGGTATTCGTCACTACGGCATTGGCAGGCGCAGCAGGCGCAATCGGTTCGTTTTTTGCATCTTACGCACTTTTCAAAGCACACGATTTGTCTATGGTCTTAAACGGAATATTGGGCGGATTGGTAGGAATTACCGCAGGCGCAGATGTCATGTCGCCAATGAATGCCATTTTGATTGGCTTGATAGCAGGAATTGTGATTCCTTTTGCGGTTGTCTTTTTTGACAGATTGAAGTTGGATGACCCTGTGGGAGCTACTTCGGTGCATTTGGTTTGCGGTATTTGGGGAACGTTGGCAGTAGGTTTGTTTGGTCAAAAAGCAGGTTGGCAGCAGTTTTTAACCCAATTGGGCGGAACACTTTCTGTTGGATTATTTGCCTTTTTGGCGGCTTTTACACTAATGTTTATTTTGAAAAAGACAATTGGTATTCGTGTGAGCCGAGAGGAAGAGTTGCGTGGATTGGATGTAGCTGAACACGAAATGAAGTCTTATGCGGACTTTATGATTAAGTAGAAAAATGGCTTGAGTGTTAGATTGTAGTTGCCGCTATTGTGCGAAATAGCGGAAACTACAATCTAACACTAATCTTAGCCTTTTTTCCAAGCCGTGCCTTCTTTGCCGTCTTTCAATTGAATACCTGCTTCTGCTAATTCATTGCGAATTTTATCAGATTCCGCCCAATCTTTATTGGCTCTAGCCGTATTTCTCATTTCAATCAAGACTTGAACCACATTATCCAGCACTTCGTCGTTGTTCGCTTCTTCCATTTTCAAACCTAAAACATCCGTAATAAACGCCTTGAACTCTTTTTGTAAACGAGCTAAAGTAGCTTGACTGATGTTATTGATTTTCAATTGGCGATTGACAAAACCATTGATTTTGGAGGCTAACTCAAACAAAGTCGCAATCACACGAGGCGTATTGAAGTCGTCGTTCATGTGGTTGTATAAATCATCAATCAGCGTATTGACTTCTTTATCTAAATCGTTCACTTTTTCTTTGCCGATATATTCCAACTCTTCAGAAGCCTTGAGGGCTTCCATCAAACTTTCATAGTTTTTTTCGGCATCTTGCAAACCTTTATCCGAAAAATCACAAATACTGCGATAATTGGAGCGCAAGAAGAAAAAGCGCAAAGTCATCGGACTATATGCTTGCGACAACAATTCGTGATTGCCTGTGAATAATTCGGCTGGTAAAATCGAATTATTCTTAGATTTTGACATTTTTACGCCTTCAAAAGTTAGCATATTGGTATGAATCCAATAGTTGGCAGGCGCAGTTCCGCAGCAGCCTATATTTTGAGCCACTTCATTTTCATGATGCGGAAATTGTAAGTCCATTCCGCCGCCATGAATATCGAAATGTTCGCCTAAATATTTGGTACTCATAGCAGAACATTCCAAATGCCAGCCTGGAAAACCAATGCCCCATGGAGAATTCCAACGCATGATATGTCCTTCGTGTGCTTTCATCCAAATGGCAAAATCAGCAGGATGTTCTTTTTCATCTTGAGATTTGAGGTCTCGAGTCTCTACCATCAAATCTTCTACTTTTTTGCCTGAAATCTGACCGTATTCTTTGTGTTTTTGCGCAAATTCTATGGTTTTGAAATACACCGAGCCATTGCGCTCATAAGCATAACCATTATCCAAAATTTGCTGTACCATTTCGATTTGTTCAATAATATGCCCCGTGGCAGTTGGCTCAATACTAGGCGGAATATTATTGAGCATCGTCATTACATCTCTAAAATCAATGGTGTATCGCTGAACGATTTCCATGGGTTCTAGCTGTTCGAGGCGTGCTTTTTTAGCAATTTTATCCTCGCCCGTCATTTCTTCGTCGTTCTCCAAATGTCCAACATCGGTGATATTGCGAACGTAACGCACCTTGTAGCCTAAAAAGGTCAAGTAGCGATAAATGACATCGAAGCTCGTAAAAGTGCGGCAATTACCTAAATGGACATTGCTATAAACGGTAAACCACAGACATACATCCCTACTCGATCTCTCTAAAATGGATTGAAAAGCTTCTTTTGTGCGTGATAAACTGTTGTAAATGAAAAGTTCTTTACTCATTTTTTTTTGCGTATTCGGATAAAATATATTGAGTGCCCAAAGATACAACTTTGAGCATAGTTTCGTGATGCTAGACATATTTTATTGTGATATGACTATACTGCTTTATTGATATTTATAGGTATTAAGAACTATTAAGGTAGGGATTTAGTTCTTTGAAAATTAAATTACTCTTTTTTTACCGTTACGAAATGCTAGTTTTTCCAATTTGTCCGTCCAACTCCAGTACTAACTTACAAATCAGCATATAAATCCGTTAATCTCAAAAAACTTCATTTCTTATTTCAGTATATTTGAAAATAGCGGAGGTAGCACACTCAAATTGTCTGCACCCAATATTGAAAATCATAAAAATTAGTAATATGAAAAGGTATTTAACGACTATCCTACTAGCCGTATTTACAATAACGGCTTATTCGCAAATTGGCGGCAATCAAATCTATCAGAACAACAATAGAAACCAAAACTATTCCTATTCTCCGCCTCAGCGAGTCAATATTATTTCAACAGATTCAACCCTAATCATTGGAGCGAATGTATTGCTGAACAAAAAAGCGGATTATTATCTACTCACTATCGGCGTGAAGGAAGAAGCTAAAACCGTAGCGGAATGTGATAAAAATATAAATGCTAGAATACAAGCATTTCGAGCTGATTTAAAAAAACTAGGTATTCAGAAAGAGGATGTTTATATGGATTTTATTTCGCAAACGAAGATTTATGACCATAAAATTGAAGAAAACATAATTACTGAGTTTCTTGATGGTTTTGAAATTAAGAAAAATCTTATCATCAAAATCAAAGATTTAGACCTCATCGACCGAATAAATGCGTTGGCTTCGCAGCAAGAAATCTATGATTTGGTCAAGGTAGAATATTTTAATTCTGACATCGAAAAAATATATGATGATTTATTTGATGAGGTGATTAAAGTGATAGAAAAGAAGAAAGCAAGGTTTGCTAAATATAGCTCTGTCAAAATCTTAAATCAATACCGAGTTATTCAAGATGATTTTAGAATTTACAACCCAAAAGATTTGTATAAACACTACGACGAAGCCTTTGCTTCTTCCATCGTCAATACGCATTATTCTCGAAGTTATATCAAAAAGGAAGTGCGAAAGGATAAAACCTTTTATTATGACGGCGTTCAGAATAGTGCTGGATTTGATAAAATCATTGATAATGTTTCGCCTATTGTTGGTATTCAGTATAGTTTGAAGGTGAGTATTATTTATAGGCTGGAGAAGGAGTAAGCTAAGAGGTGTTAGTTGTTTACTTATGAAACCTGCAAACGCTTATTGGACTTAGGGTATTCTAATTTAGATATTATAAGAATAAAATGGGAAGAAGCAGTATGAGGATTTAAAAGAGGGTAAATTCAAAACTGCCGAGCATCAAAAAATAGATACTCGGCAGTCCAAAAAAAAATCAAATCAAAACATCCTAAACCCTTTCTACCCCAATCACAACACTAACCTCATCCACCAATTCAACCATTTCACCATCAACAGTGTCAGCCAAAACAACTGAACTTGCTAACACTTCGTTAGCGATATAATCGCCAAAATCAGACACTGCAGCCGAAACCATTTCATGATTTTGGATAGTCACTTTGATTTTATCAACTACATCGAAGTCTTTCGACTTACGGATATTTTGAATGCGATTGACGAGTTCACGAGCGATACCTTCCGCTCGGAGTGTATCGGATAAATTGACATCGAGGGCAACAGTAATGCCTTTGTTGCTCGCTACTGACCAACCTTCGATGTCTTCCGAAGTAATCACGAAATCATCCAAAGTCAAATCGTAAGTAGCCTTGCCAACTACGAGTTGATAACTATTTGTTTTCTCCAATTGAGCGATATCAGCTTGTCCCAGTGCTTCGATTGCGTCTTTTCCTGCTTTCATATCTTTGCCGAGTTTTCGACCCAATGTTTTGAAATTCGGCTTGATACCTTTTTTCAAAATGCCCGAAGTATCGGTGATGTATTCTATTTCTTTGACGTTCACCTCTTGCAAAATCAAATCCTTTACCGCATCAACTTGGTCTTTAAAGCTCTCATCTAGGATTGGTAATAAGATTTTTTGCAATGGCTGACGTACTCTTAAATCGTCTTTTTTGCGCAAAGACAAGACCAGCGACGAAATGTTCTGTGCGTAATCCATTCGCTCTTCTAAGGCTTTGTCAATCAAGGCTTCATTCACGGTTGGCAAATCTGCCAAGTGAATAGAATGATGTTTTTCTCTACCTGTGGCATTGTTCAAATCTTGATACAAGCGGTCGGAGAAAAATGGCGCAACAGGAGCCATGAGCTTTGCTAAAGTTTCCAAACAAGTATAAAGCGTTTGGTAAGCAGCAATTTTGTCTTCTGAATAATCGCCCTTCCAGAAGCGACGACGACACAAGCGCACATACCAGTTACTCAAATGCTCATCCACGAAACTCTGAACTTTGCGAGTCGCACGAGTTGGCTCATATTCTGCAAAATCAGCAATAACTTCTTTCGTCAAAGTATTTAATAAAGAGATAATCCAACGGTCAATCTCTGGACGATTTTCCATTGGCACATCTGCCTCTTTGTATTCAAATTTGTCAATATTGGCGTAAAGCGCAAAAAATGAATAGGTATTATATAATGTTCCGAAGAACTTGCGACGCACTTCGTCCAAACTCTCGAGGTCAAATTTCAAATTGTCCCACGGGTTGGCATTTGAAATCATATACCAGCGAGTCGCATCTGCGCCATACTTCGCCAGTGTTTCAAATGGATCCACGGCATTGCCTTTAGATTTCGACATTTTCTTGCCGTGCTTATCTTGCACCAAACCATTAGAAACCACATTCTTAAACGAAACTTGGTCGAATGCCATCGTAGCAATCGCATGAAGCGTAAAGAACCAGCCACGAGTTTGGTCAACGCCTTCTGCGATAAAATCAGCGGGGAAACTTTCTTTGAATTTGTCTTGGTTTTCAAAAGGATAATGCCATTGCGCATACGGCATTGCACCGCTATCAAACCAAACATCTATCAAATCCAACTCCCGATACATCGGCTCGCCGCTATCAGAAACCAATACGACATCATCAATATAAGGTCGGTGCAAATCTTCTGGAACAGTCTGATTTTTGCCCAAAGCTGCGTTGGCTTTTTCGATTTCAGTTCTCAATTCTTCGATTGAACCAATGCACTTTTCAACAACTAATTCTGGATTTTCATTACGAGTTCTCCATATCGGCAACGGAATACCCCAGAAGCGAGAACGAGATAAATTCCAATCTTGTAAATTCTCCAACCATTTACCAAAACGCCCTTCTCCCGTTGATTTGGGTTTCCAATTGATGGTATTGTTCAATTCCATCATGCGCTCTTTGGCAGCCGTCGAGCGAATAAACCAACTATCCAATGGATAATACAAAACGGGCTTGTCGGTTCTCCAGCAGTGCGGATAATTGTGCTGATATTTTTTAACGTTGAATGCTTTATTTTCGGTTTTGAGTTTGATAGAAATATCAACATCCACGTTTTTATAATCTGGTTCGTCTTTGTAATCCTTGACATAACGCCCAGAAAATTCGCCAACACCGTCCACGAATTTACCTTGCTTGTCCACCAAAGTCAGTGAACCCATGCCGTATTTTTTACCTACTCGCATATCGTCTGCACCAAATGCTGGCGCAATATGAACGATGCCCGTACCATCCGAAGTCGATACAAAATCGCCTAACAATACTTTAAAAGCATCGCCATCCGTCGGCTGCTGATAAGGCAAGAGCTGCTCATATTCCAACAATTCAAACTGCTTGCCTTTGTATTCGCCCGTAACGATGTATGGGATTTGGCTTGCCTTCTTATTGTTGGCAGCATCAAAATCTTCGTAAGACAATTCCGCTTGCTTAGGATTGAACCATTTGCTCAAAAGGTCTTTTGCCAAAATCAAATTCACTGGCAACTTCGTATATGGGTTGTAAGTTTTGACTTTTACATAGTCAATCTTTTTCCCCACTGCCAATGCGGTATTCGATGGCAACGTCCACGGCGTAGTCGTCCAAGCGATGAAATAAACGTCTCCTTCTTTTTCAGTATCCACGCCTTCAAACAAAAACTCGGATTTCTTCGTGCGTTTCACTTTAAATTGTGCCACTGCCGAAGTGTCGCTTACATCTTGATATGCGCCCGGCATATTCAATTCGTGCGAACTCAAACCCGTACCAGCCGCAGGCGAATAGGGCTGAATGGTATAACCTTTATACAATAAATCTTTATCGTACAAACGCTTGAGCAAGTACCAAACCGACTCGATATAGTTGTTTTCAAACGTGATATAAGGGTTATCCAAATCGACCCAATATCCCATTTTTTGGGTAATATCGTCCCATAAATCTTTATAACGCATCACCGTTTCACGACACGCTTTATTATATTCATCGACAGAAATCTTATCGCCAATGTCTTCTTTTGTGATACCTAATTCCTTTTCGACTTGCAATTCGATAGGCAAACCATGCGTATCCCAACCGCCTTTGCGTTCTACTTTGAAGCCTTTCATCGTATTGAAACGACAAAAAATATCTTTGATGCTTCGAGCCAAAACATGATGAATACCTGGCTTACCGTTCGCAGACGGCGGCCCTTCGTAAAATACATAAGACTTTGCGTCTTTACGATTTTCTATACTTTGTTCAAATGTGTTGTGCTGCTTCCAATATTCTAAGATTTCCTTATCTAATTGAGGTAAATCCAGCGTTTTATAGGTTCTATACATTTTAATTAAGAATTAGGAATTAAGAATTAGGAATTTTCCTTTCCAATTTTTTCGCAAATATATGATTTTCAACAAACAAAAAAGCCTGAACGGATTATACAATCTGTTCAGGCTTTCTTATTAGGCAATAATTTAGCACTTTCACAGATGGTTTAAGTCTTGAATTATAATAATGCTAATAATTATTGCTGTATGTTGCTTGTGTTTCATGTTTACAAATGTAGGTTTTTCTTTACTAAAAGTCAAGTTTGAGGTTCAAGTCTCTTATTTCCGAGTAATTTAGACGTAAAACTTCCACCTATCCAAACTTCAAAATTTGGTGTGATTGTTTTGAAAAATCTTCAATAAATGCTTTATAATCCTTAAATAATCCTGCTCTATGTTCTTTATCTTCTAATAAAGATACAAGTTTTGTTTCAAAATCTTCCTCTGATAACTCTATTGCTTGATTTGGAGTTCTATAAACAGATTGCCCCAAATGGGGACATCGAAGTGCGTAACATGAGTAAACAATACTAAATGAAGCTGATTACAACCTTATCTAATCTGCGATTATCCGTGAATTTGCTTTAGCAAATCAGCGTCATCAGTGCCTACCTGCGGCAAGTTCCCATTGCGTAACGTGAGTTAGTTCTTTATTTTCTGGTATAAATTTCAATAAAAATCAAATTCTAGCTAACTGCTCCACAGCAGCAATCAATTTGTCCATTTCTTTAAAATCATTGAAAAAAGTACAAGAGATACGAATCCCATTGAGATGATTTTCGTGTATTCCTCTTACTCTGCATTTAGGGTCGAAGCGAAGTTTTTCTTGAATATCGTTAAACTTCATGCCTTCTATTCTGAACGTCACCATGGCAGAACTGAACTCTTGTGCCATAGGCGATAGGATTTCAACCTTTTCAATTTTCGACAATTTGGTTTTTAGATATTCAGCAAGACTGCGTTCTCGATATTGGACGTTGATTATTCCTATTGTATTAATAAAATCAATAGCTGCCCCTAATCCCATAATGAGCGGTGTGTTGCGAGTGCCGTATTCGTAGCGTCGAGCGGTAATTCCATATTCAAAAAGACGCTCTTGCAAATCATACTTTTCATCCGAACACGCTCCTACAAAGGACGGCTTCACTTCGTTCAAAATATTTTTATTGATATACAAAATACCTGTTTCTTTGGGCCCAAGTAGCCACTTATGTCCGCTTGCGGCATAAAAATCGGGGCTTAATTTTTTCATGTCTAAAGACATCATTCCGAGAGGATGCGCACCGTCAATGCAACTGTAAATACCTCGTTCTTTGCAGGTTAGAATAATTTCTTGAATAGGCAAAACCATACCCGTGGTGCAAGTGACGTGGCTGACCGCAATTACTTTGGTGCGAGACGTGATGCTGTTTTTTATCCTATTGAGGTTATCTTTTCCGCCGAGGTCTAGCTCTACTAACTTAACCACAATCCCTTTTTCTTGCTGCAATGCCAACCAGATAGCTGCTCCGCCAATGTGTTCATGCGTAGTTATAATTACTTCGTCGCCCTTTTGGAGCGACAAACTATTGGCAGCAATATTAACGCCTTCGGTCGTATTGCGAGTAATCGCAATTTCTTCTACATCAGCATTGATAAAGTTGGCAATCTTTGCTCTCACGGCTTCTACTTCTCGATGCCCACTCTCGCCTATCCGCTCCAATTTGTTCATCCATTCATAGACGGTATCTATCACAACTTGCGGTGATGCGCCCTGACTCCCCGTATTGAAATACATCCGGTGATTGGACAGTGGAAAGGCTTGCCTAATTTGTTCCCAGTATTTTTTGGTTTTTGGGGAATTTTTAGGCGTAGCGGAGAAAATGGGAGGTTTTTGAGCAATGGCTTTAACGCTAGAGATGGATGCTGCAAATGCACCGCCCCAGGCTAGCTGGTGCAAAAAATTCCTTCTTGATTTTTTGTTTTTCATATTTCTTCGCTATTAGGTAGCTTCCAATGGCAGATTATTTCAATACAGAACGTTGTACCTCATTCGTTGTGCCTCATTATTTCTATAAAAACTTATCCAATATCTTTTCCTAAGTTTTTCGCAATTCTGAAAAACAATTTGGGGAATAAACGCATAACATAAATGGCCATTACTTCTTTTTTGCCAATATATACTTCTTCTCGTTTTTTGCGAAGGGCGTTTAATATTCGGCTGCTCACGTACTCTACGGTCATTCCATTTTCGATGTCTTCATCTTTTTTCGCTGCGGCTTCGCCCGTTCCTTTGAGCGCATTTTCGGCTATTTTAGTTTTTGAAAATCCTGGGCATACCGTAGTAACGGTAATGTCATATTTGGCTACTTCTCCTCGCAGTGCGTCCATAAAACCATGCAAAGCAAACTTTGATGCGCAATACGCTGTTCGTTTGGGTACGCCAACTTTGCCCGAAACGCTCGTGACGGTGAGGATGTGTCCGAGTTGATGCTGCACCATGCTAGGCAAAACGGCTTTGGTCAAAATAATTGAACCAAAATAATTGACATCCATAATCCGTTTATCTACCTCAATATTGGTTTGGAGAGCGGCTGCACGCTGGCTAACACCTCCATTATTAATTAAAATATCTATTTTGCCACATTCGTGTATTACTTTTTGTGCCATAGGCGGAATAGAGTCGTGTTGAGCTAAGTCCAATGGAACAATGGTAATTTTATTTCCATAGCCTTCGCAACGGTTTTTGACTGCATTCAAAGTAGCTTCTCGCCTTGAAGAAAGAATAAGTCTTGCGCCTAGTTTGCTCAAATCATAGGCAAGTTGTTCGCCGATACCCGAAGATGCGCCGGTTATCCAAATCGTTTTATTATAAAAAAAATTATGCGCTATTTTGCCCGAAGGTAGTTGTTTTGACATGAGTTGTAAGTTGGAACGTGAAACTGCTGTCGGCTGATAGGCAGGTTTTGGCATTCACGCAAAAGTTTAATTTGACATTTTGTAATTTAGAGTTTTGATTTTAATACAGACCTCGTAAAACAAGTTTTTCTGTTTTTTTTCTAAAATGCAAAAAACATCAATACGACTGATTTGTCTGAAATAAAGATTTTCAAATTTAGAATATTTTTTAAATATACGGCTACTCAACTATCCTGTAATGGATAAATAGGAGAGCCTAAAAAAAATGAATAATGAAAAAACTTACTTTTTTAGTTTTAATGTTTGGTTTATTATTAGCAGGAGTCCCAGAAATAAACGCTCAAATAGATGCACCTCAGCCTAGCCCTATTGCTACGGTCACGCAAGAGATAGGTCTCACGAATATGAAAATTGTTTATAGCCGCCCAGGGCTGAAAGGCAGAAAAATGTTTGGTGGGCATATTCCTTATGGCGAACTTTGGCGAACGGGTGCAAATGCTTCTACTAAAATCACCGTTAGCGACGATGTGCAAATAGAAGATAACAATTTACCCAAAGGCACTTACGCACTTTATACTATTCCAGGAGAGGAAGAGTGGACGATTATTTTTCATAAAAATATAACGCATTGGGGAACTGGCGGTAAAAATTATAATGAAAAAGAGGATGTTTTCCGTTTTAAAGTGCTTTCTAAAAGGCTGAATGATAAAGTGGAAACTTTTACAATAGATATAAATGACATTAATAATAATGGCGCAACCATCAATCTATTGTGGGGAAATACAAAGGTGAGTTTTAAAGTAGCCGTGGATACGGATAGCAAAGTGATGGCTGACATCAAAAAGAAAATGAAGGGTGTTTCGGGTACTACTTACTATCAAGCAGCGAGATATTATCACGAAGCAGGCAAAGACGGAGAACAGGCTTTGGAGTGGATTCAGAAGGCCATTGAGCTGGAAGGCGAAAAGTTTTGGATGTATCGTTTGAAGGCCTTGATATTGGCGGATTTGAAAAAATACAAGCAAGCTACTAAGGCGGCTAAAAAATCAAGCACATTAGCCGAAGAGGCAGGAAACGAAGATTATGTGCGTATGAATAAGGCTTCTATTGAAGAATGGAAAGAGAAATAATTGGTTGTAAATAAAAATGTGGTTCTTATGCCCATGGATTGAGTATAAGAACCACACAAAAAAAAGTTGCGCCAACTCCAAAGAAGCGGCGCAACGAACCTAATAATTAACTGCTCTACTAACTTAATCTTTAGTCATCCAATTACGAATTGTTTCCACGTTCCGATGGGCGACTTTTTCTTTTTGCTTTGCGGTCTTGCTTTTGAGCCTTTTGCGCATTAGGGCTTTTAGTACCACATTTGCTGTTTTTTCCTTTCTGCCCTTTATAGTTGGCTTTCTGCCCATTTGGTCTTTTAGCGCCGTCTTTTGAGTTTTTTCCTTTCTGTCCTTTTACTTTTTTTCCTTGTTGTCTGTCACATTTTTGCTTGGTATTTTTTCCATTGCGGTCTTTTTTGCTTTTATTTTTTCTAGCATCGTATTGCTTTGCTGGCTTATCTTTTTTTACACCATCGTCATTTTTGGTTTCGACGTTAGTATCTTTTGGCTTTGGTTGAGCAAAAGCAGCCGTTGAGGCAAAAACAAAAAATCCTAGCATCAATAAAATGGTCATCCTTTTCATAGTTTTCGTTTTTATATTTGTTGAGTAAAATGTTTAAAAATTTGGGTTATAAATTTTCGTTGAATAACTTTCTTCAACGCTTCTTCATAGTGGATTAGATAATTCTCTAAATATTAATTACACCTTTAAGACTAGGCTAAAACCCATTGGTTACTTGGCGAAATGGGCAAAACGAACGAATAGGGCGTTTCGCTCCACTAACTTGTCATCTCAGTGATTTTGCGTATCTGATTTTTTGCGGCATTGGTGATTTTATGGCAGTAAGAAAGGAAATTTTATATTTTTTTAAACCGCTATACGTCAATTCTCCTCTATTTATAATCATCATAAGTAGAAATACTTTTGTATGCGTTTCTAAAAATGTGCTATTTTGCGTAACTTTAAGTGTTTGGAAATGATGTATCTTATCAAAAGCTATTGATAAAAAACAATTATCCATTCACGATTAAAAATCATACTATTATGTTCGGAGGAATGTTTAAAACGCCTAAAAACAGGCAATTTTCGTATAAGCCAAAATATTACGACCCCATAAAAGAGGAACTCGATGAGCGAGTAAAGGCAAGGGCAAATAGAGGAAAAAACGACCGTCAAGCGATGCAATATCGCATCAAGGAAGGATTGAGAAGCGGTTCAGGAAGGAGCGAAGCTCGCAGAAGGGGGACTCGAAAGTCCAACTTTACGATTATTGTCATTGCTCTAATTCTGACTATGATGTTGGCTCTTTTCTTAAACTATGGTAGCTATATTAAGGCATTTTAGAAAAAAAACGTAAGTAGTTATACTTCATTGACTACTAATGAGTAACTAATCGTGTAGATTTTCATTCGCTTTATTTTTTTAAATAAGTAACAGCAAGTTATTTTTTGAACGTTACTAAATACAGTGTTTCAAAGGTTTCTTAAAATTAAAGAATGGTAACTCTGACCATATTTGTAGATAAAAAATATAGTATGTAAATGAAGAGCTAAAGCCCTTTTGTAAACCCTGGTTAAATCTTGCTACAAATATGAACATGGCTACGCCATTCTTACCTTAAATAAATTTTGAAACACGGTACTTAATTATATAATATGCCTGACATTATTCAACTATTGCCCGATTCTATCGCTAACCAAATAGCGGCAGGAGAAGTGATTCAGCGACCCGCATCGGTGGTAAAAGAACTGATGGAAAATGCCATTGATGCAGGAAGCACGAGCATCAAACTTGTCGTAAAAGATGCTGGCAAAACGCTGATTCAGGTGATAGATGATGGTAGTGGAATGTCTGAAACCGATGCTAGAATGTGTTTTGAACGGCACGCTACTTCCAAAATAAAAGTAGCTACCGACCTTTTTGCAATTCATACCAAAGGATTTAGGGGCGAAGCGATGGCTTCCATCGCAGCAATTGCGCAAGTAGAAATGCGCACCAAAACTGAAAAACAAGACTTAGGTACTCGCATACAGATAGAAGGCTCAACCGTAAAAAAGCAGGAAGTCTGCCAAATAACAACCGGAACGACTATCAGTGTGCGCAATTTGTTTTATAATGTACCCGCTCGCCGAAAATTTTTGAAATCCAATCCCGTAGAGATGCGTTACATCATGGATGAATTTCAAAGGTTAGCGATTGCACATTCAGATATTTTCTTTTCATTGTATCATAATAATATTGAATTATTCCACCTGCCTCCAGGTACATTGCGACAACGAATAGTAGGTGTATTGGGCGCAAATACCAACAAAAAACTCGTGCCTATCAGCGAAGATACCGATGTAGTAAAGCTAAATGGATATATCGGCAAACCTGAATTTTCGAAGAAAACACGGGGCGAACAGTGGTTTTTTGTCAATAACCGGTTTATAAAAAGCTCTTATCTAAATCATGCCGTGATGGCTGCATACGAAGAATTGCTACCTAATAATACTTATCCGCTTTACGTTATCTTTATAGAAATAGACCCTACTCGAATAGATATTAACGTACACCCTACGAAGCAAGAAATTAAATTTGATGACGAACGCCTGATTTACAATTACTTAAAAGTAGCCGTGCGGCACTCTTTGGGGCAATACAATATTATCCCAACGCTTGATTTTGACCAAATTCCAGCTATTACCAATCCGAATTTTAACCGTTCGGAAAAGGCTTTTCAGACGGCTAATGAACTCCGTACTAAACATAAATCAAGTTCAAATAATTTTCCGCTTTTCAAAAAAGAAGACCAAAGAGAAAAAAGTAATTTAGCCAATTGGCAAAAACTATACGAAGGGCTCAATGAGTTTGATGAAAACCAAAACGAAGAAAATCCTCAATCTGTCACCATCAAAAGTAAATGGGACGAAGAGGAAGCAATGCCAATGGAAAAAGAAGACGCTTCATTTGGCATTGCTAAAAAACCATATCAAATTCATAGCACTTATATTGTCAGCCACATCAAGTCGGGCTACTTATTGATAGACCAACAAACGGCACATGAGCGGGTGTTGTACGAACGTTTTTTAGAAAAAATACAAACTCAAGAAATAGCTACTCAGAAACTATTATTCCCTAAAACATTGTCATTTCTCAACCAATGATTTTGAGCTGATAAAGGATATGTTGCCAGCGATTAACCTTTTAGGTTTCGATATTCAGGAGTTGGGAAAAGATACTTTCGTCGTACATGGGATACCTACTCATCTAAAAAATGTGGATGAAAGGGGAATCATTGAGCTAATGCTTGAACAATATAAGTCGAATCAGGATTTAGAACTCGACATCAGAGAGAACTTAGCTCGTGCAATGGCTCGAAGCGCAGCCATCAAAAGAGGGCAAGAACTCTCCATTCAAGAAATGCAACAACTCATAGACCAGCTTTTTGCTTGCAGAATCCCTTACAAAGGGCCAACAGGCAAATTGTGTTTCAAGAGTTATGATTTAGATAGTTTAGAAAAAGAATTTAGAGCGTAAATGCAATGATAGAATGAGAAGATAGGAGAATGTTTGGTTACAAAAAAAAATCAATCCTCTACTATTCAATCATTCCAAAATACATTAATTAAAAAGATGGGAATTAGAATCACGGATGTAGTTAAGAATTTGATAATTATCAATGTGCTGTTTTATTTAGGTACAATGTTTCTGATGGGAGAACCACAAGTTTGGGAACTCAACGAAGGTATCTATAAGCGATTGTTATTGGCAATGCACTCTCCTTTTTTGGAAAATAGCGGCTTTCAACCCTTTCAGATAGTCACTCACACGTTTATGCACAGTGGTCAAGACATTACACATATTTTCTTCAATATGTTTACCTTGTTTATGTTTGGGCCCATATTAGAAGAAAAATGGGGCGCAAAGAAATTTTTATTCTTTTATCTAGCAAGCGGTTTAGGCGCATTGGGCTTTTACGTACTCGTTTCTTACTTCATCGACCCTTCGGCGGCTTACCTATTATTAGGAGCTTCGGGTGCGGTATATGGCGTATTAATAGCCTTTATGTTTTATTATCCGAATGCTCAATTGATGCTTTTGATACCACCTATTCCTATGAAAGCCAAGTATTTAATTGGCGGATTGCTCGCTATTGATATTTTTATGGGCGTGTTGGGAGGCAGTTACATTGCATCAAATACAGCGCATTTTGCCCACATTGGCGGTGCGATTACGGGTTTTCTTATCGTTTGGTATTGGCGAAGAACCGGGCAGGCTTTATAAAAAAGCAAAAAAGCACAGCTCCTAACAATTTAACAAAAAAGCAATAGCCATTATTCACAAAGCGGCTTCGCCGCTTTGTCTATCTTCATTATCAGTTAGTTATGTAATAGGATTTAGTTTTGTGAATAAAGT
>CALOED010000293.1:0-2189 GCA_942492005.1 uncultured Saprospiraceae bacterium
CAACCAGCGGTGGGGTTTCAACAGAATTGTTGGCTAAATTGTAGATTTTATTTAGAACACTATTTATGCCGCTAGCTTTCATCTATTTTTATTTAGCCATATAACGGCATCGTCAACCGAAAGAAACATTTTTGTTTTTACGGAAGACCTGAATGCTCCCAATAAGAAATTTGCAACGGCTTTGGTAAACGCTGATTTAACGAGAACTGCGGTAGATCCATTGTTCCGTTTTCCCTCTTTTGTTCCGTAATGTTTACGAGCGTCATATGCCATTGGAACTATGTCCCTGATATCCAGCAACACTTGAACCTTTTTGTCTCCAAAAAGTTCTTTCATCAAGTCGGTTTGCATTTTAGCATCCTCTAGAGTGTGTTCAACATCAGAAAGCGCATGGATATGATAAATATCATTCCAATACCAATTAATAACAGTCTTTTGATAATGCACTTCAATGCCATCAGGCGGCGAAAAATCCGTTGGAAATTTTACTGCTAACGGCTGTTCTTGGGCTGTTTTCAATGATTGGGTTTAAAGTCTTGTAAGTATATAAATATATAAAAATGGCTGTAGTAATCAAACCGCGAGTATGTTAAAATTGAAACCCCCAAAGCTATATCTGTGCAAATTAAATCAATTATTCAATGATGAAAATTAGCACGTTTTAACTTTTATTATCTCATTTTAAGCTATTTAGCGTGGTGCTTCACATAAGAACCTAAAAGGGATAAGTACTAAAAATAAGATACATGTCTAACCCGTAAAATTACGCGTAAAAATACGTGAAATAACGTAAAAAGGGTCTCGGTTTACCCGAGACCCATAAATCAAACAAGCAATAGAATTGCGAGTAGGTTAGGTTGAAGAATTACAACCCTATCACATGTTTGATCTCCACTTCGGTAATCTTGCGGCGCTTGCCTTCCTTATTAAGGTAAGTTCGATTTACCAAACGTCCGTGAATGGCTAACTGCTTTCCTTTCTCGGCGTGGTTTTCGATAAACTTGGCAATGTTCCCCCAAGCAAACACTCGATGCCATTCGACTTTGGCTTTCTTGTCTTTCATTGTGTACTTGTTGGTTGCAAGTCTAAAACGGACAATTTTGTTTCCGTTGTCGAAGTTGGTGATTTCAGGGTTCGAGCCTAGATTTCCGATTAGTGTAACGTGGTTTTTTAATGTTTGCATATTTGATGATTTTAAAGGTTGGTGGTTTTATTTTTGAATGGTTCGATGCTATTTGTTTTGATTTATACGCTATAGGATGATTAGATCATTGACTTCTACTTCGGAGATGAATCGTTTTTCACCACTCTTTTGATAGAAGCGTGTGGTAAGCTTACCTTCAATTTACCATTTCCATTCCAACTGATGCTAGCTCCTCAAGAACTTGAGTCCATCGTCCCCATGCAGAGATTCTGTGCCAGTGACTTTTGTTTTTTGTGTTTCCATTTTCATCGAGGTATGTTTCTTTTGTAGACATTGTGAATTGTGCGACTTTTCTTCCGCTTGGCAATACGTAAAAGCGTGGTGAAGAGCTTAATTTTCCGATTAGGTTAACGTGGTTCATTTTGATGTGTTTGACATTGAAAAATATGGAGTCGTGCAGCGGTTTTTCTGCAACGACTCCGTGGTGAATAGGTGCCTCGTCTAAAGTTTTCAAATGGCTGTCAGAACAACAAGCGAAAACTTCTTCTAAAGCTGATTGTAGGTTATTATACATTTTCGCTCTTAGGTGAAAGAATAAGAAAATCATTGACTTCAATAGAGGTGCCGTAGCGCTTCTCCCCCTTTTTGGTCTCGTAGTTTTCGTTCACTATCTTCCCCTCAACTGCTATTTCTAGCCCTTTTCTCAATACCTTGGATACATGCTCGGCTGTCTTCCCCCATGCTTTGAGGTTATGCCATTGCGTGTTTTCCTTCCAAGTGCCATCCTTGCCCTTGTACCCCTCGTTCGTTGCAAGGCTAAACCGTGCAAATACTTTCCCCGATTCAAGGGTTACAATTTCTGGCTGCGCTCCTAAGCGTCCAATCAAACTAACTTTGTTTCTTAATGCGTTCATGTGTTTTGTTTTTTGAACTAAAAATTGTTTTTGTGTCCTACACCAACTGTTCATTGGATTCGACACTGCAAAGATTGGGAGCGATCAAATTTTTATCTGGGTATTTGTCGTTTTCTGTCGAATGTCTTTCG
>CALOED010000294.1:0-4787 GCA_942492005.1 uncultured Saprospiraceae bacterium
CAGCCGATTTTCGGTATTGAATTTTTGAAACTACCTGAAATTGAGGCGTTTGCGGATATTGGAATTTTTTCTTTTCCGCCAAGTTTTTGGTTTTGTCTCTCGCATCATCAAATAGCTCGACCCACGAAGCCTTCGATAAGTTACTCTTTTGCGTTTGGCGACGCAGCGACTCCAGAAACGCTTGCGTAAATGCGCCACCTTCCGTAGAGCTGATATAGGAAGGTTGTCCGCTTCGGCTACTCGACAACATTATCATCCCTTCGGCTTGCCTAAACAATCGGTTGTATTTTCCTTCCGAAGCCAATGGCGGTGTTAAATTTTTGATAACTTCCGCTTTTTTCTTCGTATAAAAGACTTTCCAAATCCAACTCATTATTGCAAGCCTCGCCAATAAGTATCGTCAATCTTGCGTTTTTTTGTTGAAGTTCATCTTTGATAACCTCCATACTGACAGTAGCTTCGTCGAGTTGCTGTTCTGTAACCGAGCCTGTGGTGGTTTTAAATAATAAATTGGGATAAGGACTGGATTCACTTTCAAAACCATGCCCCAAAAAATAGAACAAAACCACATCGTTAGACAAATCTTCCTCACCCAAATCAGCCATAACGCTTTGGTAGTTTCCTAGCGTGAATGAGCTGCCCGACTTGTAATAGGTTTTGATTTCCATGCCCGTTTGAGAAACGATATTATTCATTTCTTGCGTGAGCAAATGATAAGACTTTTGAGTGCCAGCTCCGATAGTAGCATCGTCCGAAGCTGCAAAAATAATGGCGTGAATGGTCTGGGCATGGGCGAGGTTACTCCATGAAATGACAATCACAAAAAGCAAACTGAAGAACGAAACAGTCGAATTGTGTATCATATAAATAGTAGTTTTTAGAATAGATTAACTAACAAGTTCGTTGATTAATTTATTAATAAAACGAAAGTTGCAATGGTCAGTATTCGTAGTGTTTAAAAGTGGGTGTACGCTAAGAAAATGAGCTGTTGTGCATTTTTAAAATGACATCTACCTATTTAAAGGTTACATCTAATAAATGTATGAAAAATACAGGAATTTGACAGTACCATTGCTTTTTTTAAGGGCAAGTAAGGTAACAGACCTCAAAAAATAGTCGTCAATCATGCAACTATTTCGTTTTAGTAACGTGTTTGGAGTAAAAAGGAAAACGTTTTTAAGGAAATACCTATTTTAAAAAATAACCAAATGATGAGAAAGCAAATCTACTATACATTATTAATTGGTCTTTTGTGGAATACAGGGCTATCAGCGCAACATGAAGTCTCAAAACCTTTGATGGAAAAAATCAAAAAAGTATTCGCTTATGGTCAAGAAGGCTACAAGAATTTGGATGCAAAACCCTTGCTCAAAGCTGCTAAAATACTAATCAAACATCCTGAAATACAACAGTTTTCAGAAACGGGAGCAGTGGACGGCGATATGCTAGAGGAAGAGGACGGTGGAGATTATAAATCATTTTTCAACCCTGAAATACTAATCGCAGATGCCAAAGGAATGGTACCCGTAGATGCCAAAATACTAAAATGGCGCATCCGACAACTCGAAAAAAAACTGCCTAACTATAAAGAAATGTCGCTCAAGATGAAAGAAAATGGCGGCGATATACAAGTCAAAAATTATATTATCTATTCTAAAAACAGTAAGACTATCAGTACTTCTTTCAAAAGTAACCAGAAGATAATTTTATCGGTAAGAGTAGGCAATGATTTGAGGTTAAGCGTTTTTGATAAAAAAACGAAACAGCGAGTAGGTAAAAGCCAGTTTATAGGCGATGCTCGAATGGTGAGTTTTACGGCTGAGGCAGCAGCAGAATATCAAATAAAAATTGAAAATGTAGCAAGTCAGCCTAATGATTGCCTCTTGATGATAGAGACCAAATAAAAGTTTTAATGACAATCATTTTGTTTTTTATCCGTTACTGTAATTGTTAATACATGAAAAATGAAATGAATGGCGAATGAGAATGTTAGTGAAATGTTAAATATATATTAATTACTATCATTGATATATAATTTGGTCTTTACTCATAAAAAAATAATTATTACCTTTGCCGCTGAATTGCAGCCTATTCACATTTTAGATATGAATAGGTTTAAAATGTTCAGATTATCATTTTTTTGCGAACAAAAATTATTAGATAATGGTAGAAGAAAAAACCAGATATAGTGATGAAGAACTTTTAGAATTTAAGGTCTTAATCAGCAATAAATTATCTCATGCAAGAGAAGAGTTAGATTTTTTACAGTCGCAATTAACTGACCGAGCCGAGAATCAAGATTCTAAACTGAAAGGACTTGATGATGGTATCGGAACAGCCGAGACAGAAAGATTAAATACGCTTGCAGCGAGACAAGGAAAGTACATTAAACATCTTGAAAATGCTTTAATTAGAATTCAAAATAAAGTATATGGAGTGTGTCGAGTGACAGGCAAACTCATTCCAAAAGAACGCCTCAAGGCTGTTCCTCATGCTACTTTGAGCATTGAAGCTAAAATGTCAAGAAAGGTAAAGTAAAAACTTTACATTCTAAAAAAGAGAGCTAAACGCATTAATCCGTGTTTAGCTCTCTTTCGTTAGATACTCCCTTTTATAATCACTTGCTCAATCAAATCGCTACCAAAAGCATAGGGCAAAAACGCCAGCGAAGGAATCTTTTTAGTAATAAAAACGTTTGCCAATTTTCCTTTGGCAATACTTCCCAACTCTCCCTCTACGCCCATTGCATACGCTCCATTAATCGTAGCGGCATTGATGGCTTCTTCGGGCGACATTTTCATTTTCAAACAAGCTAACGACAACACAAACGACATTCTACCCGAAGGCGTAGAACCAGGATTGTAATCAGTAGCCAATGCTATGGGCAAACCTGCGTCAATCATTTGGCGAGCAGGCGCATACTCCAAACCTAGAAAAAATGCCGTAGAAGGCAATATCGTTGGCATTGTTTCGGAGTTTTGCAGGGCTTCGATTTCTGAAAGACTCGTGCATTCGAGGTGGTCCACCGAGCGAGCATTATTCGCTACGCCCACTTGCACGCCTCCCGAAAAATACAATTCATTGGCATGAACTTTTGGTTGCATATTGTATTTCCAGCCCGCTTTTAGGATTTTATCCGTTTCTTCGGGCGTAAAAAAGCCCTTTTCGCAAAACACATCGCAGTAGTCCGCCAAACCCTCTTCGGCTATGCGAGGCATCATCTCATTGATAATCAAATCAATATAACCCGCTCGATTGTCTTTATACGCTTGCGGCACGGCGTGCGCCCCCAAAAATGTAGATTTTATAGTCAAGTTGGTATTTTCTTGAATACGTCGAATCACTCGCAACGATTTCAACTCACTTGCTACCGTCAATCCATAACCGCTTTTGATTTCTACCGCCCCCGTTCCATAGCCTTTGATTTCCTCTAGTCTTGCCATTGCTTGTTCGTAGAGTTCGTCTTCGGTAGCGTTTTGTAGATTTTTAGCCGAATTATGGATGCCGCCGCCCCGTTCGGTGATTTCCTCGTAAGACAATCCGTTTATTCTGTCCACAAATTCCCCCTCTCTGCTTCCTTGATACACCAAATGCGTATGCGAATCGCACCATGTCGGGCAAACGTATTTTCCCGTAGCGTCAATCGTTTTGTCAGCATCCGAAGGGCAATTTTCCATTGAGCCAAAGTCCGCAATGCGTTCGCCATCTATCAAAAGATAGGCATTGTCGAGCGTAGGAAGGTGTTTCATATCCGCACCCTTTACCCATTTTTTAGGCGTTTCTTCTACTTGTACCAGCGATTTGATATTTTTAATCAATAGTTTCATGCGTTGATTTTTATTGCTCACAAAATTAGTATGTATTTTGCAAAACGTTACAATCCAGATAATGAATCAGGATAGAATGGTAGAATTATTGAAATAGTGAGTTATTGAATGAAATTTACTTTTCCAACTTTTTTAAATTAAAAAAATGAAATACTTTACGATTATTGTTTTAGGGTTAGCATTAGCCATTTCGAGTTGTAAAAATAACAAAAGTGAGAATACTGCTGAAAATGTTAATGAGCCAGCACCAGCACCAACCATAGATTATGACGCAGAGTTTGCAAATGTGAGCCGTAGCAATGTGCCTGTTTATCACGCATTAGTAGGTGTGACGAATCCTTACGGTGGCGCACGAATGAATTATTTGAGAGATTTCGTAGTTGCCCAATTGCAATATAAGTTTCTCTATATTGACAAAGATAGCGAATTGCATTTAGTGGAAAAGGCGGATAGCGTGCAGTTGAACGAGTTGCACCCCAAGGTGCAGTATCTGATGAAAACGCACGTGTATGACGGAGAAGCTCCAACGGGCTTTAAAATGCAATTGGTAAACGTGAGTTTCACTAACTCAGAAGCCACCAACGTTAGCCGCTCCGAAATTGCTGACCGACCTGACTGGTACGATTGGGATAAAAAAATAAAACTGAGCAACTTCCCAAAAGATTGCCGAACGGCAGATGTAGAATGTAAAGCCACTAACTTGGTGAATAATATAGTGAAAATGGCTTTTTTGTAAAATATGGAATCTAAAAAACAGAAAACATATACCTTCGTATATTTGTCTTATTTTTACAAAAAATTATAAAAAATTAGCCTTTTTAACACATAAACAGGTAGCATAATAATGCTTGTATCAATTATTTTTTTGAAGAAAAATAAAACAGACTATGTGTTAAAAATGGAAAATTTATAAAAAGAAAAATTCATTAGAAATCAAAAAATACAAATATGAAATATGAT
>CALOED010000295.1:0-10794 GCA_942492005.1 uncultured Saprospiraceae bacterium
CGATACATGAAAAGCCTCAAATCCCAAAGGAAGCCCACAAAAGCAATTAATGTAAAGCTGGAAATCCAACGCATAAATTTCCAAAAAAGCAAAGAAAATGCACCGCACACCATAAAACTAAAGGTGAAAAAAGTACTCCAATCGAATATAATTTCATTGCGATAAAGAAGGTGGTGAGCAAAAAACATGGAGAATCCGACCCCGAAAAGCATCAGGCTCAAAATGCGATAAATCGGGATTTTATTTTCCATAGCATTGAGATTTTACTATTAATTCATCGTACATTAACATCATCGAAAAAGGTATTCTTTATCTAATCTGCGATTATTGGCGAATTTGCTTTAGCAAATCAGCGTCATCAGCTCCTGCCTGCCGAAGCTACCGTCTATACATATTTTGTGAGAGCAAAAAATAAACGGCTAGTTTCCAGAGTTAAGCGCAGCGTGTCTTAAATGCTTTATTTCTCACGTCTTAGACCTGAAAGAAACTAGCAGTGTCCTGTAAGGAAAAGCTGTTTATAGCTATTAATTCGAGCTAAACAAACTCCGATAATTCCAACCAACTCATTTCTTTTTCTTCTAATTCCTCTTCGATGCTCGCCAACTCTTTGGAGAGTTCTGTAATTTTATCCGCAGAAATAGACGTATCGCCAAACAGTTGATGGATTTCAGTTTTCCTACTTTCAAGTTTTTCGATAGCTTTTTCGAGTTTGCCGAGTTCTTTACGTTCCTGATAGGTGAGTTTTCGGGCGGTTTCTTGTGCTTCTTTGGGTTGATTAGCTTCCGCTTCTGCCTTTATTGCTCGCTCAAGGCGACGCTCTTCGGCTTCTTCTGCTTTTTCTATCACTCGATACTCCTCATAAGAACCATTAATATCCTTGACTTTGCCCTCTCCTTGAAACACAAAAAGGTGGTCCACGAGCTTGTCCATAAAATACCTATCGTGCGAAACAATGACCAAACAACCTCCATATTCCATCAAAAATTCTTCGAGAATATTCAACGTGAGAATATCCAAATCGTTGGTCGGTTCATCTAAAATAAGAAAATTTGGATTTTGCATCAATACGGTAAGCAAATACAAACGTCGCCTTTCGCCGCCGCTCAATTGAGAAACATACGTCCAGTGTTTTTCTTCATCAAATAAAAAACGCTCCAAAAACTGCTTGGCATAAATCTTAGAACCATCGCTCATCGTTATAAACGGAGCAATATCTTTAATCACTTCTATCACTCGCTTGTCTTCCAAAAGCTGCATACCATCTTGTCGATAATGCCCAATAACGATGGTAGAGCCTTTTTGAATGCGCCCAGAAGTGAGCGGCAACTCTTCGGTGAGTAGCGAAAGAAAGGTAGATTTACCCGTTCCGTTGCGCCCAACTACGCCTACTCGCTCGCCTCTTTTGAATTTATAAGAAAAATTTTCTATAATTTTTAAATCCCCAAACGACTTAGAGACATTGTACAGTTCTATAATTTTTTTGCCGAGTCGGTTGCCCTTCATATCAAACTCAAACCGCTCCTCTTTGATGTTTTTCGTTGCTTTTTGTTTCAAACCCTGAAACGCATCCATTCTCGCTTTTGCCTTCGTGCCACGAGCCTTAGGCATTCTTCGCACCCATTCCAACTCGTTTTTCATCATCCGCTTTGCCTTGTCCACGGTGCGTACTTCCACGTCTCTGCGTTCCGATTTTCGTTGCAAATAATACGAATAATTACCCCGATAGCGGAAAAGTTCGCCTCTATCCAGCTCTATTATCGTATTACAAACACGCTCCAAAAAATACCTATCATGCGTCACCATAAATATGGTCAAATTCGGACGAGACAAATATTCCTCAATCCATTCAATCATTTCCAAATCAAGGTGGTTCGTCGGTTCATCGAGTATCACGAAGTCGGGTTCGTTCATAATCAGTTTAGCAAATGCGATACGTTTTTTTTGTCCGCCCGATAGTTCGCTCACCGATTGTTCGAGGCGAGTAATACTCAGTTTGGAAAGAATTTCTTTGACGGTAGCTTCCACGTCCCATGCCTTCACTTCGTCCATTTTGGCAAGTGCGGCTTGTAGTTGAGCGGTTTTGCTAGGCTCAAGCATCGCTTGCTCATAAGCCTTTAACGCCAGCAATTGAGGGTTGTTAGTTGATTCGAAGATGGTTTCCATCACCGTTTGGCTGCCATCAAAATCAGGCTCTTGGTCCAGATAGCCCACACGAGCATTTTTATTTACCAATACTTTGGCTTGCTCGCCTTCGGGCTTTTCGATGCCGGCTACTATTTTGAGCAAAGTAGATTTACCTGTTCCGTTTCGTGCCACAAATGCCACTTTATTGCCTTTGTCAATATGAAAAGACAAATCTTGAAACAAGACTTTTTCACCGTAAGATTTAGAAATGTTTTCGAGCGTTAAGTAGTTCATGGATTGTATTTGCTATGATTTTGATTGTAAAAATCAAGTTTTGTTGATTGCAATTTTTTTAAAAAAAGAAAAAATGAAAGTATAATAGCGTGGATTGAAATATGCCTTTGTAGGCAAACAGGTTGCCAATCCACGCTATTGTAAATCTTTTTTTTGCCCCAAAAACGGCATAATTTAAAAAGACGAAATTAGCCTTTTTTTTCCATTCATAAAATACAAACTACTCCATCATCTTAGCCGTTAGCTCCGAATCTTGCTTTTCTACAACCATTCCCACAAACGATTTCAAAAAAGGATAAGCAGATACGGGATAAATGGCTTCATTCAAGTTCAGTCGGCTAATGATTTGGGTACTGCCATTAGGATTTTTGCCGAATTGTATGGAGTAAGAACCAGCATTTTCTAAGAGGCTAATTCTTAAACCTTTGGGCATTTCTTCGATGGTGTAGCCGTCGGGCAGGTTGATATTTATAATAGTCTGCTGGGACGTAGTATATCCAAAATCAGTAGGCACTAGTCGTTCTTCTTCCGAAAAAGGGTGTTCGTCCCACGATTTTAGAATAAAAGGAGATAAAAGAATTGTACCATCTTTGAGCGTTGCCCAATCGTCGGCTTTAAAATAAAGCGTGCTGACAAAAGGCTTATCCAGTTTGTCTATATTTTTATAAAAAAAAGTATCTACCCGAATAGCAGTTTTACTAATTGAAAACAAGGATTCGGCATAAGTACGAGGCGAATATTGCAAATAATTATTGCGTTCCTCAACGCCAGCGTAGCCGCTATTGTAGGTCTTGATAGAGCCGCTTGCTGAACCATTGGCCGTAATATTTATATCAATTTGCTGAATTTGTTTATGCGTTTTGGGTAGTATTTTTATCCATTGCCCGTTGGTGCTATCGCTGAGTAGCCAGCCGTTTTGATTTAAGGCTTCAAATTGTACCAAACCCAAAGGAAGCAATGGATGAGAAGCATCCAACAATATAGTTTTTTTGCCAATCAGGGCTTGCACCACCACGTAGTTGAATTGTTTGAGAATAGGAAAAGCAGTATTGATTTGCCCGTGTTGCCGAGAACTGAGGAGAACAGGATGCGCCTTGATGCCCACGTTTTTTAGCAAAGCGAGGAGCGTTAAGTTGATTTCTGCAATACTCCCTGTGTGTGCCGTGAATATTTCATCAAAAGCCCTATCGGCATAAATAGCATAGTTGCCGTCCCATTTTATATTTTTTTTGACAAAATCAAAAATGACATTGGCCTTTTCCTGTTCGCTCATGTTTTTATTCAAAACCGCCTCGGAGGCTTTAGCAACCGACTGAATGTAAGTGGAGTTGTTGAATTTTTGACCAAAATCTTCATCCTTCATTAGTTGCCTTTTGGCATCTTCCCAAGTGGTAAAATACTGTTGAATATCTTGAATAGGCGAAATATACTCCTTGAGTTCTAGCCCAATGCTTTGGCGATAATCTGCTGGTGTAGTCATATATTGATGCTCCTTGAGCGCAGGCACATTTTGTATTGCCCAAGTGTACATTGCTCCGCTGCGAACTTCATAATCGTTGCCCAATTCGTATTTAATGGTTTTTTGTGCTTCTACGGCAAACGAGCGGTCGATTTTTTTCAATGCTGCATACGTGCAAAATTCAGGAACTTTGAGATTGAACTCACTCCAAATCACAGGCATATCATGCTGGAAATAATGTTTTTGAATGCTCCGAATATCTTTGGATACCATCGTATAGCGATATTCTATAATAGAACCTACCCGAACTCTAGGAAGAACAAAATTCTTTTGCGAGATGAATTTATCTATTCGCTGAGTACGAATTTTGCTTTTCGGAAGTCTATCTACGGCCAATCTGCCGCTTCGATAGGTAGAAGATTGCGCTTTGAGGGAACTGATGGTTTCTTCTTCGTCAAAAGCCGTATAAGGGATTTTTACTCTAGCTCGTTTCAATCCATCTTTGGTCAAAATCTTAATTCTGACATATTTAGTATATAAAATCACTTCTTCGCCATCTCGTATTTCGTAACGTGCATTCGTTCGATGCGCCAAAATCACGGCATCCGCATTCTTATCCAAATCGTAAGATTTCATCCGAACGTCGTCCTTTGAGTATCGCCCCCATTTCATATTAGGTGCTTGCGCAAAAAGAGGCGCATTAAGCAATATAAGCAATATAAGCAAAGAAAGTATCCATAAATTTTTCATGATAATGATGATTGAGCGTGAAGGAATTTTAAAAGACTTTATCTCTTCATGTTGTTAAAAATAACAAATATGGCAGGCAGCTACAAAATTAACCTTAGGCGAGCCGAGAGAAATATGCAAAAACTTCTGAAACTTGCATTATTACTACAATGTAAGGATTTTTACAATTCTATGTTTTTATAAAAAACGAGATATAAAAAATTGATAATCTTTGAAAAATCCTTAAATTGCATTACCACAAAATCTCTAACAAAATGATAACATTAGAAAACGAAAAATTGCGCCTAAAGATGAATCTAACAGGTGCAGAACTAACTAGCGTATTCAACAAAAAGAATAAAACAGAATATCTTTGGCAGGCAGACCCACAGTTTTGGGGCAGGCACGCACCCGTTTTATTTCCAGTAGTTGGAAGATTAAAAGATGATACTTTTACTTATCAAGGACAAAGCTACTCACTCGGGCAGCATGGCTTTGCGAGAAACTTTGATTTCAAATGGCATAAAAAAACGGAAGATACCGTCTCTTTTATGCTTGCCAGCAAGAGCCGAACCATCAAGCAATATCCTTTTCATTTCAGCCTGAAAATCACTTATACACTAACGGCGAGTACCGTAAAAGTGACTTATCAAGTCGTCAATACTTATCACACGCCTTTGTATTTTTCAATTGGCGGACATCCAGGGTTTAGTTGCCCATTGCATAAAGGCGAAAAACGGTCAGATTATCAATTGGTATTTTCAGAACCCGAAACGTTAGATACTCAATTGATTGCGGACGGTTTGAGAAATGGAGAACGCCAGCCGTTCTTGGATAATGAAACCACGATTCCGCTCACCGACGAATTATTTGACAATGATGCCTTAGTATTCCATAATTTAAAATCCAATAAAATCAGCTTGCAAAAAGACAACACACCCGTTTTGGTATTTGATTTCACAGGATTTCCATATTTGGGTATTTGGTCCAAAAACCGTAAATCTCCTTTCGTTTGCATTGAGCCATGGTTTGGTGTAGCCGACGAAATAGCGCACAATCAAGACATTACACAAAAAGAAGGCATTCTAAAACTCGAAGCTATGGAGAATTTTGAATGCAGTTATGCTTTTACAATTGTCTAAAACAACGAGTTTTTAACAAATCTTATACGGCAGATGAGTTTTTAAAATTAAAAATTATCACCGTTAGTACTTTTCTTGAAAATTGTCGAAAATAACCGTCGCCATTGTTTTTTGCTGTTTTTCGGAGAATCTAAAAAACAGCAAAAAACAATGAGCAGAGGCGACTTCGACGGCTTTTTGCTTCTTTTTAACTCTAAACGGAGGCAATGTTGGGTTGAAATCCAAAAACTTGTCAATTTTTTCAATCCCCACACTGAAGATGTGGGGCTATTGATTTTCCTTATAGGGAATTGCTGCTATGGATTTTAGAAAATTTATAATTCATTGACTTACAATGTTCATTACAAGGAGTCATGACTCCTTGGAGGAACAATACGTAAATTGTCAAAGAACCCAATAAAATTAAAAATAGGGCAAAGATTGACTTTTCGTTTGAAATCACTAAGACTCAGCTTTAAAATCTTACTATGTGCCTATTGTGCCTGCCTGTCGGCAGACGGGGCATGCTGTCGGCAAGGACAGCCCTGTCTGCCGACAGGTTTTTAATATGTTTTTCGTTTTGTATGGTTTTAAATCTAGGCTATGCCGGGGTTGTTTTGGGCAAGCCCAAAATTTTTATGTTTTTAAAAGTATAAAGAAGACAACCTAGAATTCGTATCGTTCTATCCAGAAAAAATGATATTTTTGGGCAAGGATAAAATATCAAAATAAACAAAACATGAAGGAACTAACACCAGAACTGATACTAGGCATTATAGGCTTGTACTTTGTTGTCTTAATGGTGATTGCCTACTTTACGGGGAAAGGCGCAAAAAATGACGATTTTTTTATAGCAGGGCGCAAATCGCCATGGTATTTGGTGGCATTTGGGATGATAGGCGCATCGCTTTCGGGCGTTACGTTTATATCTATTCCGGGCGTAGTTGGCGGAGACGGAGTCAATCAGGATTATTCCTATATGCAAGTCGTTTTGGGCTATTTGCTGGGCTATTTGGTCATTGCTACCGTGCTGATGCCCGTTTATTATAGGCTCAATCTCACCTCTATTTATACTTATTTAGAAGATAGATTTGGCGTATCGGCCTACAAATCAGGTGCTGGGTTTTTCTTATTGTCTCGGATTATTGGCGCATCGTTTCGCTTGTTTTTAGTCGGAATTGTTTTGCAAGAATTTGTTATGACTCCTTTGGGAATCCCTTTCCCGATAACGGTAGCCGTCATTATCCTTTTGGTTTGGGTTTATACTTTTCAGGGCGGTATCAAAACCATCGTTTGGACGGATAGTTTGCAAACGTTTTGTATGCTTTTGGCAGTGGTGCTGACGGTACTGGCAATTGGCGATGCCATGGATTTGGGCGTGGGCGACCTTCTGCATAAGGTGCAAACGAGCGATTATTCCAAAGTATTTTACTTTGAAGGCGGCTGGAGCGACCCGAATAACTTTTTCAAACAATTCTTGAGCGGTGCAGCACTTGCCATCGTCATGACGGGGCTTGACCAAGATATGATGCAAAAGAATTTGAGTTGCAAAAACATTGGCGAAGCGCAAAAAAATATGCTTTGGTTTAGCGTCGCATTAATATTTGCCAACTTATTATTTCTGACTTTAGGCGCGTTACTATATATATATGCAGCAGAAATTCCAAATTTTGCAATGCCATTGAGAAACGGTGCTATCGCTAGAGATTTGCTTTATCCTACCATTGCGCTCGAACACCTTTCGCCAGCTATCGGAGTCGTCTTTTTCTTAGGATTGATAGCTGCAGCATATTCGAGTGCGGATTCTGCATTGACTTCGCTGACCACTTCGTTTTGCGTCGATTTTTTAGGTTTTAATAAAAAAGAAGACAATAATTCGCCGCAACTTAAACGCACCAGAAGAATGGTTCATATTGGCTTTTCGGCAGCATTGTTTTTAGTCATTTTGCTATTTTATGCGATTAATGACCGCTCTGTAATCAATCAATTATTTACCATTTCGGGTTATACTTACGGGCCATTGCTCGGTTTATATGCTTTTGGCTTTTTTAATAAAATCAAAATCAACGACTCCTTAGCTCCCGTAGTTTGTATCGCAGCACCTATTTTGACTTATTTAATCAATACCAATTCCGATTTTCTTTTGAATGGATATAAGTTTGGTTTTGAATTATTGATTTTAAATGGTTTACTAACGTTTATAGGCTTGTGGTTAATCCGAAAGAGAGATTGAAAATTTTAATAGCGCAGCTTTTTACCTAAAATCAAAAACTTAAATTCCTAATTCCTAATTCCTAATTCCTAATTCCTAATTCCTAATTCCTAATTCCTAAATGACATCAACACATAAAATATTTGGAATAAGACACCACGGGCCAGGCTCGGCAAAAAGCCTTATCAAAGCACTCAAAGCCTTTGAGCCTGATGCCATTTTGATAGAAGGCCCGCCCGATGCGGACGCTATGATAAAACACGTTGCAAATACGGGACTAAAGCCGCCTGTGGCACTTTTGGTGTACAATCCGAAGCAATTGCAGCAAGCGGCATATTTTCCATTTGCGGAATTTTCGCCCGAGTGGCAAGCCATGAAATACGCTTTGGCAGAAGAGGTAGAAGTCCGATTTATGGATTTGCCGTATCATTTTCATTTTACATTAGATAATGATGAAAATGCCGAACCGAAGCAGCAAGAGTTATTTATAGAAACGCCAAAAGAAACCTCGCCCGAAGCAGCAGCGCAGCTTTTGGCGGCTCGTGACCCATTAGCATACATTGCTCGAATGGCAGGCTATGAGGACAGTGAGCGTTGGTGGGAAGTACATTTGGAAAGTCAAGACAACCCCGAAGAGATATTCGATGTGGTCACGGAACTGATGGGCGAAGTGCGAGCGCAGTTGAGTATTCCAGAACGCCCGAGAGAAATGATGCGAGAAGCATTTATGCGAAAATCCATCCGAAAGGCGATTAAAGATAAATTTGAACGCATTGCGGTGGTTTGTGGTGCGTATCATTCGCCTGTATTGGTGGATTTGAAAAAAGCGCATCCGCTCAAAACCGATAATGCCATTCTAAAAGGCTTAAAAAAAACAGCAACTAAAGCAACTTGGGTGCCGTGGACGTATGAGCGCATTTCGTCGTTGAGCGGCTACGGTGCAGGTGTGGTCTCTCCTGCATGGTACAAATTATTGCATTCCAATAGAAATGATGCGACTATTCGATGGATGGTAAAAGTGGCTAAAATACTCCGAAAAGAGGATTTGGATGCTTCGTCGGCACACGTGATTGAAGCGGTGCGGCTGGCAGAGATGTTGGCGACGATTAGAAATTTGCCATTGCCAGGCATCGAAGAACTCAAAGAAGCAGCAGTTACGATTTTTGGTGGCGGCAATGAAGCTCCGATTGAGTTGATTGAAAACCAGATGGTGATTGGCAATCAGATGGGGAAAGTACCTGATGAAGTGCCAGTGATTCCATTGCAGCAAGATTTGCTTAAAAGAATAAAATCCGTCCGCTTTGGGAAACTCTACGAAGATGTAGAAACAACGACTAAAGAATTGGATGTCCGAAAGGAAACGCAACTCAATGCGAGTTATTTGCTGCATCAGTTGAATTTGATTGGGATAGATTGGGGGAAAATGCAAAGGGTAAAAAGCAGCGTTCAAGGCGGTTTTCATGAGCATTGGAAATTGCGCTGGAAAGTAGGTTTTGCTATAAAAATCATAGAGGCTGGAATGTGGGGCAATACGGTAGAAACGGCGGCTACCAATTTTGTAAAAACCAAAACCAAAGCTGCCGAAAACTTGCCAGAGCTGACCCAGCTAGTAGAAAATACCTTAAATGCTAACTTGCCCGATGCGATGCCGTATTTGGTGAAACGCCTACACGATGTATCGGCACTGACAAAGGACGTGGCGCACTTAATGGAAGCCTTGCCGCCTTTGGTAAGGGTTTGGCGATACGGCAACACAAGAGGCACAAATGTTGATTTGATTGAGCAAGTGATTTACAATATGATTCCTAGAATTTTTATTGGCTTGCCTTCGGTTTGCTCGAATATCAATGAAGAAGCGACACGAGAATTGTCCGAACTTGTGATGACGACAAATCGTTCTTTGAGCATTCTGAATGATGAAATGTTGAATGAAGATTGGGAAAATGTGCTGTTGCATATTTCAGAAATGCCAAATGTGAATGGCGTTTTGGCAGGCAATTGTTCGCAAATCCTATTCAATAAGGGCGTGATAGATGCAGACAAAGCCGCCGAACACATGAGTTATTTTCTTTCGGTTGGTAATAATCCGACAAACGCTGCGAACTGGCTCGAAGGCTTTTTGAGTGGGAGCGGCTTACTGGTGATTCACAATCTTAAACTTTGGAATATCCTCGATGCTTGGGTCAATAGCATTGATATGGATACTTTGATGAATATCTTGCCTTTGCTGCGTCGAACCTTTACGGAGTTTTCTACGCCCGAACGCCAAAAAATGATGGAACTCGCCAAAAAAGGTCAAGTGATGGAAGTAGAAGCCGTGGATAGCGATTTTGATATGGAACGGGCAGAGGTGGTTGTGCCTACCTTGCGGTTACTGTTGGGGATAGATTGATTTTTTCTGCGTACTGATATTGAATATTAGAATACAAAAAACATAAAACTATCATGAAACACGCATTTAAAATCATTTTATTCTGCATTTCATTCTTTATTGGTATTATGACGATTGTGGATGATTGTGGTTTTTTGGAGCATCATCCTGAGCCGATTAACTCCAAAGGCTTTATTAATTTTATTCCAGAACTGAGTCCTTATATTATAGAAAGGGTGACGCAACAGGATTGCGGCGGCAGTAGTCGCAACTACGAGCGTATCACGATTACTTACGAAGATTGGGAGGCTCGAACGAAGTTTTTTTACCACAAAGCGGACTTCGATTGCAATACCAAACAGCAAATAAAGGATAAAAGAGTGCCTAAGAATAGTTTTTATGGTTGTAGCATTGGCATCAAAGACCACATAAAAAATTCTCTTAACGAACTCGCCAAAATGAAAATGAACAACCGAATTTACAC
>CALOED010000296.1:0-22491 GCA_942492005.1 uncultured Saprospiraceae bacterium
CTCATAAAAGAGTAAAAAGACAAACGTAAACAACCAAAATTCAAAAGGATGAACACCTTTGTGCCTAAAACAAATTGGCTAATTTTTACATTAGCTTTGATATTGACTTCTACTCACCTCAATGCTCAAGACATTAGCGGAGAGTGGAATGGTGTGATTACTCAGGAAGAGGGTGGCTTATCCGACGAATATTATTTTTCTATATACATCCAGCAAAAAGGAAGCGAAATCACAGGCTTTACAAAAGTAGAACTCTATCAAGATAAAAAGCGCATCTTTTTCGCTCGCAAAAAAATAAAAGGCACTTTTGATGGCAAAAACCTCTTTTTCAAAGAGTTGGAAATAGTGGATCAAGAAATGTATTCCATATCCAATATTTGTTTGATAGAAGCCAAACTCAAATTTGTTTTGGATAAATCTGCGCTTTGCCTCAAAGGTACTTGGGGCGGTGTGACAACTAAAGGAGCAACTTGCTCGCCAGGAAAAATAAAAGTATGCAGTAATATTCCGATAGCTAAAATTTAAGTAAAATGCTTCGTGACGATTGGAAAATTATTGATTCTAAATTAGATTTTAATTTCCATTGATTACTTATCGGTATTGTTTTTGATTTTACTATGAATAAAACGAATAAAATACAAGAATGAATAATGTTACGCTATAAAACAAAACTTTACACCATCCTTCTAATTTTGCTTTGCAGCAGCACGCTACAAAGACAAGACTTTACCTTTTCTCAATTCTACCACACCAATTTCATTTACAATCCTGCACTTACAGGACACATTGCTGGCTCATATCGGTTGGCTTTGCTTACTCGTTCGCAATGGGCGGATATAGATGGCGGTTTCAAAAATCATGCTTTTGTTGGCGACTTCAATCGTTTTAATTATGGCAAAACGAAGCTAGGCTTAGGTATTGCTATTTTGCAAGACGAAAGTTTTGGTGGAAAATTGAAAAGCAATAATGTCCTTGTTTCATCAGCACTTCATCAGCAAATAGGAGACGACGAGAGATATTATGTGTCCTTTGGTTTTCAAGGCGGTATGCTTACTCGACGTTACAATACTACGGATTTAAAATTTGCAAGTGGTCTTTTGGGCGGTGTGAATGAAATCATTGTCAATCCAACAACTACTCATTTTGACCTTCGGGCCGGCATCAATTGGACTTCTTACCTCAATAAGCGATTTAGTTTCAAGATGGGAGCAGCTTATTTGCATTTGGGCGGCATCAAAGAAACCGTCATAAGCCGAGTGAGTACAATTGCCCCTACGGTAGTGGCGCACGGTGATGCAGAATGGCATGTATTTCCAGAACGCCTCTTGCTCATGCCTTCTTTTCTGATTATGGCACAAGGTGGTGCTAGGCAGTATAATTTTGGAAGTACCGTTTTTTACAAAGTAGGAAGTAAAAGCAAAAAGAAGAAAAAGAAAAAAGGCGAAGACGCTCCAAATGTTACGGAAGATAAATCTTGGCAGAACTTAAATATTTTCGCTGGTTTGCATTGGCGAGTTGGCGATGCTATTATTCCTAGCGTTGGTTTAGAATACCGAACTATTCGAGCTACTTTTAGCTACGACGGCACTCTTTCGGCATTAGGGCAGCATTCAGGTTATGAATTTTCGATAGGATACAACGGGCAGTTGGCTCGTACTCGACATTATGAAGACCCTGATAAAATTGATGATTTATTGCTCAACGGGCTTTAATCAGTGATTATCTGCGAACCTCATCATAGTAGTATTTGTTCGTCTTTTGAGCGAGTCCAAAATTTGGCTCTGTATGATTTTAAATTAGTTATAAAACAAATACACTAAAACAGGTTGAAGCATCATCGTTCCATCCAAAAATCCTGTAAAATAATAATCATTTTGCTGCTTAGGAGATAAAAAGATAAGAATAGCCGTAATGACGGCAGAGGTAAACATGGCGAAAAATATATTCAAAGAATAGCTAAAATAAGCGATTATCCAGAAGGCATCCAACAAAATAGCGGCTAATAATAAGGTATTTCGTACGCCTAAAATAGAAGGAATCGTCTTTACTTTATTAAATTCATCCACCTTCAAATCTCGAATATCGAAGGGTAAGGTAATGGCAAAAATAAATACAAAACGCTCCAAAAACATCCAAAGCATGGTTTGCGTAGGCGCATTTTGTGTCAAAGCAGGTAAGATAACCGTTACATAAGACCAAACGCCTGCCACCAAAAAGATTTTAACGCCATTAAAATCACGTAATCTCAGCTTAGAAGTACGCCCAAAAACGGGCAAGATATAGCCCAATGAAAGAAAAGCTGGTAAGACAATCGCCAACTGAACCGCTCGATTCAATTGAAAAAAACAATAACAGCCACCAATAAATCCAACCGCAGCGTAAATCCAAATATGAGATTTGAATTTGTTAATAATATAATAGCGACCTTCTTCCAAAAACTGCTCTAGCCGAAATAGACCCACTATCCGATGAACGGCATAAACCATTAGTGTCGCAAAAAAAATAAGCCCAACGAGTGGGCTATAAGCTAACTTTCCGTACAGTAGCAATTGTGTTTGTAAAGTCATTGCTACTGCACAGCAAGCTATCCAGAAATTACTATATAATATTAAATCTATTATTTTTTTGAGCATCGTTTTATATTAAAAATACGCTCTAAACAGCAAGCCGCACGCAGTCAAACTAATTTCAACTCCCTTTTACTTGCTTTTCTCATCTTATAAATATTTAAAACTCTGGTTGTTTTCCAATTTTACAACCACTTCGTACATCAATCGAATTACGTTTTCTACATCATCTTTGTGCGCCGACTCTACTGTTGTGTGCATATATCGCAAAGGCAATGAAATCAAAGCCGAAGGCACGCCACCGTTAGAATAAGCAAAAGCATCCGTATCCGTTCCCGTGTATCTTGAAGAAGCCGAGCGGTGGAATGGAATTTCTTTTTCTTCTGCAATATCAATAATAAAATTAAGCAAATTATTATGAACCGCAGGTGCGTAAGTCAAATCTGGGCCTTTTCCAGCCGCTATATCGCCTTGTGTTTTCTTTTTCATCAGTGGCGTTTGCGTATCGTGACTGACATCGGTTATAATTGCCAGGTTTGGCTTAATAGTATCCGTTATCATCATTGCGCCCTTGAGACCTATTTCCTCTTGCACCGCATTGACGATATATAAACCAAATGGCAATTTTACGTTATTTTCTTTTATCAATCGAGCTACTTGCGCAATGCAAAAACCTCCAATTCGGTTGTCCAACGCTCTTCCAACGTAAAACTTATCATTCAACACCATAAATTCATCCGGATAAGTCACCACACATCCAACGTGAATACCCATTTTTTTAACTTCCTCTGCACTCGATGCGCCTACATCTATGAATATATTTTCGATAGAAGGTTTCAAATCTGCATCCTTTCCACGTCGAACGTGAATAGCATACTAACCAAAAATACCTTTTACAATGCCATTTTTACGAGTATGAATATTTACTCTTTTGAAGGTGCGATTAAATGGTCTGAACCACCATTTCTAATCACTTGAATGAAGCCATCTTTATCAATGTAATTTACAAACCAAGAAATTTCATCGGCGTGAGCCTCAATAACCACTTTGTATTCAGCCTCTGGATTAATCACGCCATATACCGTTCCATAATTATCCGAATGCCATTCATCAATATAGGGGTTGATATAATCTAACCAAATTCTTTGTCCTGGGGTTTCAAAGCCAGTGGGAGAAGCATTGTTTAAATATTTTTCTAAAAATGCTTCCGCTTCAGGTGTAATAATGCTCATATTTTAATTTTGTTTTTTACAAATTAGATTGCTAATACTTTATTTGTATAGAAACCTAGATTCAAGAGTTTAATTGAAAACTCAATAATAAAAATTTTTACTCAATAACAAAGCCGAATTGATAATAAAATTTAAATTACACGTTGTTAAATTTTTAGTTCGGAGAGCTAAAAACAGTTAATTCCCCTATCCTTGTAGCAACTAAAAGGGGGTAAACTTAAATTTTAATATAAAACGACATGAAAAAGCATTTAAAAAAAATACCACTTCTTATCTTTCTTTGTTTAATTGCGGTATGCTCTTTTGGGCAATTGACAATTATCGTCGATAAATTACCAGAAAACACACCAAAAGACGCTCAAATCTATATTACGGGCGATTTTGTGGGTTGGCAGCCTGCTGTTTTTGAACTCAAAAAAAACAGCGATGGCAAATTTCAAATCAAACTGCCCCAAGTCAAAACGGATATACAATTCAAGTTTACTCGTGGAAATTGGGAAACGGGCGAATGCAAATCGGATGGCGCATTTCAAGCCAATAGGCTTTGGAAAAAAGTCAGACCCTACCACTATCAACATTACAATAGAAGGCTGGGACGATTTTTTTAAAAAAGATGGAAAAACAGCAGCCAGCACCGCCAACGCCAATGTCTCGATACTAACGGATAGTTTTTATATACCTCAACTCGACCGCTACCGAAGGGTTTGGATGTATTTGCCATCAGATTATCACAATTCTGACAAGCGTTATCCTGTGTTGTATATGCACGATGGGCAGAATGTTTTTGATGCAGCGACTTCCTATTCGGGCGAATGGCAGGCAGATGAGATATTGCTCCAACTCGAAAAAAACAAGGGTTTTCAAGTTATCGTAGTTGCCATCGACAACGGACAAAAACACCGCATGAGTGAATACAACCCGTGGAATCATGTTCAATATGGCGGTGGCGAAGGCGGCAAATACATTGACTTTATTGCTCAAACGCTAAAACCTGCCATTGATAAAAAATTCAGAACAAAGCCAGAACGAGAACACACAGGAGTTATGGGCAGTTCGATGGGCGGTTTGATTTCGATGTATGCCATCATGGCGTATCCTGATGTATTCAGCAAAGCGGGCGTTTTTTCTCCTTCTTTTTGGATTTCTAATGGCAAGGCTTACTCGCAAGCTACCAAAAACGCTAACCCTTCTACCATGAAAATTTATATGCTTATGGGCAAAAAAGAAGGAAGAATGATGGTGAAAGGACAAAAAAAAATGACTAAAAAACTTCGTCGAAAGGGTTTTAACTCCAAATCCATGCAATCTGTAACCGTAAAAGATGGTATTCACAATGAAAGTTTTTGGGCAAAAGAATTTGAAAAAGCGATAATTTGGTTATTTGATATTTAAAACCATACAGATTTTGGATAAACCCAAAAAACGGTCTGGTTTTAAAATTTGACGTAAAATAGCTGGAGTAATCAAATTCCATTAGACAAATATTCCGTCTATTCCATGACTTAATTATCAATCTTTACACAAATTTAAGTTTACTTACTCAAAAGGCTTAACTATTTAAGGTAATTTTGCACCAAATTTAAAGCTATCAAATTTTAAATCGATAACATGAAAAGAATTATACTTTTAATGGCTTTTGTAGCCACAACCGTTTTTACACTTCAGGCACAAAATTGTAGTGATTTATTTATTTCAAAATACGTAGAAGGTTATTCTAATAACCGTGCAATTGAGATTTATAATCCAACAGCAACCGCAGTAGATTTATCTCAATACTCAGTCGGGCGTTTTCGCAATGGCGACATCAATTATATGCCGCAGCAATTGCCCGCAGTTATGCTTCAACCTTACGACACTTATTTAGCAGTTATTGATAAAAGAGACTCGCTAGGCACTTGTTTTGAAATTCCTGCTTGGAATGGTTATCAAAAATGGGATACTTGCCGTGACGCAACTACCAATATGCCTATTTTGGACACATTGGGAAATGTTATTTTTTGTGTTCAATACGCTAATGTAACCTGTACTGATGGCGATATTCCGCATCACTTGTATAGCAACGATTACAACGACTTTCTTGACCTTCAAGGTAAAGCAGACGGATTTTTCAACCCCGTTTATGTTTCTGGCGGAAACTCTCCTTTCTATTTCAACGGAGATGATGCCGTAGCTTTGGTAAAAGGAACAACGCTTCAGCCCGATGGTAGCAATATCATGGACGTAGTGGGTGTAATTGGCGAAGACCCTGGTGTAGCGTGGACAACTTGGAGCGGCTATTGGATTACAAGAGACCGAAGCATCGTTAGGCATCCTGATGTAGAAAAAGGAATAGTTGCGATTGCTGGCGTAACGGGCTTTCCTGATACTTTGGCTTACGCTCAATGGGATATTTATCCTAAAAACACCTTCTATGTAATAGATGGCAACCATGAGTGTTCTTGCGACCCGAACTACGTTAGCACAAAGCAAGTCAATCTGAATAACTTCAAAATCTATCCAAACCCTGCTCCGAATGGCGTAGTGATGATAGAAGCAGAAGCACCTATTCAGTCGGTTACTATATATAATGTAATGGGGCAAGCCTTGAAAAGCATTTCATACAATAACCGAAGCGTCAGAGAAGAAGTCCGATTTAAAGAATTAAATACAGGAATTTACCTGATGTCCATTCAGTTTGATGATAATAGTATTACTACTCGAAAATTAGTAGTGGAGTAAGATTAAAGTAATGTGTTGGGATATTGGAATTTGAAAACACCAATTGTTTTTCTTTTCAATATCCCAATATAATTTAAATCTATACCTATATCTATATCAAGTGATAGCACATTGATAATCAATAGCTATTTATTCATTTTACAACCATTCCCATATTCCCATGCGAATTTATACAACCATTTTATTTTTATTTTTTATCAATATCCTTGCCGCTCAAAATGGTTTTTTGATTGGCGAAGTAGTCGATTCTCGTACTGGAGAAAAACTCGTAGGCGCAAATGTAGTTGCCAATAATCGAGGTACTTATACCGATATTGAGGGCAAATACCGCTTAGAATTGCCAAAAGGCAAGTATACCGTTGTGGTTTCTTACGTTGGCTACGAAGATTTTGAGCAAGATGTAACCATCAAATCAAAGCAAGAATTTACTTTTAATATCAACCTAGTAGGCGATTTGACTTTTAATGAAGTCGTCAAAACGGCAGATATTGCCATTGATAGAAAAACGCCTATCTCTTTTTCTAATATTCAAACCAAACAACTCGCCGAAGAATTGGCATCGCAAGATTTGCCGATGATTCTCAACTCTACTCCAGGCACGTATGCTACTCAATCGGGTGGAGGCGATGGCGATGCTCGAATTACGATTAGAGGATTCAATCAGCGCAACGTAGCCGTCATGCTGGATGGAGTGCCTGTCAATGACATGGAAAACGGTTGGGTTTATTGGTCGAATTGGTTTGGGCTGGACTTGGTCACGCAAACCATGCAAGTACAGCGTGGATTGGGTGCGTCGAAACTAGCGATTCCTTCCGTTGGCGGTACGATTAATATTATTACAAAAGGAATAGACTCCAAACCGGGCATCCGTTTCAAACAAGAAGTGGGAACGGGCAATTTTACAAGAACAACGCTTGGTCTCAATTCTGGTCGTTTGGCGAATGGATGGGGACTTTCGCTCGCTGGTTCATACAAACAAGGTAACGGCTGGGTAGAACAAACCTTTACGAAAGGTTATTTTTATTATTTCCGATTGGATAAAGCATTTGATAAACACATCATTAGCTTAACGGGTTTTGGTGCTCCGCAAGAACACGGACAACGCCCTTTCAGAGATGCAATGGGAATTTTCAGTGCTGATTTTGCCGTTAAAAATGGTGTACCACAATCAGCCGTAGATTCATTATCGCTATCCAATTTTGCTGTGGATGCAGGTCGTCAGTACAACGAACACTGGGGAACGCTAAACGGGAAAGAAATCAATACACGCCAAAATTTCTACCACAAACCTCAATACAGTCTTCGTCATTCGTGGGATATTAATGATAAAATGTACTTATCTAATGTAGCTTATTTATCTGTTGGAAATGGCGGTGGCGTTGGACCTCTTTCTACCATGCCCAAAGACAGCAGCGGCTATGTAGATTTGCAAAAAGTGTATGAAACCAATAACACCGCTACGATTTTTAATCCAGAACAACGCTCTACGAATATCTTGCGTGCGAGCATGAACAATCATTTCTGGTACGGGCTTTTATCAAATTTCAATTATAAAATCAATGAATTTTATACTTTCTCAGGTGGCGTTGATATTCGATATTACGAAGGCAGTCATTTTAGAGTCGTGCATGATTTGGTTGGTGGCAAATATTTCAACAGCGAAGGCAATTCAAGAATCGACGAATCCACTGCTCGTTTGGTAGAAGGCGATAGATACGCTTATGACAATACGGGTTTTGTGCAATGGGGTGGCGTTTTTGGCCTGATGGAATATTCTTATGACAAATGGTCTGCATTCCTCAACTTGTCGGGTGCAAGAGTAGGCTACGCATTGGAAGATTACATGAAACCAAAAGTTATCAATCTGGCTGATACTGCGCTATATGTAGCTTATGGCGACGAAATCACTTATAATGACCAAACTTACACGCTCGATTCGCCAGAGGCGGAAAACCAAAAGGTAGATTGGGTTTACATTCCTAGTTTTACATTCAAAACGGGAGCTTCTTATAATATCAATAAAAAGCATTCTGTTTTCTTAAATGCAGGATACCTCTCTCGACCTACTCGATACACTAATATTATACAAGACAATCGCTTCAATAGCTTGCCTGTTACCGTTTTTTCGGATTCTAAAAACGAAATCATCTGGGCGGTAGAAGGCGGTTATCAGTTCCGAAGCTCTTCTTTTAGTGCCAACTTAAATGCCTATTGGACGAACTGGCTCAATAAGCCTTTGGATAGAGCGCCAACGGTATTGAGTGACCCTAGCGACCCAGAATCGGAGCGTATTCCAGTCAATATAAATGGTGTAGCAGCATTGCACCGAGGCATCGAATTTGATTTTGCTTACAAACTCAACCATCAATTGGAGTTTCAAGGTTTGGCATCTTACGGCGACTGGATTTGGAATTCGGCTGCCACTGTGTTTTTGCCAGATGGCAATACTTACGAGTTTGACGCAAAGGGCGTTCACGTGGGCGATGCGGCTCAAACTCAAATTGGCGGAATGGTCAGATACGCTCCTATCAAGGGCTTGTATATCAAATTTAGAGGCACTTATTTTGGTAGAAATTACGCTGACTTCACGCCCGAATCCCTTCGAGGTGCTACGGCAGGTCGTGAATCGTGGCAAATGCCAAGTTATTTCTTAGTAGATTTTCATTCGGGATATAACTTTAAAGTGAAAGGAAAACGAATGAGCATTCGATTTAACGTTTTGAACCTATTAGATACTTATTATATAAGCGATGCTCGAAACAACGACGGCTTTGTCCAAACTTATAATGATTTTGATGCAAAATCTGCTTCTGTTTATTTTGGAATGGGGCGCAGATGGAACGCAAGTTTGAATTTTAGTTTGTAAAAAATTTTATGACTTTAACTGAAAATTAAAAAAATAAACATAGATGAAACAAATTTTTCTTTTTATTGCGGCTCTAATGATTTGCCAAACGGCTTGGGCGCAAATTCCTATCTCAACAGCTCGAACGACTGCTGTTGGGCAAACAGTTACCATTTCGGGTATAGTTACTAATGGTGCAGAACTCGGTGTTATTCGCTATATGCAGGACGGAACGGCAGGTATTCCAATATACGACAATGGCTTTTCTGGCGCTGCAAATCGTGGCGATAGCGTTACAGTTACGGGCGAATTGGTGTTGTTTAGCGGTTTGTTAGAAGTTTCTAACGTTGCTTATACCATTCATTCCAGTAACCATACAGTTACACCATTAGTAGTAACACCTTCGGGCATGGGCCCTGCGAATGAAGGCGAATTATTAAAAATCAATAACGTTACATTTTCTAATCCTGGCGGTACGTTTGCTAGTGGTACGTTGAATTTTTCGGACGGCACGCAGACAGGGCAAATCTATTTGAGAAGCGGACACCCATTGATTGGAACGACTATTCCGCAATCAAACGTCAATATTACGGGTTTGTCTTCTCAGTTCAATAGCTCTGCTCAATTGCTGATAAGAGATGCGAATGATATTGAAATAGCATCTACTTTTTACCTGACAACTGGCGTTGAACAAACGAATTTAAGCACTTCGGGTTTTAGTTTAAATTGGCAAACCACTATCAATGGTTCTTCTAATATTGCTTATGGCACTTCGGCTACCAACCTGAATAGCCACGTTTCAGCAGGCGGAAATACTACAAACCACAGTGTTGCATTAACAGGACTGAACGCAGGTTCTATTTATTTTGCAAGAGTATATTCGGTAGATGGTTCGGACACAGCTTGGGCTACTGTTGGCACTTATGCAACGGTTTCTACTTCGAGCGGACAGATACAAGTTTATTTCAATCAAGTGGTTGATAATGGCGTTTCGACGGGTACGAATGCCCAATATTTAAGCGGCGGAGGTATTGAGGCCAAACTTATTGATAAAATCAATAACGCTAATCACACCATTGATGTAGCAGCTTATAATACCAATAGAACGACTATCGTAACGGCCTTGAACAATGCTGTGGCTAGAGGTGTGCGAGTGCGTTTGATTGGAAATGACGGGACTTTAAATTCAGCATTGCAAAACGGAAACCCTACATTCAATTGGTTTTTGGGCAATGCCAGTGGCTTGATGCACAATAAATTTATGGTGTTTGATGCACAATCTGCGGACAGTGCGTGGGTATTTATGGGTTCTATGAACTTGACGGATAGCGACATGAATAATAATTACAATAGCGTTTTATTCATTCAAGACCAATCGTTGGCACGCTCTTACGTCATGGAATTTGAAGAAATGTGGGGAACAACTACCGCATCGCCTGGTATTTTTACTAGAAAACTAGGAAGTGCTAAGTCGAATAATACACCGCATACATTTCTTATTGGTGGTGTAGCAGTTGAGTCTTACTTCTCCCCTTCTGACGGGACTACGGGCGCAATTTCAGCAGCATTAAAATCTGCTGATTCTAAAATCGAATTTGCTTTATTGACTTTTACTCGCAATGATTTGCGTGATGATATTATCAATCGTTTCAATGCTGGCGTGGCGGTGAGAGGTATGATTGAAAACATCAATGACACAGGTGGCGAATATCAAACCTTGCTCAATGCAGGAATTTCGGTACAAGACCACATTCCGCAATACCTTTTGCACCACAAGTACGGTATTGTAGATGAAAATGATGTCAATTCTGACCCGTTAGTCATTACAGGTTCGCACAATTGGACTTCTGCTGCGGAAGATAATAATGATGAAAATACGCTTATCATTCACGACGCAACGATTGCAAACCTTTATGCGCAGGAGTTTAACGCTCGCTGGATTGGCTTAGTCACCAAAACGGATAACGTAATGTTGGGCATCGAAGGTTTTGACGTGACTATTTTAGGCAATCCTACCCGTGATGTATTGCGTTTCAGAATGGAAAATGACCGTTATGAAAATGTATCTGTAAAACTATACAGCGCAACAGGACAACTTCTTACCTCTGAGCAATTGACCAATATCAACGGCACTACTCAGCACCAAATCAATGTTTCTCACTTGGCTTCTGGCAATTATATTGCTGTTTTTCATGTGGATAATGTGGCAATGGGCGAGCAATTTGTGGTGGTGAAATAAGGGAAGTGTTTATTTTGCTTCATTGAGCATTTAAATTAAAACGGCATCATCAGCTTATAATTATAGCTGGTGATGCCGTTTTAATTTCTAAAAAAATTTAGCCCAATAATCAACTCAAATTCAAATTCACATCCGCTTCTACCAACTTTCCACTTCCATAAACGTTATTGGCAGTTGCCATAATCAATTCCGCCAACTCTTCGCAACTTGTGATAGAATCCACTCGATGCGATTGATAAAAATTGGGAGTATCGCCAGATGGCTTATTCCAATACAATTCCTCTAGTTGTCTAATTTTAGCATCGCTCAATCTCGCATCGCCTTCCAAAAACTTATTGCTGACAGCTTCGCACAACATTATTCCATCCCCTTTATTTGCCATCACTTGAATGTAATAGTCGTCGCTTATTGTAAAAACCGCAAAATTCCCATTGCCGCCTTTAGTTATAATTTTCTCAATAGTATCTAAAATGAGTGCTTTATTTTCCATTGTTGAATTGATTATTTTTAATAGACAAAACTATTCAAAACCAGTACGTTACATTTTGCACCATACTGTTTTTTTTCAGCATAAAGTCTAAATGATTAAGTTGTTTTTAAAATTAGAAAATCTCTGTTTTAAAACCCAATTTTTCGCTTCTCTTCGCCTAGATTTTTTTTCAAATCCACCATTCTAATCGCCGTCACCGCAGCTTCAACGCCTTTGTTGCCATATTTTCCGCCAGCACGGTCTTTGGCTTGCTGATGGTCATTTGGCGTAAGCACACCAAAAATAAACGGCTTGCCCGTCATCACACCCAAATTAACCAAACCTTGCGCCACTGAATTATTAATATACTCATTGTGGCTCGTTTCGCCCTTTATCACACAGCCAATGCAAATCACGCCATCTACATCTTTTGCTCTCGATAGCATACTCGCACCGCTGGGCAATTCAAAAGTACCCGGCACTTGAGCCGTGTGAATATTATCGGCTTTTGCGCCATGTTTGATGAGTGTATCGTAGCAGCCTTCGTAGAGTTTGTGTGTAATATCTTCGTTCCAATCCGCTACTACTATTCCAAATTTCATATTTTCCGCAGAAGGCAAATCCTCCTCATTATAGGTGGATAAATTTTTTAATGCACTTGCCATTTTTATTCGTTTGACGGCTTCCGCCTTTAATTAATCAATGATTTGTAAACACTTTTATTATAAAAAAAGATGTAGAAAACCAACCCATAACAGGCTTCTACATGAACTTTATCAATTCATCATAGACTTGTTGTATCGGCAGTCCCATGATATTTGCAAAAGTCCCTTCTATTTTTTGAACTTTCGTAAAGCCAATCCACTCTTGCACACCATAAGAACCTGCCTTGTCGAAAGGTTTATATTTTTCGATATAATACTCAATTTCAGCATCGGTTAGCTCCGCAAAATGAACGTTTGCTACATCCGAAAAAGAAATAGTTTGCTCTTTAGTCATGATGCAAACGCCCGTAATCACTTGATGCACCTTACCCGAAAGTTCTCGAAGAATGCGTTTGGCATCCGCAGCATCTTGGGGTTTGCCATATATTTTATCTTCCAAAATCACTACGCTATCCGCTGTTATGATTATTTCTTGGTCAATTATCCAATCTTTTACAGCATCCGCCTTTAGGCGAGCTAAATATTCTGCTACCTCAACGGCTGGCATCTCCGCAGGGAAATTTTCTTCAATTGACCTCGTTCTTACTTCAAATTCAAAACCTGCTTCTTGCAGTAAATGTTGGCGACGAGGCGATTTTGAGGCTAAAATTATTGGACGGTTAATCATTTTATGGTTGTTAAAATTGTAGTGATTGTTTAATTGTTGCGGTGTAAAGTGCGCAAATAAGTCTTCAATCCGTTCCTTATTCTATTTTATAAAAAGCATTAAACGCATTTTCCAACTTTTCGATGGCAGCTTTATTTTTACTCAACCACGAAATGACTTCATCTTCTTTGGTCGAAAGTTGCATCATTTTGGTAAAAGGTATAATTAATTCTTGCTTATTCAGTTCTTGAAAAAACTGAACGTAATAACTGCTCCAAAAAGAGTTTTTATCAATCGCTTGTTCTGCAATACCTTCACTAAAATCGCTCATAAACAAGTCCACACGCTGCGTTTGCGTCAAATTTGCACTATCCGCCTTCACTTGATTATTGGCTTGCATGAGCGAAAGTAAAAGATTCAAAGCAGAAAATTCATCATCTTTATCTAAAAATAAATTGATGTTGATACTTTTCTCGTCTTTTCGTGTGACTGTACCCAATGACTGTTTCAAAAAAGAATTATACCCTTCTATCGAGCGATTTGTAATATTCACCGGATGTGTTCTATTTTCTAAAAACAAAAATTGCATCAACGACATCAGAGATTGTACCCGCAAGCCCCTATCTCCCATCACATACGCCATCAACAAATGACTCGTATTGTGTTCAGGATTTAGTTGTAGTGCTTTTTGCAATGCTTTTTCGGCGTTCTTAAAATCATCAATTTTGTAATAACTAAAGCCTACATTATAATGTAATAAATAATTATCTGGAAAATCTTTTATCCCTCTTTTATAAACTTTTATGGCTTTTTTAGTACTTCCGCTATCATCCAGAGCCGTGCCTTTTATCAAATAAGAAGATACTTTTATCCGTTCATCTTTAGCGTACTTAATGCTTTTGGAAGCATATTTTTTTGCCTTTTTATAATCTTTCAAAGCATAATAACTCAAGCCCAATTCATAGTAAGCAAGTGCCGCTTTTTTATTCAATTTAATGGCTTCCTTATACTTTGCAATAGCCCCTTCATAATTGCCTTTATCATGTAATTCTATGCCTTCTAAAATTTTGGTATCGTAAGGATTATCTTGTGCATTAGCGTAAAAAGGTAGTGTAAATAGGGTTAGAAATAAAATCAATGGTTTCATTTTGATGTTTTTTTTATAAAAAATTAAAAAATACCTGCCCAGCAGTTAGACGCAATTAAAAATATTTTAGCGTTAAAATAGGCAAACTATTGTTTTTACGGTGATATATCAGTATATTTCCAACGAATTATAATTGGGATACTGCAACACACCGTCCATTATTAGTTATGATAAAAAAGGCAAATTAAAACAAAAATTACAAACTCGACGCAAGAATTGCATCAGGTTGTTATTTAGCGATATACGTATTATTTTTATTTTAATTTAATAATAAAACTAATGAAAGCAAGTATGAACAATTGCCAAACCATTTTTAAAAAATAAAATAACATCTGGAAACAAGTCAAATAAGCATGAAAAAAGTATTATTAGTTGCCTTAATTTCTATCGTCAGTTCGGTCACTACCCTTGTGGTATATCAGCACTTTTTGCGCAACCCAATCAAATTATTCAAAAAAATAATTCGCCTGCAATATATACGAATTTTTTGGAACAATCGCAGCTTCCAAAATCCTTGTATTACTCCTCTGCGCCAACGGATTTTACGGAATCGGCTACTGCCGTTACTCCTTCCGTGGTTTATATTAAATCTTCTCAAAAAAATCGCTCTTCATTGGATGATTTTTGGAGATTAGGGCAAGGCGGTTTATCGTCGGGTTCGGGCGTTATTATTTCCAATGATGGCTATATCGTAACCAATCATCACGTCATAGAAGACGCTTCCGAAATAGAAGTAACCCTAAATGACAAACGCACTTACGAAGCAGAAATTATTGGCTCTGACCCTTCTACGGATTTAGCACTTATCAAAATTGATGAAGCTGATTTGCCTTACCTCGGTTTGGCAAACTCCGACTCGGTACGTGTTGGCGAATGGGTTTTGGCAGTTGGAAACCCTTTCAACCTGACTTCTACCGTCACCGCAGGTATTGTAAGCGCAAAAGGTAGAAATATCAATATTTTGGAAGGTGCGTACAAGATAGAATCGTTTATACAGACCGATGCTGCCGTAAATCCGGGCAATAGCGGCGGTGCGCTCGTCAATACAAATGGAAAATTAGTAGGTATTAATACCGCAATTATCACACAATCAGGAAGATACGAAGGTTATTCTTTTGCAATTCCAGCCAATTTGGTTCGGAAAGTCATTTCCGACTTAAAGGAATACGGTATAGTACAGCGTGGATTTTTAGGTGTGGTCATTGAGGATGTAGATGAAGACATAGCCGATAGACTTAATCTAAAATCGCTCGAAGGCGTGTACGTAACGGATATTAATAAAGGAAGTGCGGCAGCAGATGCAGGCTTGAAGGCTGGCGATGTTATCACGCATATCAATGGTATAAAAGTTAAATCTATGCCATCCTTGCAAGAACAAGTAGCTCGCTATCGCCCTGGCGATAAAATTGATGTTTCTTTCTTGCGTAACAACAAAAAGAAAAGCGTCAAACTTACGCTTAAAAATAAGAGCAATAGCACCGACTTGACGAGTAAAACCGACATCAAACTACTCAATAAACTGGGTTTGGAGCTAAAAGAATTGAGTACCGACGAGGAAAAGGCACTCAACGTAAAAGGCGTAAAAGTAGTGAGCATTCGCAAAGGAAGTAAACTTGATAGAACTAATATGGACCAGGATTTATCATTACTAAAATCAATGATGCGCCTGTTAAAGATATTGCAGAAGTGATAAAAGCTATTGAAAAAGCTAAAAAGAAAGTAATGCTCGAAGGCGTATATGAGGAATATCCGGGCGAGTATTATTACGCTTTTGCGAAATAGGTTTTGATTTATAAGGATTGGACGCTGCCAAAGCGTCCAATCCCTAAAAATCAATTTATTTGACTACTTATCTAATTGATTGAGTCGATAACTTTCAATGACACTTATCAATTGTTTAGCTTGACTTTGTGTCTCAAAATAGCCTTTTTCGAGGAGTGCCGTTGCCCAAGTTTGATAGTTCTTTACCTTCGCTAAATCTCGATATTTTCCTGTTGTTAGCATTAGGCTGTGCGCTCTCCAACCGTTTTCAATGTTCTCGTATTTTCTGAAAAACGATTTGTGTCCTGCTTCTTCTAAATTTCCGCAATGCCCTTTTTTGCACTTGCGAGAGAAACATTTTATAGCAAAATGATTGTTGTATAGTGTAGCTGCCGAACGTTCTCCTGCCTGACTTTCAATCAACGCCAATCCTAGTTTAACACTCGCAGGGATGCCATAAGCATTCATCTCCGAAACGGCTAATGAACTGTACGTTTGAATGTACCTTTTGTTTTTTTGCGCTTGATTTTCAGAGAATAAAACCCCGCCTTCATAGCTTACGGCTTGCGAAGCTACCCCGCTAGAGGCACTGTTTACAAGTCCTGCTCCTCCTCCCGAAGAGGTTAAGTTAAAGTTGAAATTCAAATCTTTATACATCAAAACCACTCCACCCACCAGAATCAAAACCAATGGCAACCATGTAGATTGCTTCAAAACAGGTTGGGTAACAGGGTTGCGGTACATTGCCGCCTTTGCTGCCATCCAAGGCTTTCTAAATGACTTTAAAATATTTCTCAATAGTGCTAAAACTGACGGAGCATGATGATTAGCAAAAATATAAGTCTCCTTCAAACTTTTTGTAAAAAAAGTAACCAGTTTGTTGTTATTCTCCTTCATATCTTTTGTTTTTTTAAAAAAACTTGTTGTATATTCACCCATTATCAAAACAAATGTATTGCTATTACATTTAAAACATATTGTTAATGCAATGATAAAACTTTTTGTTTTAAAATGCAAATTGTTTTATTTAAAATCTTTTATAATCATTGCTGATTTTTCTCAAAATATTGTAAATCAACGGTTTAAAGAAGTATATAAATATCTAGAAAAACACAACCTTATCAAAGGAAAGTCAGATATTGCAAAGGAATTAGGTACTTATAACCATGTTATCAATAGTATTCTGAAAGGCAAAAGAAATATTACAGTAGATCAACTCAACAAACTGTTTGAAATCTACAATGTAAATGCCAACTTTTTATTTGGAGGAGCTGGAAACATGATTGTAGGAGATGATGTAACTACTTTCTCCAAAAACGACCGCATGGCTGGCGGAAGGGCAAATATTAGCCTTGTGCCAGATAAAGCACTCGCAGGTTACGCCATCAATCATGATGAAAATGGATTCATAGATTCGCTACAACGCTTCTCTATTCCAGGGCAAGAAGGTAATTTAATCGCTTTTGAAATCAGTGGCAACAGCATAGCCCACTATTACAAATGGTGATATTGTGGTTTGCGAACCATTGGAAAGAAACGAACCGATAAGAGATAATTCAGTCTATGTGGTAGTGACTGATGTAGTGGTCGCTAAACGAATCCAACAAATTAAAGAAAACAACAATCTCACTACATTGAGATTAATTTCGGATAATTCTTCTACTTACAAACCTTATGATGTAGAGCCAGAAGAAATTCGTCAAATACTGAAAGTCAAATGCCGCTTGACGGATTACGGTATGAATTAAATGATAAGTAATAAGCAGTAGCAATTCGCAGTTTACTAATTAATAGCAATTCTGCGAACGGCTACTGCTCATTGCCTATTTTATAGTTATTGTTTTAAAATCAGCAGCTACCACACAGCTATTATTTTCAATTGCTACGATTTTTCCATCTACATTACAAGATTTTGGCTCAAAAGGCAAACCAATCAACTCTAATTTAAAAGTACTATAATCGGGTCGGCGTTTGCCACTTTTATCTTGTCTCAAAATCATTTCTGTATCCGAGCCTACCAATTCAAATTCGTGTAAAGTATAATCATCGGCAAGATAACCATAACCGTCGCCAGCATCTTGATACAATTCACTTTTAGCTAATCCATCTTTAAAATACACCTTCAAAGTCATTTCATCAATCGGGCGTTCATTGGTGTATTGCATGACAGGCGCAAACGGCAAAACCGTTCCAGCTTGTACAAAAACAGGGATTTGGTCAAGGGGAGTCGCTACATTTATGGCTTCTTGCCCTTCAAAAAACTCACTTGTCCAGAAATTATACCAATCGTTTTTGGGCAAATACACTTGCTTCGCTCTTGTATCAGGTGCGGTTACAGGAGAAACCAACACTTTTCGTCCGAAAATAAACGCTTCTTCGTATTCCGCAGCGTGTGTATCTTTTTGGTCATAGAATGATAAAGGCAAGAGGACAGGTTCGCCCGTTTGTACATTTCTACGAAAAGCGGTATATAAATAGGGTAATAATTGATAGCGCAATTCAATAGCTTTGCGTGCAATACTTGTAAAACTATCGCCAAATGACCATGGTTCTTGGTCTTGTACCAAACCACTTTCCGTCATTCATTTGACCTCTTCGGGGTCAATCGGTGCGCCGCCGTCGAGGTGATCTCCCATTGTATGTACTCGCATAAGTGGGTGAAAAATGCCTAATTGCAACCACCTAACAAATAGTTCGCCCGTTGGATTTTCAGCAAAACCGCCAATATCAGAACCAATAAAAGAAAAACCCGAGACGCTCATGCGTTGCGACTGAATATTAGCATAATGCAAATGATCCCATGTAGCGAGGTTGTCGCCCGTCCAAGCGGCGGCATAGCGTTGTCCGCCCGAAAATGTGGCTCTAGTGAGCAAAAACGGGCGTTTTTCAGGTCTCAATTTCTTAATCCCATCAAAAGAAGACCTCGACATTTGAAGTCCGTAAATATTATGCGCCTTTTTGTGGTTGCAATTATTGCCGTCGTAATTGTCCTCACCGTATCTGGAAAGGTTTTATAATTAATTTTAAAAATAGCTGGCTCGTTCATATCATTCCAAAAACCACTAATTCCAATATCTTGAATCATTTCACGATACAATCCGCCCCACCATTCTCTTACTTTGGGATGTGTAAAATCAGGAAAATGACATTCAGGTGGCCAGACGGGGCCTTTCATCAACATTCCATCTTCTCTTCGGCAGAAATAGCCATTTTTCAAGCCCTCTTGATGCACCCAATTGTTTTTATCTACCTTGATGCCTGGGTCAATCATTACGATGGTTTGCATTCCTTTGGCTTTTAGGTCGTCCACCAAGCCTTTTGGGTCGGGGAAAAAATCCTTATTCCAAGTGAATACTCGAAACTCGTCCATGTAGTCAATATCCAAATAAATGGCATCGCAAGGTATTTTTTTGTCTCGAAATTCTTGCGCCAATTCTTGCACTCTACTTTGCGGATAATAACTCCATTTGCATTGATGGTAGCCCAACGACCAAAGCGGCGGCAACTCTGGTTTTCCTGTGAGTGCCATATATTGTTTGGTAACATCGGTGAGTTCGGGCCCATAGATGAAATAGTAATTCATCTCGCCTCCATCGGCTGAAAAGCTACTGACTTGATTTTCTTTTCTATCAAAAGAAAAACGAGTTCGGTAAGAATTATCAAAGAAAATACCATAACCCAAACCTTCATGCAGGCCATAATAAAATGGAATTGCTCGATACAAGGGGTCGGTCTCAGCCGTATAGCCAAAAGCATCGGTACACCAATTTTCAAAGGCTTTGCCTCGTATATTCAGTTCGGAAGCCTTATCGCCTAAGCCAAAAAACATTTTGCTAGGGTGGTGCTTTTTTGGTTACTTTTATTTCTGTGATGCCTTTCATCAGACTTTCTCGAAGGTAAAATCCTTCTTCATCTTCGCAGATAATATTGCCATCTCTATCAAAAAAATTGACTAATAAGCCTTGTTTCATCACTTGGCAAGTCAATTGAAAAGTAGCAATGGCGTAGTATTCATCATACTCTTCGCAGTAGAGTTGTGGTTGTTCTGGATTAAATTTTTCGTCAATCGCATACGAAAAATCGGGCATAAACTCGCCTTGAGCAGCGTATCTCAATCGGAACATTTGCTCGGTAAGCACCGTTATCACTAGCGTTACATCATTTTCACATATAAACTCAAATTGATTGCCGTCTTGATTAAATTCCTTAATGTAACCTGCTCGGTGTCGTGTCACCACATCGGGAAACCTGTCGCTCCCTTCACTTTGTTTGTCTTCTATCTCCATTTAAATAATATCTAGATTATTATAATTTATAGCTCTTTGATAATTAATTAGCCCTATTTGTTCATTGTACTTTTAAAAAGCAAATATCATTCTTTTGCTATCTACAATTATTCCATCTACTACGAGCGAATAAACGTAAACGCCTTGTACGCCATATCCGTGCGTATAAAGTACTTCATTCATGCCTAAGTTCAATTCTACTGGAATTTGCTGAATTTCTTTTCCATCAATTCCAACAATCGACAAGTAAGCCGTGTTATACTTCACTTTTTGTTTGACATCAAATCCGATATAAGTAGCTTCATCAAATGGATTAGGGCGATTTTGATGTAAAAATATATTTTGTTCGTAATTTATTTCATTTTCTTTCGGCTCTTCTACGGCAGTAGTCGTTACAATATGTCTTACTTCTCTGGCAAACAAACTTTCTACACCGTTGCTATCCACTGAACAAACACTAAAATAGTAAATCCCATTTAAGCTCAATGGCACAACATAGGTTAATTGATTGGTATTATAAAGGGTATCAAAATCATTGGAAGTATTTCTGAAACCAATACGATACGCACCATAGTTATTCGGGTCGGTAATATCAATTTGAACATTTCCGCCCGGAAGAATCACGGAAGTAAAACTTGGCGTAACTGGGCCAATAGCTGCCATTGATGCGCCTACGCCATTGATTGCCGCATTTCTGGATAAGTAATTGAAATCCACAAAAAAGCTATCAATCATTTGGTCGCCGTCGGTATCTACACCTAAAACGTCGTTGTGCGTGTGTTGTCGGTCGGTGTAGCCTGGTCCATTTGACGCATCGCCATGTTCGTTGGCAGATGTAAATCGAATAGAAGCATAACCTCTCTGGCGAAAAGGAATATGGTCACCGCCTCGCCCTGTTCTGTCTTCGGCAGACATCAAGGTAATCATCATTGGCACACTGACGTGCGGAAGTAACTCTTCTTGGTATTCCAATTTCACAAAACGAGCCAATCCTTTGTGAATAGAAGCACTACTGCCTTGCGAAAAAATTCGGACTTGCGTGCTGTCAATATCATTCAGCCCCGGACAACTAGGCGCAGAAGAAGTTTGACCGCAAAGAATACCGCCTATTACATCATTATTAAAAACGGCTTTTACGCCAATGTTTTTTTGGTTGCAAAACTCGGCAAAGGCATTTGCGCCGTACAAGCCCTGCTCCTCGCCTATCGTAAGCATAAAAACGATGGTTTGATTATAAGTATATTTACTCATGGTGCGAGCCAATTCTAAAACCAAAGCAGAACCGCTTCCGTTATCTTCCATGCCGTGCGCATCGCAAGTAATATCACAAGCAGTCTCGCAACGGCTGTCAAAATGCCCTTCTATGACTATAATTTCTGGATTAGCTACCGCTCCGGGCAAGACTGCTATGATATTTTTGTGCGTTCCCATGTTGCAAATCGTTTGGTCGAATTGCAAAAATGAAACGATAAGGCGGTTTTGGTTAGCTGCGCTAAATTGTTGAAATTTTGAAAATGCCCAATTTCGAGCTGCTCCTATTCCGAAGGTAGCCGAAGTTGTATCTGCCCCCGTATTTCGATTTTCAAAAGGAAGCATTTCGAATAAATACGCCTTCATGCTGTCTGCTGAAATATCGGCATTGAGCCAAAACTTTACCTGTTCCTATGATGAATTATCTTGAATGGTGGTAGTCATGCTGATAATACAGTTGACTTCCAGGAATTCATGGTTATGCCTCACGGAGCTGCTAATTTTGCCGAAGCTCTCAGAATGGGTACCGAAACTTTCCACTCTTTGAAAGCAGCTTTTGAAAGCTTTCGCCAAAGGCTTGAACACAGCTGTTGGTGACGAAGGTGGTTTCGCTCCTAACTTGGAGATCTAACGAAGAAACTATCGAAACTATCTTGGAAGCTATT